>CAISYL010000199.1 GCA_903889655.1 uncultured Alphaproteobacteria bacterium | reverse complement strand
GCCGCCTGACGGCGATGCGATGGAAAGAAGAAGATAGAGAAGCCCCGGGCCGCGAAAGCGGCCCGGGGCTTTTTCATTCGGGCTTGGGCCTCCGTCTGGAATCTCCCGGCGTTAGAGCGCGCGGGGCTCGCCGCGCGGACGGCGCTTCCCGCCCTTGGGCCTCGTGCATTTGGCGAGCGCCACCTGGAGCGCGGCGACGACATGCTGGAGCGAGGTTGGCCCGGCGGGGCCGTCCAGCACCGGCGCGAAGCCGCTGGCGCGGGCATGGTCGAAGAAGGCGCGGTCGCCTTCTTCAGGGTGCTCGGCGCGATAGCGCGCATAGGCGACGCAGAAGCGGGCGACGGTCTCCGCGCTCGCGTCGCGCTGTGCCGCCGCCAGCGTGGCGACGAGCAGGTCTTGAAGGTCTGGTGTCATCGGATTCTCCCTCTGGTTCGAAACCCCGCCAATCGGGGGCGAGCCTCGACCTGGGTCCCGCTTGCCCGAAGGCAAGCGTGAGCGTCAGCGCGCGCGATCGCGCCCGGCGTCGTCCGCGCCGTGCTCTTGCTTCCTTAAGAGGCTGTTAAGAACCTGGGCTTGGGAGCGCGCCTCGGGTGAGATTAGGTTTGCGAGGCGCGCTGCGCGCGTGCCGATGGCACGCGCGGCCTTGAGGGTTTCGGAGACGGAGGCCAGCGCCGCCTCCACGGCCCGCGCTGCGGCCGCTTTGGCGGCTGCCTCAGCGCGATGTTCGATATCGGCGGCGAGTTGGCGCACCGCGCGCCAGAGATCGCGCCAGGCGGGCTTTATGCGGGCCTTGAGAGCCTCGGCCTCTTCAGGGGACATTGCCCGCAGCTCGAAGCGGGGTTTTGCCTCCTCGCCGGTCGCACGCAGGATGCGGCCGTCGGCGAAGGCTTCGAGGCCGAAGGCCAGGGCGGCGGCATGGGTGCGCGCGGCCTTGGCTCCCTCGCGCTCGGACTTCGCGTCCCGGCGTTCGAGGGCGGCGTCGGCAAGCGTCAGCGTCGCCAGTGCGGATGTCTCACGCGCCGCCTCCGCCTCGAAGTGGAGGGTCGCATATTGGCGCTGGATGTCTTTGTGGTGAGCGCGCGAGCCCTTGACCCCGCGCTCAAGACCGAGAGGGGCCAGTGCCGCCGCATAGCGGTCCTGAAGCTCGGCAAGCTTTTTGCGCCCATCGAACCAGCGGGCGCAGTTGAGCCGAACCGGGGAGCCCCTGTTGCGCGGCGTCCTGTCCAGGGGCACGAAGACCGCATCGATATGCGGCGTCGACTCGTCGAGATGCAGAATGGCTGAGACGAGGTTGTCGCCGAATTCCTGCTTCAGAAACGCGACCGCCGCCGGCTGCCAGGCATCGAGCCGATCGGCCTCCCACTCGCCGGCGCGGTGCAAGCGGCCGGGCCGGAAGAACTCCGGCGAGGCGGTGGCCAGAATGCGGACGGCGAGGACGCCGTTCTTGCGCAAGCCCTCCGGCGTGAGACCGGCGCCCGCGAGATGCGCCCGGACATCACGGGCCGCATCGCCCGAGCCGATCAGCACGAGGTTCTCGCGCTCCGGGTCCGCGTTCGGCGTCGGCTGGCTCCGGTTCATATGTGCGGCGGCCCGCACCAGCAGTCCCCATGACTTGATTTTTTCAGCCCTGAAGATTGCGAAAGACATGGCCCCGTCACCCAACACCCGTGTCGCCGTGACCTGGGCGTCGGATTCACCAAAGGCAAGTCGAAGGCTGAGGGAAGCCGAAGTTCCGTAGAAGACCCACTACGGAATTTCGGGAAGCCGAAATTCCTGATGGGCCAGGCGTTGGCACCCTGGACCCGCATGGACCGCCGACAGCGCGGCCCACGTCAGGGGCTTCCCACCCCCGACACCTCCCGGCCAGGGCTTCCCTGGACCCTTCATCAAAGCCTACGAGGCGAGATGTCGAATGCTCGTGCATTCTCGCCATCGCATGTCAGGGTTTTGCCGCCCCAACCAACACCTCCCCGATTGTTTTGCTTTCACCTCCTACGAGCAAGCCAGCGATTGCAATGGCACGCCTGGGCTGCTGCCGATTCCGCAGACATCGAGTTAAGCTAACAGCATCTTCTTTTCGAACTCCATAGGGCTCAAGTATCCGAGCGTCGAATGCCGGTGCCGGGGATTGTAGAAGCGTTCGATGTAGTCGAACACATCGGCCTTAGCCTAGTCTCTCGTGCGGTAGACCTTTCGAGCCACCCGCTCGATCTTGAGCGAGGAGAAGAAGCTCTCCATCGCCGTATTGTCCCAACAGTTGCCTGACCGGCTCATCGAGCAGGCAACGCCGTGATCAGCCATCAACCGTTGGAACGGCTCGCTCGTGTACTGGCTGCCGCAATCAGAGTGATGCAGGAGAGCGTCAGGTTTGCCTCGCCGCCAGATTGCTGTCACCAACGCGTCGGCGACGAGCTGTGCCGTCATCGATGAGCTCATGGACCAACCCACCACCCGGCGCGACGACTTCCGGAAACAATTGCGTCAAACCACCTTGCGTTTGCTGCTCTTTCTCAGGACTGGTATGACGTGTCTGGCGAACGAACGCATGCTTTCGGCTGCCTCCTCGTAGCTCATGCCGCCGAAAAGGAAGCAGGGATTGATGTCGAATTCGCCCAGAAGCGATTTGCGATATTCGAACTTCTCGACGATTTCCTGGGGCGTCCCCCAGGCCGTGACATCAAGATAGGTTTTGGCCATTCCCTCCTTGCCGAGCGCGCGAATGGCGTCGACGGCCTGAGCGTAGGACTCGTAGCCCTTGGCGTCTTTAAAATGCTCGCCGGCCAGTTCATAGTGATCGAGTACCGAAAGCAGATAGTTGGTCACATATTTTTGTCCCAGTTCCTCGGCGCGAGCTGGATCGGTGTCGCAATAGGTGAAGTCGCATATCATGATCGGCGGTGCGTCGTCGCCATGCTGCGTCTTGTACGCAGCCTTGTATTCCTTGACGGCCTCGGCCTGAGCCTCCCATGGCTTTTGAGCGAAGATCACCATTCGCGCGCCCGCCTTCGCGCACTGAAGAACGGATTCCGGCGACATGGCGACCTGATAGATGCGCCCCTTGAAGGAGCCGCGCGGATTGGGACGGATTTCGATCCGCTTCTGCGGATAGAAGGGGCCGCTCCCTTCGATGAAGCCGGTCTCGAGAGCGTCGATGATCATCGGGCTTGCTTCATCGAAGCGTTGGCGCGCTTCGTCCATGTTCACACCCATGCCGGCATATTCCTTGCGCGCCAGGCCGCGGCCCATCCCGAAGAGTGTTCGGCCTTGGCAAAGGTGATCCAGCAGGACAACCTTTTCCGCGATCCGAACGGGCACATTCCAGGGAAGGATGACGGCGCCGGTGCCTAGCTTGATACGTTTGGTGCGCGCCGCCATGTAGCTCAGGAACTGGGTGTTGTCGGGACAAAACGAATAGTCCTCGAAATGATGCTCGACGGGCCACAATGCGTCGAAGCCGAGTTCTTCCGCCAAAATCCCGAGACGGATTTCCTCGTCATAGACCTGGCCGTCGGTTACGCCGGAGTTGGCTCTGTCGAAATTCTGAAAAACCATCTGAATGCCGAACTGCATCGGAACGTCTCCCTGTCGTAGTGATTTCGGTTTCTTGTTTCAGCGGCCTTTATAGCTCGGCTTGCGCTTCTCCATGAATGCCTTGGGCCCCTCGCGCGCATCCTCGGTCTTGAACACGGGCGCTGCGAAGCGCGACTCCATACCCATCGCCTCGCTCTCAGGGCGTCCCAGACATTCGCGGGCGGATTTGCGAATCGCCTGAACGGCGATTGGCCCATTCGCGGCGATCTTCTCCGCGAGTTCGAATGCCGCGTCGAGCACCTGCTTCTGGGGAACGACGCGATTCAGGAATCCCAGATCGTAAGCTTCCTGTGCGCTGATCAGATCGCCGGTGAGCAGCAGTTCCATCGCCCTTGCATAAGGTATCTGGCGCGGAAGGCGCACCGTTGAGCCGCCACCTGGAAAAATCGCCCATTTGACTTCCTGCACACCGAGCTTTGCGGTATCCGCAGCGATACGCATGTCAGTTCCTTGCGCCAGCTCCATTCCGCCCGCGACGGCAAAGCCGTTGATCGCGGAGATGACCGGCTTTGTCACATCGAATGTGCGCAACAAGCCCTTGGCCAGGATATTCGGGTCAGCCAGAATTTTCTGGTCCCATTCGTTTTGCGGTTTGCGTGCGCCATTTATGAGCGGGATGAGCTGACCGAGATCCGCGCCCGAGCAAAACGCCTTGTCTCCGGCGCCGGTGACGATGGCGACGCGGATATTCGCATCGTCGCGCACCTCTTCCCAATGACCGGCAAGCCTGGCCAGCATCTCCGGATTGAACGAGTTGCGCGCTTCCGGGCGGTTGAGAGTGACCAGGGCGATATGGCCCCTTTTTTCGAGCAGGGCCGGTTCCGTCGTCATGTTCGCGTCTCCTCCGAATAATACATATGTGTTGTTGGTTGCATGGATGTAAATTTATCTGGACTCGGGTTGCGCGGCCAGCGAAGATTTATAATCAGAGATTGCCTAATTAGAAGTCGCGGCCTTGAAGCCAAATGCGACATGGGAGAGAGCCAATGATCAAGAAGCCCATATCCGCGGACTCGCACATCACCGAACCTCCGCATTGCTATGTTGACTACATTGATCCCAAATTCCGCGATCGCGCGCCGCGCATCAAGCGGATCGACAAGGTTGGCGACGCTTTCATCGTCGATGGCATGGGGTCTCCGGTTCCAATGGGGCTGGTGGCCGCCGCCGGCAAGGATCCGGCGGAGATCACGACAGAGGGCGTCGCCTTCGAAGACCTGTGGAAGAGCGGCTGGGACGCCAAGTTCCGCGTTGCGGACCAGGAGAAGGACGGCGTTGCGGCCGAGTTCATCTATCCGACGGTCGGAATGGTGATCTGCAACCATCCCGACTTCGACTACAAGAAAGCCTGCTTCGACGCTTATAATCGCTGGTTACAGGAATACTGCGCGGAGGCGCCTGACCGTCTTTACGGTCTTGCGCAGGTTTCCATGCGGTCGCCGGAAGATGGCGTTGCGGAAATCAGGCATGCGAAGGAGATGGGCTTCAAGGGCGTGATGATGCCCGGAAACCCCGCCGTCGAGGACTATGATTCAACTGTATACGACAAGGTCTGGGCGACCGCTGTCGAGTGCGATATGCCGCTCTCGTTCCACATCCTGACCGGCAAATCGGACAGTCTTTCGGGTCAGGTCCGGGGACCGCGTATCAACGGCTTCCTGTCGATCATTCGTGGCTGCCAGGACGTGATGGGCACCTTCATATTCGGCGGCGTCTTCGATCGCTTCCCCAACCTTAAAGTTGTCTGCGTCGAGGCCGATGCGGGCTGGGTTCCGCACTACATGTATCGCATGGACCATGCCTACAAGCGTCATCGCTACTGGATGAAGGCGCCGCCGCTCAAGCGCATGCCGAGCGAGTATTTCAACGACAACATCTATGTGACGTTCCAGGACGACTGGGTTGCCTTCAGAATGAAGGATATGTGCAATGTTCGCCGCCTGATGTGGGCGAACGACTTCCCGCATTCGGATTCGACCTGGCCCTGGTCGCAAGCGATGCTCGAAGAGCACACGAAAAATCTGAGCGAGCAGGAACGCAACTGGATATGCCACGACAACGTCGCGGAACTCTACAAGCTTGCCGTTTGACGCTCCGTATACGGACGTACTGGCTTGATGTTTTGCGATTCATAGAAAGGGCGTTTTCATGGACTACGACCTGAAGATCGTGGACGGATTCATCGTGGACGGCACCGGCTCTCCGGGTTATGCCGGAGACGTCGGTATTCTCGACGGTAAAGTTGTGGCTATGGGACACGCCCCCGCCGGTGCGAGGACGACTATCGATGCCCGGGGGCAGGTGGTTGCTCCCGGCATCGTCGACATCCATACGCATTACGATGCGCAACTTCTTTGGGACAGGAAGCTGTCGATCTCGCCGTGGCACGGTGTGACGACGGTCGTGGTGGGCAATTGCGGCTTCGGCATCGCCCCGACGCGCAAGGAGCACCGCGGCCTTATTCTGCGGACGCTCGAGAATGTCGAGGGCATGAGCGTCAAGGCGCTTGAGGCCGGTCTCGGCGACGATTGGGGGTTCGAGACGTTTCCCGAATATCTCGATCTCGTGGAAAAGAAGGGTACGTTGATCAACGTGGCCGTTCTTCTGGGGCATACGCCGCTGCGCCTTTATGTCCTCGGGCCTGAATCCACCGAACGGGCGGCGCGGCCGGAGGAGGTCAGGCGCATGAAGGGCATCATGCGTGAAGGACTGGAGGCCGGTGCGCTCGGCTATGCGACTTCGAAATCGCCGACGCATGTAGGCTATGAGGGTCGGCCGGTTCCAAGCCGGCTGGCGGAGTTCAGCGAGATACGGGAGATCGCGTCGGCGCTGGGCGAGGCGGGCGAAGGCGTGATACAGGCGACCGTCGGCAAGGAGCTGTCGTTCGACGAATTCGCGGAATTGAACCGCGTTTCCGGTCGCCATGTCAGTTGGACGGCGTTGCTAGGCGGTGGCGGCGTGCTGAATGTCGGCTCCGCAGCCGAGCAGTTGGCACGCTCAAACGAACTTCAATCGGCTGGTTACGCGGTATTTCCGCAGGTCACCTGCAGGCCGCTCAATTTTGAATTTCGATTCGAACAGCCGTTTCTGTTCCAGAGCATGCCGGTCTTCGCGCCGGTGAACAAAGCCGACCGCGCGGGAAAACTGAGGCTTTACGCCGACAACTCTTTCCGGGCGGGATTCCGGGACGCGATGCGTGGCCCGATGCTCAATGCATGGGACAAAGCGGTCATCGCTCATTGTCCGGATCGGCCGGAGTTCGGGGAACGGCTGGTGAGCGACGTAGCCGCAGAACTCGGATGCAACTCGATCGATCTTGCGTTGGATCTCTCGATTCAAGGCGATCTGCAAACGCGGTTCCGCCTGCCTGTCGCGAACGCGGACGAAGATGAGGTGGCAACGTTGCTGCGCGATTCCTGCACGGTGCTCGGCCTCTCGGACGCAGGCGCGCATGCGAGCCAACTCTGCGATGCGTGTTTTTCCACCCATCTTCTCGGGAGATGGGTCCGTGAAAAGCACGTCTTGACGCTGGAGGAGGCGGTGCGGATGCTGACATCGCGGCCCGCCGAAGTGTTCGGCATCAGGGATCGCGGTCGCCTTGCTGTGGGAATGCCCGCCGATGTCCTGATCTTCGACGCCGAAACGGTTGGCGCAAGTTCCCTTCGCAGAGTCTACGACCTGCCTGCTGGCGAAGACCGACTGATTTCCGATGCTTCGGGCATTTCAGCCGTCGTCGTCAACGGGACATTGATCCGGCGCAATGGCGTCGACGTGTTGGGCGCCGAAGATCGTTTGCCGGGCCGTCTGTTGCGGCATGGCGCGGCGGCCTGAGGAGGGCGTGCAAAAATGAGTCTTGAGGAACTTGCTGTCGTTCGTCAGCTGCTTACGGACCTTGTGACCGAGGAGGCTCGTTCTCTTGAGGATTTTCGTACCTCGTATGACGAGGCCGGAAAAGCGTTCGGTCTTCCCGAAGGCGTGACGGTCACGCCGGTTTCCGCCGGCGGGGTTCCCGGCGAATGGCTGGCGCCGGCTGCCGGCGCCGGCAAGCGGGTTTTGCTCTATCTGCATGGAGGGGGCTATGCGCTTGGTTCTCTCGACTCGCATCGCCATCTTGCGGCGCATATAGCTCTTGCCCTGAATGGCCGGGTTCTGCT
The DNA here is from genome assembly GCA_903889655.1 of uncultured Alphaproteobacteria bacterium. Lineage (GTDB taxonomy): Bacteria > Pseudomonadota > Alphaproteobacteria > Parvibaculales > Parvibaculaceae > Parvibaculum. The sequence goes on along the minus strand of CAISYL010000199.1, from coordinate 92,699 downwards.
GATCGACTACAGGCGGTCGCCAGAGCATCCATTTCCGGCTGCGGTCGATGATGCACTTGCTGCTTATCGCTGGTTAATCGAGACGGGTGTCGATCCGGCGAAGCTCGCTGTGGCGGGAGATTCGGCCGGCGGCGGCCTGACGGTCGCCATGCTTCTGGCGGCGCGCGATGCCGGTCTCAGACTTCCGGCCGCAGCCGTTTGTATTTCGCCATGGGCCAATCTTGAAAATAAAGGCGCATCCTACAGCGCGAAGGCGAATGTGGACCCGATGGTGCGCCATGCCGATCTTGAGTTGTGGACAGCGGCCTATCTGGGAACTTCAACCCCGCGCAGGATGCCTCTGGCATCGCCGGTATATGCCGAACTCAAGGGATTGCCGCCATTCCTGATTCAGGTGGGCAGTTCGGAGGTTTTGCTCTCGGATAGCCATTTATTGGCCGATAGATTGAAAGAGGCCGGCGTATCCGTCGATCTCCATGTCTGGCCGAACATGATTCATGTCTGGCACTGGTTTGCGCCGGTCTTGAGCGAAGGCCGGGCGGCGATCGACGAGATGGCCGGCTTCCTGAATACAAAGCTCGGATGATTACGGCGCTATATCATCGTCGATTTCGAGCTGGTCCACGTCGTCGAGAGTCTCCTTAAAGCCTTGACCGTTTTGTGAGATGTGCTCGGCGATGGTGTTTTTCAATAACGCCGTGAATGGTTGTTTGCGATTGCGAAAATACTCTTTGGGGGCGGCTATCCCGATGGCGACCGGGCGTCCGGACGGACCCATCGGAATGGGCATCGCCAGCATGGTGGCTCCCGGAGTCACGAGATCGCTGTAAAGCGCGAAGCCGCGTTTTCTGATTCTTTGCAGTTCGTCTTCGATCTCCTGCATCGATTCCCGCCGCTCCGGCATGGCGGCAAGGGCGTCCTGGATCAAACGTCTCGCTTCGGGCAAGGGGAGTTCGCTGAGCAGAACGCGGCCAATCGTCGAAAAAGCGAGCATCCGTCTGGTGCTTGGCTTGACATGAAAGCGGATGGGCGACGTGCCTTGAATCACCTTTACATATTGAGCATAGGCTCCCAGACGCGCAGCAAGGATGATCGTGCATCCCGTATCGGTCGAAAGCCGTTTCATAAGGCGCCGAACATTCCGGATTGGTAACGCCTCGGCCTCCACCCAGTTTCCCAGCAGAGATATCCGGATGCTCGGAAAAAAAGTCTTGTCCCGGTCGTTGTGCTCCAGATAGCCGAGGCTGACAAGGCTCTTCAAAAGAGCTGCGGTGCTGGAATGAGGATAGCTCAGCGCCTGCGCCACGTCTTGGATCGTCACCGGGCGTCTGACTTCGTCGAAATACTCGAAAATCTCCAGAACGCGGGTCGCGGATTTTACCGTTGCCGCCGAGGGTAGTTCGGATTTGAGGATGTTAGTGTTCATGCAACAACTCTGATTTCATATGGTCTCTTGCCGCGCCCTCGTTTTTTCATCTGTTTCCTCAAAGAGAGAGCGCGAGGCGTGTGCCATCCTCGATTGCCCTGACCGCATCAAGTTGCTGCGGCTTGTCGACGCCGCCGATTGCATGAACGGGTTTGCCTAGGGACCGTGCGAACGACAACGCGTCGTCCGCCGATTCCTGCCCGGCACAGACGACAATCGTGTCGACTTTCAACGTCTGCGGTTTGCCGCCTGCTTCAATGTGTAGCCCGGCGTCGTCGATTTTCCGATAGGTTACATCGCCGGTCATCGTAACGCCGCGGAACATCACCTCCAGGAAATTCGTCCATCCCCGCGTCTTACTCAGGCCGGCACCGAAACTGTCTCGTGCCTTGCGTTGGAGAAGGTGAACCTTGCGCGCTGACGGCCACTGATGATTGGCGGCGAGCAATGCGCCCGGCTGCGTATAACTCAAATCAATTCCCCATTCGGAGGAAAATTCCTCGACATCTGGATGCGACGGATCGTGCGCGCCATGCGGGTGGGACAGGAGCGCCGCTACGTCGAAGCCGATGCCTCCCGCGCCGACAATGGCAACCTCGGCACCGACGCGCGCTGGGTTTGTGATCGCCTCTATATAGGTCAGGACCGACGGGTGATCGGCGCCAGGAATGTCGAGACGGCGCGGGCGAACGCCGGTTGCCACGACGATTTCTTCAAATCCTCCGTTCTCCAGATCGGCGCGCGAAGCGGGTCGACCGCAGCGGACCTCGACGCCCAGTTCGTCGAGCCGGTTCCTGTAGTAGCGGATGGTCTCGGCATAATCCTCCTTGCCGGGAATCCGGCGTGCCAGATTGAACTGACCGCCGATTTCGATGTCGGCTTCGAATAGCGCCACCTTGTGGCCGCGTTCGGCCGCCGTCACCGTGCAGGCAAGACCCGCCGGGCCGCCGCCAAGGACCGCGATGTGCTTTCCTCTGGCTGCTGGCGCGATCTTGAATTCGACTTCCCGGCATGCCGCGGGATTGACCATGCAGGTTGTCAGCCGTCCGGTGAAGGCATTGTCGAGGCAGGCCTGATTGCAGCCGATGCAAGTATTGATGTTCGACGATGCGCCTGATGCCGTTTTCGTGACAAAATCGGGATCGGCCAATAGCGGACGCGCGAGCGAAACCATGTCGGCCTGTCCGTCCGCAATCAGTTGCTCCGCCTGCTCCGGCGTATTGATCCGGTTGGAAGCGACCACAGGTATCGCGACTTCCGCCTTGAGCCGCTTGATCGCCCAGGTGAAAGCTCCGCGCGGCACCATATGAGCGATCGTCGGCACACGCGATTCATGCCAGCCTATGCCGGTGTTGAGGATGTTCGCTCCGGCCCCCTCGACAGCTTTTGCGAGGGCGGCGACGTCCGGCCAGGAATTTCCCCCTTCGACGAGATCGAGGACGGATATCCGGTAGACGACAATGAAGTTCAGGCCGCAATGCTTGCGGACATGCCTCACGACCTCAACCGGCAAGCGCCGCCGGTTCTCAGCCGAACCGCCCCAGTCGTCTGTGCGCTGATTTGTCCGCGCCGCAGTGAACTGATTGAAAAAATAGCCCTCCGAACCCATGATTTCAACGCCGTCGTATCCGGCTTCGCGGGCGAGCGCCGCGGCGGTGCCAAAATCCTCGATAGTCTGGAGGATTTCCTCATCGCTCAGGGCGCGGGGCGTAAGCGGGTTGATGCGGGACCTGACTGCGGAGGGTGCCACCAGTTCTGCGTGCCGGCCGTAGCGGCCAGCATGCAGGAGCTGGAGAGCGATCTTTCCGCCCTCGTCGTGGACGGCGCGCGTAATCACACGATGGCCCTCAACGAGGTCTTCAGTCATGACCGACGCGCGCTCCGCGAGCCTTCCCGCCCTGTTCGGTGAAATGCCGCCGGTGACAAGAATTCCGACACCGCCCCTGGCGCGTGTTGCGAAGAACCTGGCCTGCCGCTCGAAGCCGTCCGGCATCTCTTCGAGGCCGGTATGCATCGATCCCATCAACACGCGATTTCTGAGTATCGTAAACCCCAGATCAAGCGGCTCAAGCAGATGAGCAAAGTGGTGTGAGATTTTTTTCACTTTGACCAATTTCCGTCCGTCAGGACTTGTATGTTGCCCTAGCCTGAGACAGGACGACGTTGCCGTTTTGGGTTTCGGCCTGCACGATAGCGATGCCGTCGCCCGCTTTCCACATCTTCGTTATTATGGTGTCGCCGAAATAGACCTGAGCGGCAAAGCGCCCACTGAGAGATTTGAAGCGGGCGGGATCGTTGCCGCAAAGCTCGCTCAGGACCGCGCGACCGACGAAGCCATATGTGCAAAGCCCGTGAACGAAGGGCTTTTCAAAGCCGCCCAACTTGGCAAAATCCGGATCGATGTGGATCGGATTGCGGTCGCCCGAAAGGCGGTAGATCGCTCCTTGCTCGGGGCGCGTCACGTCCTCGACGACGGCGTCAGGCGTCCGGGCCGGCGGCGTCGAGTCGACGCCCGACGGGCCGCGCTCTCCGCCGAATCCGCCGGCGCCGCGCACAAATAGCGTCGCATGAGTTTTGAAGAGTGGTCCTTTCTCGTCGGAACCTGTGCTCTCAACCCCGATGACGGCCGCCTTGCCTTTGTCCCAAACCTCGGAAACGCGTCCCGTTACCTTGATCTTGGCCGATGAGGGCAGGGGACGCAGCAACTCGACGGATTGTTCGCCATGCAGCAGCATTTCCAGCTTCATCTCGACGCCGCTCATCAGCCCGGCGAGCCCTCGCCCGCCGGGGATGACGGCGTAAGTCGGCAAAACTTTCGGTCCCCGGCCTTCGTAAATGAAATCAAGCCCGTCGGCGGGACGAGCACCGACGCCAAGTGCATAGAGTATCGTGTCCTTGTCAGACCACTCCACATCGACGGCCGGAAACGTCATGCCGACTAGATCCTTTGAAATCGTCTTTTTTCCGCTCATTGTCTCGATCCTGTTCTTGAATTGTTATTTCTCCTCTGCTCAAGGCTTCTTGCCATCCGGTGGCCAGGCGACGACGCCATCCTCAAGCGGGATTTTTAGGCTCCTGAGCAGTTGCGAGAAAAGCGTCCAGTTGCCGATGGCGACAACCAGTTCGATACGTTCTTCGGCCGTTTTCAGGTGCGCCGCACATGCGGCCCAGGTGGCGTCCGAAATCATGCCGCCGTCGAGCGTCTCGTCGGTCGCGGCGAGGATGGCGCGGTCGGCGTCGGACAGGCAGGAGGCATTTTTCCAGTCCCGCGTCGCGACCAGATCCGCTTCCGGAATGTCCAGCATACGGGCGACCCGCCAATGCTGCGTCCATTCATAGAGCGATTTCGTTTTCCAGCCGATGCGCATGATGATGAGTTCGCGCAGTCTTGCATCGAGCTTGTTGCCCTGGAAAAGCAGGGTGGTCAGCGTCGAAGCAAGCTCGCGCGCCACATCGGGATGTCGGAGCAAAACCCGGAAGACGCTGAGTGGCGCCATTTGTTCCGATATGCCGGCTTTCGCTGCCGCGGCTGCCGCTTCTGCCACGGACAGCAGGGGAACCCTGGGTGTTTCGTCGGCCATTATTTCTAATCCTCCCCAAATTTGGCGAAGCCGGAAGTTTAGGTCTTCGCATCTTGCTTTTGAGCCTGTATAATACATACAAGCATTAAAAAATATATACGTGTTATGGACACATCGTCGGTGCCGACACGAAACGGGGGAGTCGAAAATGTTGCCGAAAAAATCGATGGCGATGGTGCAGACGGCTCCGCGCAAACTCGAAGCCCGCGATTTGCCGATCCCCCAGATCGCCGACGACAGCGCCATCCTCCGTATCGAAGCCTGCGGCATTTGCGGCAGCGATTACGAACAATACGAAGGGGCCTTGCGGACTCCGATGCCGGTGATTCCGGGGCACGAACCTCTCGGAATCATCGAGGCGATCGGCGACAAGGCCGCCAGGCGCTGGGGTGTCGATGTCGGCGACCGGGTCGCTATCGAGACGATGCTGTCATGCCATTGCTGCGACACCTGTGTCGGCGGGCATTATCACCTCTGCGACCGCCGCCAGATCTACTCGTATATTCCGCTCACGGAGGCGCCGGGTCTCTGGGGCGCCTATTCGCAATATATGTATCTCGCGCCCAACACGATCCTTCACAAGATGGACAAGAACCTTCCGGCGGAGCTGGCGGTCATGTTCAATCCGCTGGGCGCAGGCTTCCGCTGGGCGGTGGAGATTCCGCAGACGCAGGTTGGCGATACCGTTTTGATTTTTGGGCCCGGACAGCGCGGGCTTGCGAGCGTCGTTGCCGCGCGTGAAGCCGGCGCGGGAAAGATCATAGTCACAGGACTTGCGGCCGATTCAAACAAGCTCCAGATGGCGCTTGCTCTCGGCGCCGATCACATCATCGATGTGCAGAACGAAAATGTTGTCGATCGCGTGCGGGCGCTGACAAATGGAAAGGGCGCGGACGTCATCGTTGAGGTCACGTCCTACGCGACTCAGCCGGTCCGTGATGCGCTAGATTGTGTCCGTATGGGCGGAACGGTCGTCCTTGCCGGCGTCAAGGGATTTAAGCCTGTCCCCGACTTCGTGTCCGACCTTATCGTCATGAAGGAAATCACCATCAAAGGCGCGATCGGCGTTACGTCGTCGGGATACAAGAAGGCGATCGAGATGATCGAGCGCCGCAAATATCCTCTTGAACTCATGCATACTCATAATTTCGAGCTTGAGGAAGCTGAACTGGCGATCAAAACGCTGGCGCGCCAGATCGAGGGACAGGAATCCGTCCATTCATGTCTCATTCCGGTGATTTGATCTGTCTACAGAATATTTTTCAAACGGAAGGCTTGCGGCCGCTCATTGAAAAAGCCGCGTGCGGGGAACAATGATGATGAGGGCAGTTTCGTGAAGAATTTCAGCGACAAGGCCGCGATCGTCGGGATCGGCGAGACCAGTTATGTAAAGGGATCGGACCAGACGGCCGTGGCCATGATGCTCGATGCCGCCAGGCGGGCCATCGCGGATGCGGGGCTGAAGCCTAGGGACATTGACGGCATGGTGCCGCCGCCCGTCTATACAACGTCGGAGGAATTGGCCGCCAACCTCGGCGTCGATGTGCTGCGATATGCCTCGACGGTCAACATGGGAGGCGCGAGCCCGACCACGGCGTTGCAGAATGCCGCCATGGCCGTGGCCTCCGGCGTCTGCGACAACGTGCTGGTCACGCTCGGCTGGAACGGCTATTCGGCGCTGCGTCCCAAGGCGGGGGTGCCGCCAAGCCGGCCGATGAATATGAACACGCTGACCTCGACCATCCGGGGTTACTATCTCCCCTATGGCGTTCTGTTGCCGGTGCAGATGTATGCCTGGCTCGCGACGCGGCACTCGAAACTTTACAACGTCGGCCCCGAGGCGACGGGTTGGATTGCGATGGCGTGCCGCAAGCATGCCCAGCTCAACGACCGCGCCCTGACCTGCGGCCAACCGATGACGATGGATGACTACATGCGGTCGCGCAAGGTGTCCTCCCCGTTCCGTTTATTCGATTGCTGTCTCGAAACGGATGGGGCCTGCGCCGTGGTGGTGACGAGCGCCGAGCGGGCGAAGGACTTGCCTCACAGGCCGGTCTATATTTCCGGCGCGGCCGAGGGCCATCCTTATCCTGCCGACGATATTCCGTCGCGGCCGGACCCCTTCAAGATCGGTTTGAGCTATGCCGCGCCGCGCGCTTTCGCCATGGCCGGTGTGACGCCGAAGGACATGGACTTTCTGCAGGTTTACGACTGCTTCACCTATGTCGTGCTACTGCAGCTCGAAGCCCTGGGCTATTTCGAGCCGGGCGGCGCACTCGATTTCGTCAAGGATGGACAGATCGAACTCGGCGGCAAGTTTCCGCTCAATACGCATGGCGGTCTTTTGAGCGAGGCGCATGTGTGGGGCCTCAACCATGTACTTGAGGCGACACGCCAATTGCGCGGAGATGCGGGCAAGCGGCAAATTCCGGACGCTGAAATCGGACTCGTGACCGGATGGGGAGATCTGGGCGATGGCAGCCTCGCGATTTTGAGGAGGTAAAAATGGAAATTCAGCAACCGAAATATCCTCAGCCCGCGACCGTCGATCCGGTCGACGCGGAATTCTGGAAGCTTTGCCAGGACGGCGTCCTGCGTTTTCAGCAGTGCAGCTATTGCGATACCTGGCGGTTTCTGCCGCGTTACATGTGCGCAAAATGTGGCTCGCCGAATTACGAGTGGAAGCCGAGCGGCGGTCGCGGTCGCATTTTTTCCTGGACGGTGACCTACCAGCCTTTTCATCCGGCTTTCGCGCGCGACGTGCCCTATATAGCCGCGGTCGTGGAATTGGAAGAAGGCGTCCGCATGGCGACGCGCTTGCTCGACTGCGACCCGGAGGCGGTGAAACTCGACATGCCCGTGGCCCTTGTCTTCAAGGACATCGGCGACGGATTCAAGCTTCCGTGTTTCAAGCCTGCCGTGAAATAAAAATAGAACCAATCGCCATCGACGCATCGGAGATCTGGAATGGATCTAGTATACGACCCCAAATACGAGGCTTTCCGGGAAGAGGTCAGGGCGTTCCTGACAAAACACAAGGATCAGGCGCCGAGGGGCCTTGGCGCTGCCGGGCGCCCGTCTCCCGATGCCTGTTCCTGGCAGCAACTGTTGATCCAGCACGGCTATGCGGCGCGGACGATTCCGAACGACTATGGCGGCTATGGCGCCAAGCCGGACATTCTGGAATCGCGTATCATCGCGGAGGAATTTTCAACCGCTCGTGTACCTTCTGCGTTGCAGAACCAGGGTATCTCCATGCTGGTGCCGACGCTTCTGGAACTTGGCACCGAGGAGCAAAAGAAAAAATGGGTGAAGCCGACGCTTCGCGGCGAGGTGGTCTGGTGCCAGGGATATTCCGAGCCGGGTTCAGGTTCAGACCTCGCCAGCCTTCAGACCAAGGCGACTGAGGATGGCGACGATTTCGTCATCAACGGCCAGAAGATATGGACCAGCACCGCGCACGAGGCGGACATGATTTTCTGTCTGGTGCGCACGGAGCCCGATAAACCCAAGCATGAAGGCATTTCCTATCTGATCTTCTCGATGAAGACGCCGGGCATCGAAGTCCGTCCGCTCACTACCATGACGGGCCATGCCGAATTCAATGAAGTCTTCTTCACGGATGTGCGCGTACCGAAGACGCAGATCGTTGGCCAGCGCGGGCAGGGATGGTTCGTCGCCAACGCAACGCTGAAATACGAGCGCGGAATGCTGGGCGATCCGGCCGCCATGGAAACCAGGTTCCAGGCCCTTGTCGACCTGATGCGCGAGGAGACTGTCGACGGGCAGCGGGCCATCGACAATCCGATTTTCCGGGACCGCCTGGTAAGGCTGCAGGCGGAACTTGCCGCCATGAAGTTCAATGGGCTCCGGCTGCTGACCAGCGCGAGCAGGGGCGAGGACCCCGGCTTGGCGCGCCTGATCGTGAAGCTTCAATCCTGCGAACTTACCCATCAAATATCGGCGCTCGCGATTGACGTCATGGGAGAGTTTGGCGTTCTCTACGACGACAGCCCCTATCTGCGCAGTCACGGCTCGTGGCAGTGGGGGTACATGTTTCAGCTTGGGCTCATCATCGGCGGCGGCACGGCGCAGATTCAGAAAAACATTATTTCGGAACGTGGGCTTGGTATGCCGCGCGAACCGAAGCTGGCAAAATAGGAATTTATCCGATGGAATTTGCATTGTCGGAAGAGCAGCGCATGTTGCAGGATAGCGTCCGCCGCTTTCTTGAACAGAATGCGCCGCTCGACAAGGTGCGCCTTGCCGCCGGGGACACGCATACCGTTCAGCGGTCCCTATGGGCGGGCGCCAGCGAGCTGGGCATCCCCGGAATGCTGATCCCGGAAGATTTTGGCGGCATGGGTCTGGGATTTCTCGACGCGGCGATCGTTTACGAGATGATCGGGCGGCATGTGGCACCGCTGCCCATCCTCGGGACCGCCGTCATGGCGCCGCTCGCGCTGATGCTCGCAGGCAGCGAGGCCCAGCAGGAAAAGTGGCTTCCGAAGATCGCCGCGGGCGAGATTGTCGCAGGCGTGGCCGTCACGGAAAAAATCGGCATCCGTGAAGATGCCGGCGTGAAAGCCCGGAAGGGAACGCTCACGGGCAAGTCCCTCTTCGTGATCGACTGGGCTGAGGCCGATCTCTACATCGTGGCCGACAGCGACCATGGACTTCATCTCGTTTTGCCCGACGCGAAGGGTTTGTCGCGGCGGGCGCTCAACACCATCGACAAGACCCGATCGGTTGGCGAACTTGTCTTCGATCAGGTCGCGGCCGAGCCCTTGCCCCGATCCAGCGCCGACGCGGTTGCGCGGATGATAGATGCCGGCAGGGTCATGCTTGCCGCCGACACCCTCGGCGCGGGTCAGATGATGATCGAGAAGGCGGTAGCTTATGCGGGAGAGCGCAAGCAGTTCGGCCGCGTGATCGGGTCGTTTCAGGCCGTGAAGCACCTCTGCGCCGAGATGGCGGCCGCTCTCGAACCATCGCGTTCGCTGGTGTGGTATGCGGCCCATGCGCTGGACGAGGTACCGGGCGACGCGCGCCTCATGGCATGTCATGCCAAGAGCCACCTGTCGGAAGTGGGCCGCTTCGTCGCGCGCACCGCGACCGAGGTTCATGGCGGCATGGGCTTCACCGATCTGCTCGGCCTGCATTATTGGTTCAAGCGGATTGGTCTCGACCGGCAGTTGCTGGGCGGGCCGGAGCTGGTTCGTCTTGAGGCCGCGCGCTTGCAGGGCTGGGCTGCCTAGACCGCGACTTGGATCTTGGGAAGCATGGATCCAGCTGTCGATGAGTGTTGCCGCGACTCACGGCGGCGCGGGAATATTTGCACCAGCCCGGCAATGGGGAGATACATATGAATATCGACTTCACGCCGGAGAATGAGGCATTTCGTGACGAGGTTCGCGGATTTATCGCGGCGAACCTTCCGCCGGAATGCGCGGATTTGCCGGCCTTGGGTGTGATGACCGACAAAAGTGTGGTCAAGCGCTGGCACAAGACGCTTTACGAAAAAGGCTGGGCGGCGCCTGCCTGGCCCGAGGAGTATGGCGGCACGGGATGGAACGCGGGGCAGCGGTTTATCTTCAACGAGGAAATCGCCAGAGCTGATGCACCGCGTCTGATGCCTTTCGGGCTGACCATGGTTGGCCCGGTGATCTACACCTTCGGCAACGCCGAACAGAAGAGCCGCCACTTGCAGGGCATCCTTTCGGGCGATGTCTGGTGGTGCCAAGGCTATTCCGAACCGGGTGCCGGTTCCGATCTCGCCTCGCTTAAAACGATGGCGGTGCGCGACAGCGACCATTACGTCGTCAACGGCCAGAAAATATGGACGTCCTATGCGCATGAGGCCGACTGGATTTTCTGTTTGGTGCGCACCGAACAGAGCGCCAAGCGGCAGGAAGGGATTTCCTTCCTGCTCATCGACATGAGGACACCCGGTATCGAAGTGCGTCCGATTATCTCGATCGCCGGTCTGCACCATCTCAACGAAGTGTTTTTTACCGACGTCAAGGTGCCGGTGCAAAATCTCATAGGCGAGGAAAACAAGGGCTGGACCTACGCCAAGTACCTGCTTGTCCATGAAAGAACGAGTATCGGCGGCGTCTCCGAGTCCAAGAAGAAGGCTGCGCATATCAGGGCGATAGCACGAGCGGAGCGGAACGCGGATGGGGAAGCGCTGATGGACGATCCCGCGTTCCAGCGCAAACTCGCCGAGATAGAAGTCAAGCTCACCAGTCTCGAATACATGAATCTGCGGATTCTCGCCGATGCGGCGGCGGGAAAGGCGGTCGGACCGCAGTCGTCCCTGCTGAAGATCGTCGGTAGCGAGGTTCAGCAGGCTTTGGGCGAACTCGCCGTCGAAGCCGTCGGCTATTATATCGAACCGTTCGAGCAAGGAGCCCTGCTTGGCGGCGCCAACGTACGGGGTATAGGCCCTGCCCATGCCAGGAACGTGTGGGCTGATTACGGCTACGGCCGCGCTGCGAGCATCTATGGTGGATCGAATGAGATTCAACACGACGTCATCGCCAAGGTGATCCTTAATCTTTGAAAGCGGTGGACAATTCGGTTTTTTGCCCGTTCGGATAAATTCATTATAATGAAAATACAAACAGCCGGATCGTTGCCGCGAAAGGTCAGTAGATGGATATCGAACTTACGAAAGAGGACGAAGCCTTCCGCGCGGAAGTCCGTCGGTTCATTTCGGAAAAACTGCCTAGGGAGCTCGCGGAGAGAGACACAGTGGGCGCGTCCGGCGAGCGCGGTGCGCTCAGGCGCTGGCAGAAGGACCTCCACGAGAAAGGCTGGGTAGCGGTCAATTGGCCCAGGCAGTATGGCGGCACTGGATGGACGCCGATGCAGAAGTTCCTTTTCAACGAGGAAATGGCGTTCGCCAATGCACCGCGGCTTTCTCCATTCGGCCTGTCCATGGTGGGACCGGTGATCTACACATTCGGCAATGAAGCGCAGAAAAAGCAGCACCTGGCGGGCATTCTTACCGGCGATGTCTGGTGGTGCCAGGGTTATTCGGAGCCGGGATCCGGATCGGACCTCGCTTCGCTGAAGACCAAGGCCGTGCGTCAGGGCGACCATTACATCGTCAACGGCCAGAAAATCTGGACGTCCTATGCCCATGAAGCCGATTGGATATTCTGTCTCGTGCGAACGGATGAGACCGCCAAACAGCAGGAAGGCATCTCGTTCCTTCTGATCGACATGAAGACGCCCGGCATCGAGGTGAAGCCGATCATTTCCATCGACGGACTGCATCACTTGAACGAAGTTTTTTTCACTGACGTCAAGGTGCCGGTGACGAACCGCATCGGCGATGAAAACAAGGGCTGGACCTACGCCAAGTTCTTGCTCGTCAACGAGCGCACCGGCATTGCAGGTGTTCCTGAGTCCAAGCGCAAGATCGCGCACCTCAGGAAAATCGCGAGACAGGAAAGGCTTGGCGATGGCGCGGCGCTGGCGGACGAACCGGCATTCATGACGAGGCTCTCCGAAATCGAGGTGAAGCTCACGGGTCTCGAATATACCAATCTGAGGATCGTTTCGGAGGAGGTGGCGGGCCGTCCCGCTGGCCCCTTTTCCTCGACCTTGAAGATTGTAGGGACCGAAGTTCAGCAGGCGTTGTCGGAGCTTGCCGTCGAGGCCGTCGCCTTCTACGCCATGCCGTTCCAGAGGGAACATTTGATTGGAATCGCCAATGAAGCACCCGTCGGGCCCGCCTATGCGGTGAGCGTGACAAGCGCCTATAATTTCGGTCGCGCCGCTTCGATTTATGGCGGTTCGAACGAAATCCAGCGCAATGTCATTGCAAAGGCCGTTCTGGGACTTTGACGGACCATCCGGACATGCGAAGGGCCGCATTCGGGATGCGGCCCTTTTTTATGTCAGTCCACCAATCCTTCGGGCTTACGCCGCCTGGGAATAGCGCTTGAGCTGGTGGTCGACATTGCCGAACTGGGTGTCGATCATGGTCAGCCGCTTGAAGTAGTGGCCGACATTGAGCTCGTCGGTCATGCCCATGCCGCCGTGAAGCTGCACGGCCTGCTGGCCGACGAAGCGGCCCGCCTTGCCGATCTGCACCTTGGCGCCGGCGGCGGCCTTGACGCGCTCGGCGTCGCTCTCCGAAAGCTTCAGGTTGACCATGTAGGTCATGGAGACGGACTGCTCATAGGCCATGAACATGTCGACCATGCGGTGCTGCAGCACCTGGAACTTGCCGATGGGAACGCCGAACTGCTTGCGCGTCTTGCAGTACTCGACGGTCGCCTTATTGAGTTCGCCCATGCAGCCGATGGCTTCGGCGGAGAGAGCGGCGATCGCCTGATCGGTGATCTTCTCGACGAGCGGCAGAGCCTTGCCTTCCGCGCCGATCAGCGCGTCGGCGCCGAGCTTGACGTTCTCGAAGGTGATTTCCGAAGCACGGCGGCCATCGACCGTCGGATAGTCGCGGGTCGAAACGCCCGCCGCCGATTTGTCGACGATGAAAACCGAGACGCCGTCGCGGTCGCGTTGGCCGCCGGACGTGCGGGCGGTGACGACGAGCTTCGAGGCCCAGGGCGCGCCGAGAACGACGGCCTTGTAGCCGTTCAGCGTGTAGCCCGCGCCGTCCTTCTTCGCCGTGGTGACGAGGTCGGCGAGGTTGTAGCGGCCCTGCGGCTCGGCATAGGCGAAGGCCCAGACGGTCGAACCGTCGACGATGCCGGGGATGTGCGCGTCGGCTTGCGCTTTCGAGCCGCCCTCGCGGAGGAACCCGCCGGCGAGCACGACCGTCTCGACGAAGGGTTCGACGACGAGGTGACGGCCGAACTCTTCCATCAGGATCATCGTTTCGATGGGGCCGCCGCCGAGGCCGCCCTGCTCTTCCGAAAAGGGCGCGGCGAGAAGGCCGAGATCGGCGAACTGCTTCCACATGGCCGGGCTCCAGCCGTCGGCCGACTTCACGATCTTGCGGCGCGTGTCGAAGTCATATTTGTCGGCGAGCAGGCTCTGCACCGAATTGCGCAGCAGCGTCTGCTCCTCGCTGAACGAAAAATCCATTGTCGGCATTCATCCTTGTCTGGTGTTTGTCTTCGGCCTAGCGGCCCGGTTCGATATGGTCGCTGGTATCCCCGTCAGCCGCCGATCGCGTCCGGCGGTCTCGTCTTGCTGAGGAGGTCCTTGACAATCGGACCAAGCTCGGCCGGATCGAAACGGCGCTTCGGGTTAATGGCCGGCCCGCGGTGCCAGCGCTCGAAGACTGTCAGCCGCCCGCCCGTGGATTCGAAGACTTGGCCGGTCACGTCTTTCGACTCACTGCTTCCGAGCCAGACGACGATAGGCGCAATGTTGGCCGGATCGCGCGGGTTCCACTCACCCTCGGGCACCGCCACGGCATAGCCGAGGTCTTCCGTCATCCGGGTAAGCGCGCCCGGCGAGATCGCATTCACGGTGATGCCGTAGCGCGCAAGCTCCATCGCCGACGTGATCGTGAAAGCGGCAATGCCCGCTTTGGCCGCGCCATAATTGCATTGCCCCTGATTGCCCAGCAGGCCCGAAACGGAGGTTGTGTTGATGATGCGGGCGTCGACCGTCTTGCCCGCCTTTACCTGCGCCCGCCAGTAGTTCGCGGCATGGTGGGCCGGGCAAAACGTGCCTCTCAGATGAACCTTGATGACCGCATCCCATTCGTCGATCGTCATGTTGGTCAGCATGCGGTCGCGCAAAATGCCGGCATTGCTGACGAGCACGTCGAGGCCGCCAAAGGTCGAGATCGCCTGATCGATCATCCGTTTGGCGCCGTCCCAGTCGGACACGTCATCGCCATTGGCGACCGCCTCGCCCCCCATGGCCCTGATTTCCTTCGCCAGCGCCTCGGCGGGTTCGCTCGAGCGGCCCTCGCCTGTCCGCTCGCTCCCGAGATCGTTCACCACCACCTTGGCGCCCTGATGCGCGAATTCCAGGCAATGTTCCCGCCCGATACCTCTGGCGCCGCCCGTCACGATGACGACGCGGCCCTTGCACAATCCAGCCATCAGCTTTCTCCCCGTCCCATTATATTTTCTTTTCGCCTTGCCAGTATCTGTCGCGAACCGTCCGCCGCACGATCTTGCCCGTCGTCAGCCGCGGCAGGTCATCCGCGAAATCGACGGACCGGGGGCGCTTATAGGCCGCCAGCCGCGTCGCCACGAAATCGAGTATGTCCTTGGCCAGCGCTTCGCCCGGCTCGTAACCTTCATTGAGCTGAACGACCGCCTTCACTTCTTCGCCCCATTCCTTGTTGGGCACGCCGACCGTGGCCACGTCCTTGACCGAGGGGTGCTGAAGGATCTCCTGGTCGATCTCGGCGGGATAGATGTTGACGCCGCCGGAAATAATGACCTCGGCGCTGCGGCCGGTCAGGAACAGGAATCCGTCCTCATCGACATAGCCCATGTCGCCCATGGTGAAGAAATCGCCTCGATAGACGCTCGCGGTTTTTTCCGGCGCCTTGAAATAGACGGTGCCGATCTCGCGCTGCGGCAATTCCTTGCCGTTCTCGTTCTGAATCTGCAGAACGACACCCTCCGTCGGCCTGCCCACCGAACCTGGCTTTTCCAGCCATTCGTCCGGATGGACAAAGACGCCACCGCCTTCCGTCGCGCCGTAATATTCAAAGACGACCGGACCGAGCCACTCGATCGTCTCCCGCTTCACATGCACGGGGCAGGGCGCTGCCCCGTGGAGGATCCACCTCAGCGTCGAGATGTCGTATTTGGCCCGGACCTCCGGCGGAAGAAGGAGAATGCGGTGAAGCATGGTCGGCACGACATGCGTATGCGTGATGCGATGTCTATCGACCAGCCGAAGCATTTCCTCCGCGTCCCACTTGTCCATCAGTATCGCGCCGACGCCGGCCGAGAGCGGAAGCAGGAGATTGAGGGACAGCGGCGCAGCGTGATAGAGCGGCCCCGTCACCACCGCCAGGTCCGTGGCGTTGTTGAACCGCGCCGTCTCGACCATCTTGCTGAAAAGCGACGAGGCCGCCGGTGCGCTGCCCCGGTAGACGCCCTTCGGATGACCGGTCGTGCCCGACGTATAGAGCATCTGGCTGCCGATGATGGGATCGTCGATATTCGCGCCGGATTCGCGCGCGACCAGCGTGTCGTAAGAGGCAAAACCCTCGATCGGTCCGCCCACGGCGAGCTTGATGCGCAGACCGGACGCCGCGGTAGCGGCCTGCGTCGCCGAGGATGCAAGCCGTATATCCGCGATAAAAGCCTTCGCCTCGCAATTGTCCACGATATAGGCGACTTCCGCGGGCGTGAGATGCCAGTTGACGGGGGTCATCCGGAAGCCGGCACGTTGACAGGCCATGACAGTCTCGACAAATTCGGGACGGTTGATGCAAAGAAGCGCCACACCGTCGCCGGATTGAAGGCCGGCGCCCCGCAACACCCTGACCAGCCGGTTGGCCTGCGCATTCAACTCTGAATAACTGCGATTGCCTTTTTCGGATGAAATCGCGAGCCGGTCCGGCGCCTGAGCTGCGTGCCAGGCGACGATCATTCCCTTCGATGCGGCGTCCTCGAACGACAGGCTTAACGCGGCTGTCATGGTTCCTCCCTGAAGCGCTCTTCCCCGGTTGCCGGCACGAGAGGCCGACTTCGGATGGTTCAATCATCCGCATAGCTTTTGAAACATTATAATGTTTTTTGGGGTGCTGTCGATAACCTGAAAGCAGCCGCGAAATCTCCGGCGCGTTGATGCAAAAGATCAGATTGCCTCGACGTCAGATGACGCCATCGGCCTTCAGGGCGTCGATTTCGCTGTCGCTGAGCCCCAGCACGCCGCCGTAAATTTCGAGATTGTGCTCGCCGAGTCTCGGATTGGACGCGCCCATCATCTGCGGCGTGCCGTGATACCGCAATGGGCTGTTCGGCACCACGATGCGTCCCAGACTGTAATGGTCGATCCATTGCAGCATGCCGCGCTCGTGCATATGCGGGCTGTTCGTCACTTCGACGAGATTCCGCACCGGCGCGGTGGGCAGGCGATACGCGCGCGACATCTCGAAAATCTCGGCGCGCGTCAGGTTTCTCGTCCATTCCTCGACGACGGCGTCCGTCTCGTCCATGTGCGTGACGCGGGCGGCGTTGTCGAGGAAGCGCGGATCGTCCTTCAGTTCCCCGCGCCCCATGGCCTTGAGCAGGTTCGTCCAGTGGGCTTCGACCAGGCAAATGACCGCGACGTGTCCGTCCTTGCAGGGGTAGACATTGTAAGGTGAGATTGCGAGGCCGCCATGCCGGTTGCCGGTGCGCGGCGGCGGCGGCCCTGGATCGGACTGGATCATGCCGAGGTTGGAGGCGAGCGTCGGATAGATGGTTTCAATCATCGCCACCTCTACCATACGGCCGCATCCCGTCCGTTCGCGCTCGAACAGCGCCGTCACGATCGCACCGTAAAGATGGGTGCCGGAAATGAAATCGGCGACCGCAGGGCCGGCTTTCAGGGGCGGTCCGTCCGGAAAGCCCGTCACGCTCATGATGCCGGAGGCGGCCTGAATGGTAAGGTCCATGGCGAGGCTGTCCCGTTCCGGCCCCGACAGGCCGTAGCCCGTCGCCGAGGCGTATACGAGGCGCGGATTGACCTCGAACAGCGTTTTCGCGCCCACGCCGAGGCGGTCCATGACACCCGGAGCGTAATTCTCGATCAGGACGTCGCTACGGCTGACGAGAGCCTTGAGAAGTTCGCATCCCCGCGGGCTCCTCAGATTGAGCGTGATGGCGCGCTTGTTGGAATTGAGCATGGCCATCGGCAGCGACGCCCCGCCGCCCAGCGCCTCGCGTATTCGCAGCGGCTCGCCGTGGAGTGGTTCGACCTTTATGACCTCGGCTCCGGCTTTCGCCATCAGGAAGGCGGCGTAGGGACCCTGATAGACCTGACCCAGATCGATCACCTTCACGCCTTGCAGCGGCTGCGGTCTCGCTTCATCGTCGTCCATGGCCGGGTCCGCCTTCGTCATAACGATGCGCCGAAAAGATCGCGAGCCATGACCAGGCGCTGCACCTCGCTCGGCCCCTCGCCGATGCGCCGGATTCGCATCTCGCGGTACCAGCGCTCCAGCGGCAGATCCTTGGTGACGCCGTAGCCGCCGTGAATCTGGATGGCGCGATCGACGACGCGGCTGGCGCCTTCCGTGGAGAGAAGTTTTGCCATCGCGGCCTCGGTGCGGAAGGGCTCGCCGCGATCCGCCTTGCAGGCGGCGTCCAGCGTCGCCCACCTGGCGGTGCGGATGTCGATTTCGTTATCCACCACCATCCATTGCACGGCCTGCCGTGTGGCGAGAGGCGCCCCGAAAGTCTCGCGCAGTTTGGCGTACTCGACGCACATTGCTTGCGCCTTGATGGCGATGCCTATGCAACTGGCCGCATAAGGAATGCGCTGTCGGCTCAGCCGGTCGTTGGCGATTGCGAATCCCTTGTTCACCTCGCCCAGCACATTCGCTGATGGCACGCGCATGTTCTCGAACTGAAGCTCCGTCGCATAATAGGCGGATCGAAGCGTGTGGACGACGCGGCGGACGTGAAACCCGGGCGTGTCCGTATCGACGATGAAGCAGGTAATGCCGTTGCGGCCCTTGCCCGCATCGGTCCGTGCGAAAACGATGCCGTATTCCGCCTTGTCCGCGCCGGAGATGAAAATCTTCGCGCCGTTGATGACCCAGTCATCGCCGTCCTTGACAGCCCGGGTTTGTATGGCGCGCGCCGGATCGGAGCCGCCGGACGGTTCGGTCAATCCGAAAAAGCCGTGTTTCTCGCCATTCAGCGTCGGATAGAGATAACGCTTTTTCAGATCCTCGCTCGCCTCGTAAAGATGGGCGAGCCCGGCGCCGCCGAAACTTCCGTAGCAGGGCGAATATAGGCCTGCGCGATGCTGCGAAATCTCGATCGCGATCAGCGTCATGGTGACGGTATCGATGTCTGGGCCGCCGTATTCGGGAGGAACGCCGAGGCCGTGCAGGCCCATGTCCTTCACCTTCGCGACGAGGCGCGCGTAATCGTCGGGGCCGAGCCGGCTCTCGTCGGGATCGAGCTTGTCTTCAAGGGGAGCGACTTCCTCGCGCACGAAGCGCCGTACCTGTTCGACGATGAGCCGCTGCTCGTCCGTCATGGCAAAATCCATGATCTTTCTTCCCTTGCTGTCGTCCGGCCTTCGCGGCCTTGTACTTTCTCGCGTCGTTTCGGCTCTCTCAGCCAATGCTCAGCCGGCCGATTTTGCGGTTGCCTTCGAAGGCGTTTCCCGCCGGCAGCGATCCGTAGTCGGCCATATGGACCATCAGAAGTTCTTCGTAACGGCTCATGTATTGGCAATTTATTTCGACGCGGAAGAAGGTGCGGCGGCCGCGATGTTCTTCCAGCGCCTTGAGGAGTTCACCCCGCAACCCGAAAAGGGAACGCCCGCCAGCGAAACCGATGCGGAGGACATGTTCTTTTTCGTCGGCGATCTGGTAGATACCAAGCTCGCCGCCGAGCACCGTGACGTTGGCGGCCGTAAGTTCCTGCCAGGCTTTTTTCATTCGAACGGACATGAGTCTTGTCGCCTTTTCTATTGGCCTTTGAAAACCGCCGTCCGGCGCTCGAGGAGGGCGGTAATGCCCTCCCGCGCGTCGGCACTGTCTCCCGCGGCGCGCACAAGCCGGTCTATATCCTCATGCGGTATGCCGTCGCGGAAAGTCATGGCGCGCACCAGCACCGCCTTCATGGCCCGTAAGGACAGAGGCGCGTTGGCGGCCAGTCGGGAGACGATCTTCGAGGTCTCCTCCTCCAGTCCGGCGGCAGGCGCCATTCGGGCTATCAGTCCGAGTTCGTGCATCCGGTGCGCGGTCAGCAGGTCGCCCAGCAGCAGCATTTCCCGTGCGCCGACCGGCCCGGCGACTTCGAGAATTTTCTTCGCCAGGAACCAGGTAGGGGCGAGGCCGATTTTGGCGAGCGACATGCCAAATCGCGCGTCCGTGCTGGCGATGACAAAATCGCAGTGCAGCGCGAGTTCATTGCCGCCTGCGATCGCATCGCCCTGAACGACTGCGACCACCGGCAAGGGATAGGTCTCGATCGCGTGCAGCATCGTCTCGATGGACACCGCCCCGAGCGTTCCCGCGTCTCGCACGCGCAAATCGAGGCCAGAACAGAACACGGAGCCTTCGGCGCGAATAACGGTGACGCGTTCTTCCTCGGGCGGTGTCTGCCGAAAGGCGGCGGTCAGGCCATCGAGCATTCGTCCGTCAAGGGCATTGCGTTTTTCAGCGCGTGCAAGCGTGATGGTCCTGACGCCGCCCGCGTTTTCAATCTTCACCGTCCCCAATCCGATTCTCCCTCGCTCGACCTGTTCTTCCGATCGACCGTAACCGCCGCTTCCGCCTTTTCGTGGACGGGCTGGACGTTTCCCCCATGAATGCGCTAAGCAATAAGGAAATCATGATAAGGGAATAGGGATGGGTATCAACGGAAAATCCTACATAATCGGCATCTACGAGCATCCGTGCCGCGCGGCGCTGGACAAGACGCTGCCGCAACTTCATGCCGAGATCGCGAAGGGCGCGCTGGCGGACGCAGGTCTTTCAAAGGACGATGTTGACGCATATTTCTGCGCCGGCGACGCGCCCGGGTTGGGCCCGATCAACATGATCGAATATATGGGCCTCAATAATGTGCGTCATATGGACAGCACGGAGACCGGCGGGTCTTCCTACATCGTCCATGTCAGTCATGCCGCGCAGGCCATCGCCGCGGGGCATTGCAATGTGGCGCTGATCACGCTGGCAGGCCGGCCGGTCGCCGATGCGAAAGAAGGCAAGCCCGTCCGTTACTACAACCAGCAAGCGCCGGACTTTCCGTTCGAAATGCCTTATGGCCCCAACGTCACGAATATGTACGCCATGTGTGCGATGCGGCATATGTACGAATACGGCACCACCAGCGAGCAGCTCGCATGGATCAAGGTCGCCGCATCCCACCACGCCCAGCACAATGAACACGCCAGGCTCCGCGACGTTGTGACCGTGGAAGATGTCGTCAATTCACCGATGATTGCCGATCCGTTGCACAGGCTCGACTGTTGCGTCATCACCGACGGTGGCGGCGGCGTTGTGATGGTGAGCCCGGAAGTGGCGAAGTCGCTGAAGCGTACCCGCGTCAAGGTTCTCGGCGCCGGTGAGGCGCCCAAGCATCTCGCGGCGGGCCAGGTCGATCTGACCTATTCCGGCGCGCGTTGGAGCGGGCCCAAAGCTTTCGCTGAAGCCGGCGTCACGCCCACCGACATTAAATACGCCTCTATCTACGATTCCTTCACCATTACAGTGCTGGAAACGCTCGAAGATCTGGGTTTTTGCAAAAAAGGTGAGGGCGGGAAGTTCGTCTCGGACGGCAACTTGATTTCCGGCGTCGGCAAGTTGCCCTTCAACACGGATGGCGGGGGATTGTGCAACAATCACCCGGGCAATCGCGGCGGCATGACCAAGATTCTTGAAGCAGTCCGCCAGGTTCGCGGTGAGGCTCATCCGAAGGTTCAGGTTCGCAATTGCGATATTGCACTGGCGCATGGAACCGGCGGGCTTCTGGGATCGCGTATGGGCAGCGCAACCGTTATTCTCGGGAGTGAAGACGCATGAGCACCGACCAGAAAAGCAAGATCAACCTTGTAGTCAATTCCGAGAGCAAGCCCTACTGGGAAGGCGCTGCCAAGGGGCAACTCCTGATCCGGACTTGCAACGCCTGCGGCAAGGCGCACCACTATCCGCGGACCGTTTGCCCGCATTGCTTCTCGGATGACACGGCGTTTGTCGAGGCATCGGGCAATGGCGCGATCTACAGCTATTCAATCACACGGCAAGCCAAGCCACCTTATGTCATCGCTTATGTTACGCTCAACGAAGGGGTTACGATGCTCACGAATATCGTCGACTGCGAAATCGATAAGATTCGCATCGGACAGAAAGTCAGGGTCAAATTCTCCGAGGCCGGCGACGGATACGCGCTGCCGGTGTTCACGTCCGTATGATGCGGAATTTTCGTTGACCGGCATTCCGGCGGGCTCGATCCCTTGCCGGAACGTTCGGCAACGGGCCGGTTGAGACAACGGACGGTTAAGGACGGAACGGCTCGATCGCAAGAAAGCCGACCCGCGAGGACCGGATTTTTCAGGGAGGATTATATGACGTGGAATTTCGGTGATATTCTCGACAGTATTTCGCCGGTTTTGCCGCCGGATGCGCCCGCCCTTATTCATGGCGATCGGGTGATCACATGGGGAGAAACGACACGGAGGTCCAACAATCTCGGGCGCGCGCTGATCGCGCGCGGCGCCAGGCCCGGCGACAAGGTCGCGTTCTATATGCGAAACCGGCCCGAATATGTCGAGACCATGGCGGCCTGCTTCAAGAGCCGTCTTGTCCATGTCAACATCAACTACCGCTACAAGGCGGACGAAGTTTTTTACATCTTCAATGACTCCGACGCGCAAACGGTCGTGTACGGTTCCGAGTTCCGGGACATCATCGTCGAACTGAAAGACCGGCTGACGAAAGTCGCCACTTTCATCGAGGTGAACGAAGACGGATCCGCTGCCCCCTTCGCGGAAAATTACGAAAAGGTCGTCACTGGCGGAGATGGCGCGCCGCTTGACATAGAGCGTTCGCCGGACGATCTGCTGTTCATCTATACGGGCGGCACGACGGGCATGCCCAAAGGCGTGATGTGGCGCCACGACGACATGCGGGAGGCGCAGCTTACCACGCTTCGCGCATTGGGTTCGATTCCGGAGACGCTCCCCGAACTGGTCGAATTTATCAAGATTTCCGGTTCGGGCCCCAAGTCGATGCCGGCCTGCCCGCTGATGCACGGCACCGGCTTCATCACGGCTATCGGTAATATGATGAGTGGCGGCTGCATCGTCACGCTGGAGAGCCCCACTCTCGATGCGCATGAACTCTGGTCCGCGGTTTCGCGTCATGGTGTCAATTCGCTGGCGATCGTCGGCGATGCTTTCGCCCGGCCGATGCTGGCGGCGCTCGACGAGGCGCCCGGCAAATACAACCTGGCCAGCGTCGTCTCGATCGTTTCTTCCGGCGTTATGTGGAGCACGGAAGTGAAGCGCGGCCTGCTCAGGCATTTACCTAATGTCATTCTGATGGATTCCTTCGGCGCCTCGGAGGGGCTCGGTTTCGGCAGTTCGATCATGACGAGCGCCGGCGAGGTCAAGACCGCCAAGTTCCAGATCGGCGGCCGGTGCCGCGTGTTCGATGAAAACGATCAGCCGGTCGAACCCGGCAGCGGCAAGCCGGGCATCATCGCCCTGGGGGGCCCGATTCCCGTTGGCTACTACAAGGATCCGGAAAAGACCGCCAAGACCTTCAAGACCATCGCCGGGGCCCGCTATTCCATTCCCGGCGATTGGTGCGTTGTGGAAAAGGACGGCAGCCTGACATTGCTGGGACGCGGCAGCGTCTGCATCAACACGGCGGGCGAGAAGGTCTACCCGGAGGAGATCGAGGAAGTTCTGAAGACGCATCCCGCCGTCGAGGATGCGCTTGTCGTCGGCGTGCCCGATCAGAAATGGGGTCAGGCGGTCACCGGCATCGTCATGCTGGCGACCGGCGCGAAGTTTGACGAAGAGGATTTGCGCAAGCACGTCCGCTCGCACCTTGCCGGCTACAAAACTCCCAAGCGCATTATGGTGAGCGTCGTGCCTCTTCGCGCGCCGAACGGCAAGGCCGACTACAAGGGCGTCACCGATTTCGCGAAACGCTCGCTTGGGATTGCCTAGACGACGATTTGAGTGACGGCGCCGGAGACGGCGCGCGGCACACGCAACGGGAGGACTACATGGGACGGGTAGACGGGAAAATCGCCTTTGTGACGGGCGGCGCCAATGGCATGGGGCGTTCCCACGCCTTGCTGCTTGCGCGCGAAGGCGCGACGCTGATCGTAACCGACATGGACGAGAAGGGCGGCAACGCCGTGGTCGAGGAGATCAACGATCACGGCGGGCAGGCGCGATTCTTCAGGCACGATGTGTCGAGCGTGTCGGATTGGGAGCGGATTTCACAGCAGGCGATGTCCACTTTCGGACGCGTCGACATCCTTGTGAACAATGCCGGCATTCTCGTTTTTTCTGCTGTGCAGGACACCTCGAATGAAGACTTCGCACGCGTTCTCGACGTCAATGTAAAAAGCGTATTCTATGGCACAAAATATATATTGCCCGCGATGAAGGCGGCTGGTGGCGGCTCGATCGTCAATATTTCCTCGATCTACGGACTGATCGGTGCGCCCGCCACGGCGGCGTATCAGGCATCGAAGGGCGCCGTTCGCTTGCTGACGAAATCGACGGCTGTGGATTATGCACCTTTCAAGATTCGCGTGAATTCCGTGCACCCAGGAATCATTCGCACGAATATGACAAAGGATCTTCTCGGCGATGCGGATGTCGCCAAACAGGTCTTGAGCGCCACGCTTATTGGTCGGCCGGCTGAACCCGTCGAGGTTTCCTATGCGGTCCTGTTTTTGGCATCCGACGAGTCGTCCTACATGACCGGCTCCGAGGTTGTCGTCGATGGAGGCTACACGACCATGTGACGCATTGCGACGCGATGGCCTCTGAACTCATTGAAGATCGAGGCAGGTTTGTCGCTGAAGCGGGGAGGGAGTTCGATGAGGAACGAGAAATGGCGCGAGGAAACCGGGTTGCGGGCAGCCGAAAAAGCCCGATTGCCGTCTGATTTCATCGACGTCGAGCACGGTCTGGTCGATCGCAAGATTTTCACCGATGAGGCAATCTACAAGGATGAGCTGAAGCGTATCTTCGGGCGCGCTTGGAATTTCATGTGTCATGAGTCCCAGTTGCCGGAAGTCGGCAGCTTCTTCATGAACTACATCGGCGAGGATCAGGTGATCGCCGTTCGCGACCGGGAAGGCGTTATCCAGGTGCTGATAAACACCTGCCCGCATCGCGGAAACACAGTCTGCCGCGCCGAACAGGGCAAGACACGCTCGTTCATGTGCGCCTATCACGGGTGGAATTTTGACCTGAACGGCGATCTGATCGGCGTGCCGGGTCTTGACGAGTTCTATCGCGGCGGCCTCAAGCGCGAGGATTGGGGTATATCGAAGGCGGCAAAAGTCCAAAGCTACAAGGGCTTTGTTTTCGCGACGTTCGATCCGCAGTCACCCGATCTCGACGATTATCTTGGCTGGGTCGGCAAGCTCGGTCTCGACCTCATGGGCACCGATCGCGAGCTGGTGGCCGTGCCGGGGGTTCAGAAGAACCGCATTCGTTGCAACTGGAAGCTCGCCGTCGACAACCTGTTCGACTGGTATCATCCCAAGATCAGTCATGCCTCGGCGATCCGTTCGGGCTTCTTCGACGAAAAACTTCTTTATCCAGCCGATCAGATGGTGATGCTCGGCGAATACGGACACGCGGTGAGCGGTCCGAAGATTACGATGGCGGAAGAAGAGGCGCTCGCCGCTCTCTCTGACAGTGAACGAAAGGCCGTGTTCGACTCCTTGCCCGGGCAGTCGTGGCGCTTCACGGAAAGCGCCGCCGAGACGCTTGGTCCGGTAGGGATAAAATCCCGCGGTCACCCGAATATTTTTCCGAACCTTTGGGTATCGACCGGCGGAACGCAGCTTTGCCTTCGCGTGCCCCGCGGCCCGGCGGTCACAGAGCTTTGGTGGTTCACTTTCGTCGACAAGAATGCGCCGGAGGAGCAAAAGCGCAAAGTGGTCCGCATGGCCACGCATTTCTTCGGCCCCGCGGGTCTGCTGGAGCAGGACGATGGAGAAAACTGGAATCACAGCACACGCACCTGCCGCGAAACGATGACGAGCCGCCGCCGCCCGCTGAACTTCGCGATGGGCAAGGGGCAGGACATGGTGGAAGTGGATCCCTCCGGTCAGTCTCGCGTCGAGACGGTCATCAACGAGCACGCCCAGCTTTGGCTCTACCGCTCCTGGGCGGAGTGGATGGAAGCGGAAGACTGGCCGGCTCTGATCGCCAATCATGCGGCCGAACCGCGCGGGAGGATCTGATGCGGATCGCAAGCGAAAGCAACGCCGGAACTCGCAATCCCGACGGGTTGCCCGAAAGCATCGACGCGAAGATGCGGTTGCAATACGAGGTCGAGCAGTTCCTCTACGAGGAGGCGGCGCTTCTGGACGAGCGCCGGTTCTCCGAGTGGCTGGATTTTCTGACCGACGACATTCATTACTGGATGCCGATCCGCCGCACGACGACGGCCAAGGATACCGAAAACGAATTTACCGAAATCGGCCAGATGGCGTTCTTCGACGATGACAAGGAACTGCTGACCGCGCGGGTGCGGAAAATGGCGGTAGGTTATGCGTGGTCGGAAGACCCGCCGTCCCGCACCCGGCATTTCGTCACCAATGTGCGGCCGATCGCGATGCACGGGGACGACGTCACCGTCGAAGCCAACTTCCATCTCTACCGAACACGGCTCGAATCGGAGGAAGACGGCTGGAGAGGACGCAGGCGGGATGTCTTGCGGAGGGTCAGCTCGCAATTCCGATTGGCGAAGCGGCATATCTATCTGGAGCAGACCGTGCTGCTTTCGCCCAACCTCAGCAACATTTTTTAGCGGAGCGCGAAAAATCATGAGCGATCGCAGGTCAACATCGCGCCGGAGTTTTCGATGAAGAGGCTCGCTGGCGAAAGCGTTCTCATCAGCGGCGGCGCAACCGGCCTAGGGCGCGCGATCGTCGAGCGGTTCATTTCCGAAGGCGCGTCGGTCACCGTTGTGGACAATTCGAAAGACAAGTTCGCGGACATGCAGAACGGCCGCCGCGACATGCTCGAATGCGTTTCGGGCGACGTGCGGAACATCGAGGACATGCAGAGGGCTACCGGGCAGGCGCTTGCGCGTTTCGGCAAGATCGACTGCGCCATCGGCAATGCGGGGTTGTGGGACTATTCGACGCCGCTCGACGACATGCCGGCCGAAAGCTTGAGCGGCGCCTTCGACGAACTCTTCGGCGTCAACGTCAAGGGTTATCTAAATCTGGCGAAGACGGCGCTTCCGTCCCTCGTCCGATCGAGGGGTTCGCTGATTTTCACGGTATCCAATGCAGGGTTTTATCCGGGCGGCGGCGGGCCGCTTTACACAGCATCGAAACATGCCGTCGTCGGATTGATCCATCAGCTCGCTTTCGAGCTCGCACCGGCGGTTCGGGTCAACGGCGTCGCGCCGGGCCCCATTCACACCAAACTCAGGGGCCCACGGAGCCTGGGGCTTGATACCATGACGATCGACCAACTTGACCTGCCGACGAACGCCGCTGCGATGATGGCGACAGGAATTGTGCCGACGCCGGAAGAATATGCGGGCTCCTATGTCCATTTCGCGTCACGCTCGGATTCGACTCCCTCGACGGGCGGGATTCTCATGGCCGATTGCGGCATTGGCATACGTGGGATCGGGGCCGCTGCTGCTGGTCATGCTCTGGTCGAAAAATATATCTGAGGAGATCGTCCGATGCAGGTTTCGTCTTTTGGCTATCTTGGATTGAGTGTCAGCGACCTTTCGCGCTGGAAGAGTTTCGGCGCGGATTTCCTCGGTCTCGGGGTTGCGTCCGAAGACGCCGACACGATTAAATTCCGCAACGACGACCGGGCCTGGCGCATCGCGGTTCACCGCGGCGATGCGGACGACATTGCCTATGCCGGATTCGAAGTGGCGAATGCGGCCGCGTTGGCGGCGATCCGCGACAAGCTGCAAGAAGGCGGTGTCGCCATTGAAGAGGCGACGGCCGATTTGTGCAAGCAGCGCGGCGTCAAGGATCTGGTGGTTTGTCGGGACCCCGATGGGCTGCGGGTTGAAATCTTCTACGGTCCGCTGGAAAAGTTTGACACGCCCTTCCATTCGGGCTGTGTCGCCTCGGGATTCGTCACCGGCGATCAGGGGCTCGGTCATATCGTTCTGATGACGCCGGATTTGCCCCGGATGCGTGGCTTCTATTCCGGCATTCTGGGCTTCAAGCTGTCCGACACGATCGACATTCCCATTTCGGGCGAACAGACCATCAGCCTCGAATTCTATCATTGCAACCGGCGTCACCATACTGTTGCGCTGGGCCCCACGATGGGTTCGGGTGGCAAGAAGCTCCACCACTTCATGCTTCAGGTCGCGTCGCTCGACGATGTGGGGTTCGCCCTCGATCGGGTGACGCGCTACGGTGTTCCTTTGCGCAACACGCTAGGCCGGCACACCAACGATCACATGGTATCGTTTTACGCAGCAACGCCTTCCGGGTTCGAAGTCGAGTTCGGCACCGGCGCCCGCACGGTCGATGACGAAGATTGGAGCGTGGTGTCGCACGAAAAGATCAGCACCTGGGGCCATGTGCCGGTGGCCTGACGGAGCGGAGAGACAATCGCGTGCCGGTCTCATGACCGGCCAAACGGCGAGGGAGGAAGCGCTATGAGTACGTCCGGTGTGAGCAACTCATTCAATCGTATTCGCCACGGCCTCGATTCGTGGCTTGTCGAGGACACGTCGACCGGGCGCTTCATGCTCGACCGCGCCATATTCACCGATCCTGAATTGTTCGAGCTCGAGATGAAACACATCTTCGAGCGCAACTGGGTGTTTCTCGCCCATGAAAGCCAGCTCGCCAACGAAA
Organism: uncultured Alphaproteobacteria bacterium; assembly: GCA_903889655.1. Lineage (GTDB taxonomy): Bacteria > Pseudomonadota > Alphaproteobacteria > Parvibaculales > Parvibaculaceae > Parvibaculum. Next base: position 64,011 of record CAISYL010000199.1, on the reverse strand, counting down.
GCGCTTTTCTAAGCCTGACGATCGGTCGTCAACCCGTGCTTCTGACCCGGAACCGATCGGGCGAATTGAAATGCTTTATAAATGCATGCACGCATCGAGGCGCGCGGCTATGCCGGGAAAAACGGGGCAGACGAACGACGTTCACATGCCCGTTTCACGGCTGGACATTCAGCAACGATGGCGCGCTGCTGAATGTCACCGACGAGGAAAATGGGGCGTATCCGGAACATTTCGATCGGAGCGATCTGGGCCTCCGCGAAGTCGGACGCCTGGAATCCTACAAGGGTTTCGTTTTCGCCAGCCTTTCGGCGGACGTGCCCCCGCTGGACGACTATCTTGCGGGCGCGAAGACCTTCATCGACCTCATGGTGGACCAGTCGCCGGAAGGGAAGCTCGAAATTGTGCGAGGGGTCGGGCGGTATACCTATCGCGGCAACTGGAAGATGCAGACCGAGAACGGTCTCGATGGGTATCATGTGCCGACCGTGCATTCCAACTACTTGTTGACCGTCGCAACCCGGATGACAGGCGGTTCAGCGAACACTACGAAGAGCGCGAACGTATCCGCGTGGATGAAGACGGATCAGGGCGGTTTTTTCTCATTCGATCACGGGCACGCCTTGATCTGGAACGCTTCGGCCAGTTCCGCCTCCCGGCCTAATTTTGAATTTGTCGATCAGTACAAGCGCAAATTCGGCGAGGAGCGCACCCGGTGGATGACCGAAGCCACGCGAAATCTTCTTCTTTTCCCGAATGTATTCTTGATGGATCAGGTCAGCACGCAAGTCCGCATCGTGCGTCCGATCTCGGTCGATGAAACGGAAATCACGACATATTGCATCGCGCCGGTCGGTGAAAGCGCGCGGGCGCGCGCAATGCGCATTCGTCAGTATGAAGATTTTTTCAACGCCAGCGGCATGGCCACGCCCGACGATTTGACGGAGTTCAACAATTGCCAGATCGCATATGGCCGCGACGGCGGCCGCTATAACGACTTGTCGCGCGGAGCGACGAGAGGCGTTCAAGGGCCGGGAAAGTTTGGCAAGGGGCTCAACGTTGATGCGACCATGAGCAGCGTCAATGTCGCCGATGAAGGACTTTTCGTGACCATGCACAAGGAATGGATCGAGCGAATGAAACGCGCAATCGCACAGGAGCGGGTGGAAGCCTTCCTCACGCGCGAAAGCGATCGTTCGGAGGCCGCCGAATGACGAGCGGCGAGCGGTGCTGGATTTCGGTGCAGCGATTTCTTGGCAGGGAAGCGCTTTGCCTCGATGAGCGGAAATGGGATGAATGGCTGGCGCTTTATCGCGAGGACGCCGAATACTGGTTGCCGGCATGGGACGATGACGGAGAACTTACGGTCGATCCGCAAAGCGAAATCTCGCTGATCTACTATCCAAGCCGAGCCGGTCTGGAGGATCGCATCTACCGAATCCGGTCGCGGCGGTCGTCCGCGACGATGCCGCTCATGCGGACCTGCCACATGTTTACGCTGCTATCCGTCGATGAGCGGGAAGGCGGTGTCCATGCGCGGACCTCCTGGACGGTTCAGTCGGTGCGCGAGGATCGGACCCTCGCCTACTACGGATGGGCGGACTACGATCTGGCGGAGCACGGCGATACCTGGCTTATCGCCCGGAAGAAGACCGTCGTTCTGAACGACCTCGCCGACACGATGATCGATGTCTACAACGTCTGAGGACGGCAGGACATGAACAGCAAGCAGGCGCGGCCCGTTATCGGCACGATGATCGGAGATCCGGCGGGCGTCGGCCCCGAGGTGATTGCCCGCGCCCTCGCGACCGGCCATGTGCATGAACTGTCCATTCCCGTCCTGATCGGCAGCGCGGCGGCAATGGAGCGCGCGATCGAAATCACCCGCGTGCCGTGCAGCGTGCGAATAGTCCGGTCGATCGACGACCTGAGCGATGACCCCGCCATCGTCGACATTATCGATTCAGGCGCCTTGAAAGCGTCCGAACTGCCGCTCGCGGAGGATACGGTGCGCGGCGGGGAGGCGTCGGCGCTGTGGCTCGACGAAATGAGCGCCCTCGCATCCGGCGGGTCCATTGCGGCTGGCGTCATGGGGCCCATCAGCTCCGGCTCCCTCAAACTTGCCCGCAAGGTGCCGGGCATCGTCAGCCCGACGCCGGGCGAAAGCTATCTTGTCCTGTTGACGGGACCGCTCCGCGTCGCGCATCTGACCGACCATATTCCGCTCCGGCGGGTTTGCGAAATCATCAGCCCCGATCTCGTGGCGCTTGCCTTGCGCCAGATAGACGGCGCGATGCGGAACTGGGGGATCGCCCGCCCGCGGATTGTCGTCGCGGGCCTCAACCCTCACGCGATGGGAGAAGAAGACCGCGAAGCCATCGCGCCCGGCGTCGAGCGGGCGAGGGCGGAAGGCATCGATGCCGAAGGGCCCGTAAGTCCCGACTCCGTGTTCCGGCAATGCGTCGAAGGCCGCTACGACATAGTCCTCGCCATGTATCACGATCAGGGACACATCGCGGTCAAGACATGGGGCTTTTCCGGCAATTGTGCCATCATCCTCGGGCCGTCCTACCTGCATGTGACGGTCGCGCATGGAACGGCCTATGACATTGCCGGCAAGGGCACCGCAGATCCGGCGATGATGCTGAGCGCCATGCGCACGGCGGCCTCTCTCGCCGCAGGCCGGGGATTTCCCGAGGAACGCTGACGAGCCGGACGCCGGATTTTATGTTTGGGAGGCGTCGGAACGGCCGGCCATCATTCGCAATGGCGTATATTCGATCACCGTTTCGTTCCGTTGGGTCACGATCCGGTTGCGGGTGCGCACCAGACCGCGCCCCTTGGATGTCAGTCGCGCCTGAAGCACTTCGCATTCTACATGAATTGTGTCGCCGACAAAGGTAGGTCCCTTGACGTTGAACTCCATGTGCAGAAAGGCGAGGCCCGTCTCCTGCATCATCGACTGGACGAGCAAACCTTCGGCCATGCAATAGACCAGCGCGCCGGGCACCACGCGGCCGTTCATGGGGCCGTGGGCCTTGAGATATTCGACATCGGTGAAGAGCACTTCTACCATGCCTGTCGTGTTGATGAAATTGACCAGGTCGGTTTCGGTGATCGTCTGACCGACGGTGCGGAATTTCTCGCCGACCGTGAGGTCGTTCCAGCACATGCCGAGGCCTATCTTTCGCATGCCCTCTCCTTGCAGGTAGCGGCGGCGACACGGCCCCGCCCGCGACATCCTGTGACTGATGCCGGAAAATGCGTTCCGGTGTTTTGCTTCAGCCTGGAATTCTGACCGGCATGCTCGAGTAGCCATTGATCAGATTTGAAAAAACCCTCTCGGGTTCGCCGACCACTTTGATCGGCTTGTCGGGCCAGCGTTTCAGTATTTCCTCCCAGACGACGCGAATCTGCATTTCCGCCAGCCGGTTACCGACGCAGCGATGGATGCCGAAGCCGAAGGACAGGTGCTGGCGGGGACGCTTGCGGTCGATGATGAAGCTGTTGGCGTTTTCGATTGCCTCCTCGTCCCGGTTGCCAGAGACGTACCACATGACGACTTTGTCGCCCTTCTTGATCTGCTTGCCGCCAAGTTCCGTATCCTGAAGCGCGGTACGGCGCATATGCGACAAGGGTGTCTGCCAACGGATGATTTCGGGTACCATGGATTCGACGAGCGCCGGGTTGTCCCGCAGCTTCTTGTATTGATCCGGGTTCTGGTTCAGTGCCAGCAAGCCGCCGGTGAGCGAGTTGCGGGTCGTATCGTTACCGCCGACGATCAGGAGAAGAATATTCCCCAGATACTCCATCGGCCCCATGTTTTTCGTCGCTTCGCCCTGGGCCAGCATGGTGATGAGATCGTTGCCTGGCTCGGTCGCGTTGACGCGCTGATTCCACAACTCGGTGAAGTAGGCGGCGCAATCGCGCAATTCATTCCTGCGGGCCTTCTCGGCCTCCTCGTCGCCGAAGGCGGTGCCGGCGGTGGCGACATCCGACCAGCGGGTGAGCTTCCGGCGCTCTTCCCAAGGGAAATCGAAAAGAGTGGCGAGCATCTGCGTCGTCAGCTCGATCGACACGCGGTCCACCCAGTTAAATGTCTCGTTGATCGGCAGCGAATCGAGAATCGCGCCGGCGCGCTCACGGATCGTGCTTTCAAGTTTCGCCAGATTGCCGGGTGCGACGATGGGGCTTACGACCTTGCGCTGCGCGTCATGCTTCGGTGGGTCCATCATGATGAACATGGGCAGGAAGAAACCTTCTTCCTGATTGCGAAGGGCGACGCCGCCCAAGGTCGCTTCGGACGAATAGATGCCGTGGTTGGTGTCGACATGCATGATGTCTTTGTATTTTGTCACCGACCAGAACGGGCCGTATTCGCTGTCCTTGCAGTAATGGACCGGATCTTCGCGGCGCAGCCGCTCGAAATACGGCCAGATCGCATTCGCCCTGAAGAGTTCCGGATTGCTGACGTCGATCTTTTCAAGCGGGATCGCGTAGGCGTCTGCAATCGACTTGTCTCGCGCGGCAACCAGGGTTTCACTCATGATGGCGTCTCCATTGCGTTTCCAGAAGCCTGCGAATGCGTGACATATGGGATGCCGGTTGGCCGACCTTGGCTCCCCTCAATTTATTATAAGCATATTCCCGTGGCTTGTCAGGTTGCATTCTTCGGGCGGCGATGCGGGGTCGGCAGGAACTTTCCGAACAGTCCGTCACACGCTTGTTGCAGGCCTTCCGCCATCGGCTGCCTGTGGAATGTCAGGCGGGCAGGGCGACGGCGATCTCGCGCAGTTTGAACTTCTGCACCTTGCCGCTCGGTGTTCGAGGCAGTTCGCCGACGATTTTCACCCGTTCCGGCAGATATTGCCTCGCCATCCTGTGCTCTTCGAGAAAGGCGACCACCTCGCGCAAGCCAACCTCGCGGCCGGGCTTCGGCACGATGAACGCACATGCCCGTTCGCCCAGCCGTTCATCCGGTACGCCGACAATCGCCACATCCTGAATGTCGGGATGACGGAAGAGCAGGCCTTCGATCTCGACCACGGGAATATTCTCGCCGCCGCGGATGATGACGTCCTTGGAGCGTCCGGTCAGCCGGATATAGCCCTCGCCGTCGATGCGCGCGAGGTCGCCTGTATCGAACCAGCCCTCCGCGTCGTGATTGTACCAGTCCGGTCTTTTGAGATAACCGACAAAAGTCGAACAGGCGCGCGCCATGAGCATGCCCTCTTCGCCGGCGGGCAGGGGCCTGTTATTGCTGTCGACCACCTGGACTTCCATACCGGGCAGCGCGCGTCCGTCGGTATTGATCGCCTTGTCGTCCGGATCGTCGAGGTAGGTCGTTGTCACCAGACCGTTCTCGGTCATACCCCAGGCCGACACGATATTCGTCCCGAGGATTTGTCGCGCCTGCTCGACAAGCGCGCGGGGGATGGGAGCGCCAGCCACCAGAAAGATGCGCAAACGGGATACGTCGCTCTTGTCCGCCGCTACCGTTTCGGTCAAATCGGACAGAAATGGCGTGGACGCCATGGTGAAGGTGATGCCTTCCCGGGCGATCGAGGCAGAGGCGCGCTTCGGCTCCCACACATCCTGCAGAATGGCGGTCGCTCCGACCAGAACGGGCATTACCAGTCCGTACATGAAGCCGGTCTGGTGCGCCATCGGCGATGCCATGAACATCACGTCGTCCGCGCCAAGCCCGAGGCGCTCGGCACAGATGAGGATATTGGAGTGCAGCGTGTTCGACGTATGCATGACGCCTTTCGGCTCGCCGGTCGTGCCGGACGTATACATCAATTGCACCACGTCGTCGGGATCTGGCCGTCGCGCCGCGAAGAGACGGCCGGCGTCGCGCCGCTGCTCCCACGGCGTATCGAGAAGGACTTTCTCAAAGCCGGTTTCACCATCGCCGCCGATGATGAGCACATGCTTTAGCCACGGCAGGCTGGCCCGGATGTTGGTCACCATGGCAGGGTAATCGCAGCCGCGAAAGGCGCGCGGGACGACGAGCACCTTGCTTTCCGCAAGGCCCAGCATGAAGGACAGTTCGCGTTCGCGAAAAATCGGCATTAATGGATTGGTCACGGCGCCGATCCGCACGCAAGCCAGATGTAGCGCGGTGAACTGCCACCAGTTCGGCAGCTGGCAGGACACGACATCGCCTTTTCCCACACCGAGCTCCGCGAGGCCGATGGCGATGCGATCGACGATCTTTCCGAAGTCGCGATAGTTGAGGCGGGTTTCCTTGTTTGTCGTTGAATTAAAATCGGCGATCGCTGTCTTGTCCGGCGCTTCAGCGATGCAGCGGTCCAGATAGTCGGTGGTGAGCTTGCCCGGCCAAAATCCGCCGATATTCATTGCCTTCACGCGTTCGTCGGGCAGAATTGGATTGAACATCGTCGTCTCCCCCCTTTTTTGTGCAAGCCTGTCAGGAATCCTTAAATTCTCCTCGACTGGAAATAATCCGGCCGCCCGGGAGGCCACGGATCGCCCCAAAGCTGTTCGCCGCCATCGACTGTAAGCACTTCACCGGTGATGAATTTACCGCTGGGCGCTGCGAGGTAAGCGACCGCCTCCGCTATATCATGAGCGTCCCCAACGCGCAGCATGGGGTTCGATTCCGGATAAGTCTTCAGGCCTTCGGGAGGATATTGCACGAAGCCGCTCGTCTCACAGACGCCAGGCGCGACGCAGTTGACGCGGATGCGATAGGGAGCCCATTCGACCGCGACCGATTTGGAGAGGTAGATAACACCCGCGCGCGCCGCGCAGGTGTGCGCGATGCCGGGCATTCCGCGCCAGATGTCGGCGACGATATTCACGATCGAACCGGGGCTTTTTCTTTCGACCCATTGCCGCGCGGCGCTTTGCATCATGTACCAGGAACCGTTGAGGTTCGTGTCGATGACGGCATTCCATCCCTTGACCTTGAAGTCGAGAGCCATTTGCGGAAACTGGCCGCCGGCATTGTTTACGAGAACGTCGAGCGCGCCGAACTTGTTCCAGACATCGTCGATGAAGCGGTTGACCTGATCAGGATCCCGTATGGTTAGCGAGGCGCTGAAAACGCGAGCACCCATGCTTTCCAAAAGCGCGACCGTCGCGGCAAGCTTTTCTTCGTTGCGTCCACATATAGCGACGTTTGCGCCCAGCCGCGCAAAGAGGCAGGCTATGGCCTTGCCGAAGCCGCTTCCGCCGCCAGAAACCACTACCGTTTTTCCGGAGAAGAGATCTGCGCGATAGACCGAGGGCAGAGCCTTCAGTTCATCATCGGAAAAACCGAAATGGGTGTTTTGGACTTCCATGTGCGTCGCTCCTCGAAAATTCCTGTCACGCAACAGTTTCGTCTTCACTGCTTCGCGCGGGTTTGTCTATTCCGATTCCGCTGAACAGCATTAGACACATATGGTCTGCCATCGTCTGTATGGACGTCCTGCCCGGCTGGTACCATTCGACCGACCAGTTGAGCGCACCCATGAGCAGCATGCGCACGAGACCAAGGTCGATGTCGCTGCGTAGCGCCCTCGACTTCTGAGCTTTGGCAAGTATGCGCCGCCAGAGTTCGGCGTAGGCGTCACGCAGCCTGATGTGGCGTCGCCGCACGTCTTCGGGGATCTGTCCGAAGATGCGAATATTCGCGGATGTATAGTCGTCAAGTTTCAGCAGCGTGGTGAGATGCGCTTCGACGGCAGCGCGAATTCGGTCGCGGTGCGATGAGCCTGGGGGTAGGTGTTCTTGGCTTTCCTCGACAGCTTCGTGAACTCGCCTCATGCCAATGTCTAGAACTTCTTCAAGGAGCTCGTCCTTCGAACCGAAATGGTAATAGAGGCTTCCCGCCTGCATATCGGCGGCTCTGGCGATTTCGATCAAGGTCGTCGCCGCATAGCCTTTTTGACGAAACGTCTTTGCGGCGGCGTCCAGTATTCTCGCGCGGCTTATGTCGGATTTACTTTGCTCGGTCGTCACGAATGCTCCATCAAGGCTTGTTTGGTGGCAATGGTCTAAAATCTAACATGCGTTCGAAACATATTGCACCCCATTTGAGAACGAACTAGTGTTAGAAAAAATGCACTGCCGTTGCCATGACATAATAAATTTATGTCTGACGCGTCGCGGTGATGGAGGAGGGAAACATGCGAGGACTCGATCTGAAACCGGTCATCATCACCGGCGGCGCGAGCGGTATCGGAAAAGCAATTGCGCTAAGGCTTGGCGAGGAGGGCGCCAAAGTTGCTATCTTCGACATGAACGAGAAGGGCGCCGAGGCCACCGCTGAAGCAATTCGTAAAAAGGGCGGCGCAGCCTGGGCTTATAAGGTCGACATCGTTGACTATGCGACCGTGTCAAGGGCAGTCGATGCATTTGAGGAAGCCGCTGGTCCGGTGTATGGGCTGGTGAACAATGCCGGATGGGACGAGGCTAAACCCTTTATCCAGACAGAGCCCGATTTCTGGAAAAAAGTGATCGATATCAATCTTTACGGGCCGCTTAACCTCACCCATGTCGTCGCACGCAAGCTTGCTGGGCACGGTGCCGGTCGGATCGTCAGTATCTCGTCGGATGCGGGCCGTGTTGGCTCTTCCGGCGAGGCAGTCTATTCCGCGGCCAAGGGCGGCGTCATCGCCTTCATGAAGACAATGGCGCGAGAATTCGCCAGGAAGGGTGTCACGTTCAATACAATATGTCCGGGTCCAACCGACACGCCGCTGCTCGCTTCCGTGGATGCGTCGGGCGGCGGACGTTTGACCGAGGCGCTCACCAAGGCGATCCCGATGCGCCGCCTGGCGCAACCCGACGATTATCCGGGTATGGTCGCATTTTTTCTGAGCGACGATGCGGGTTTCATCACCGGCCAGACGATCAGCGTCTCTGGCGGTCTTTCCATGCACGGCTGACGGAGATTTTCATGGACTACGAAGACATCCTGTACGACGAGAAAAACGGCGTCGCGACCATTACGATCAACCGTCCGAAGGTTTATAACGCGTTCCGCCCCCGCACCTGCGTTGAACTGATCGACGCATTCCAGAGAGCGGGCTGGAACGAGGAAATCGGCGCGATTGTATTAACCGGGGCGGGCAACAAGGCGTTTTGCACCGGCGGCGATCAATCGGATCACGACGGCACCTATGGCGACGGCGAGACGCGCGGAACGATCGGCATGCCGGTCGAGGAGTTGCACACGGTCATACGCGACGTGCCCAAGCCGGTGATCGCGAAGGTGCGAGGCTACGCCATCGGCGGCGGCAATGTTCTGGCGACGTTGTGCGACATGACGATCGCGGGCGAGAGCGCAATCTTCGGCCAGGTGGGTCCCAAGATGGGTTCCGTCGATCCGGGCTTCGGCACCGCCTATCTCGCCCGCGTGGTCGGGGAGAAGAAGGCGCGTGAAATCTGGTACATGTGCCGGCGTTACCCGGCGCGCGAGGCGCTGGCGATGGGGCTCGCCAACGCGGTCGTTTCCGACGACAAGCTGGACGAGGAAGTGGATGCCTGGTGCGCCGAGCTTGTCGAGCGCAGTCCGACGGCGATCGCAATCGCCAAGAGATCATTCAACGCCGACAGCGACAATATTCGCGGCATTGGCGGTCTCGGCATGCAGGCACTCCGTCTCTATTACAACTCGGCGGAGTCGAAAGAGGGCGTCAAGGCGCTCAATGAAAAGCGCAAGCCGGAATTCCGCAAGCATTTGAAATAGGTCGCATCTTGAACTTTGCATTTACGTCGGACCAGCAAGCCATTCGCGACACTGCGGCACGATTTGCGCGCGAGCGGCTCGCGCCCGCCTACAAGGTGCGCGAGACCGCCGGGGCGATCGACAGGCAGCTCGTCCGGGATATGGGCGAGCTTGGTCTGATCGGCGCCGATTTGCCCGAAAAATTCGGTGCTCCCGGACTCGATAGCGTCACGACCGGCATCATCATCGAGGAAATATCACGCGGTGACATCAGCGTCGGTTACGTGCAGCTCCTCGGCTCCTTGATGGGATCGATCGTCGCCGCGCATGCAAGACCTGAAGTCGCCGATGAAATCGTTCCGCGGATGTGCTCGGGCGAGGCGATCGTCGCGCTCGGTCTGACGGAGCCGCGAGGCGGCTCCGACGCGGCGCATCTGCAGACGAAGGCGCGCGCCGACGGCGACGGCTACGTCCTGTCGGGCGAGAAAACCTCGATCTCGATGGCCGAGCAGGCCGATTACATTCTCGTGCTCGCGCGTACGGATGAAAACAATCCCGGCGCTGGCGGCGTTTCGGCCTTTCTGGTGCCGCTCGACGCGCCGGGTATCACCTGTTCGAGTTTCGACGATGTGGGTTCGAAGGCTGTTGGCCGCGGCTCGGTATTCTTCGATAATGTGAAGGTGCCGGCGCGGCATATGGTCGGCACGAAGGGGGAGGGCTTCCGGCAGGTGATGCAGGGGTTCGACTATTCCCGTGCGCTGATCGGCCTGCAATGTCTGGCTCCCGCCTTCGCGTCGCTGGAAGAGACTTGGAAATATGTGACCGAGCGCGTAGCCTTCGGCAATCCGCTGGCTAAATATCAGGGCGTCACGGAACCGTTGGCCGAAGCTCAGACGTTGCTCGAGGCAGCGCGTCTGCTTTGCTACAAGACCCTTTGGCTTCGCGACAATGATTTGCCGCACACCGCCGAAGCCGCGATGTGCAAATGGTGGGCGCCCAAAACGGCTTTCCAGGTCATCCACCGTTGCCTGCTCACGCACGGACATGGCGGTTACAGCACTGATCTGCCCCATCAGCAGAGATTACGCGATGTGATGGGGCTGCAGATCGGCGACGGTACCGAGCAAATCCAGAAGATGATTATTTCGCGCGAGAAAGTCGGTCGAGTGGCCGTGCCTTATGCGTGAGGGAGGCTACATGACCAGCGCCACGGAAGCCGCGGTTCAGACCGAGATACGAGACGGCATCGGAATCGTGGCGCTCAACAGGCCTGACAAGTTCAATTGCCTCTCATCGGCCGTCATGGCCGGTCTCGACGAGGCTCTCGTACGGTTCGAGGGCGACAGGAAGGTTCGTGCCGTTCTGTTGCTCGCGCGTGGAAAGCATTTCTGCACCGGCGCCGATCTCGACGAGGTGCTCGACGCCCGCAAGGAGCGGGGTCGGCTGGGCGCGTTTATCACGGGCGGTCATCTCCTCCTGCGCCGTCTTGAAGTCTCGCCTTTGCCGATTGTTGCCGCGGTGAACGGTCTGTGTCTTGCGGGCGGGCTTGAATTGATGATGGCATGTGACGTGGTTTTTGCTGGTCAGTCAGCGCAGGTGGGATGCCAGCATGCTCGCTACGGTCTCGTGCCGGGTTGGGGCGGCACGCAGCGTCTCGCGCGCATCGTCGGTTCGCGGCGTGCCCTTGATCTGATGTTCAGCGGCCGATGGCTCAAGGCGGATGAGGCGCTGGCTTGGGGGCTTGTGAACAATGTCGTTGACGACGGCGCGCTTGTCGGAGAGGCGGAAGCCTATTGCGCCGATCTCGCCAAAAAGAATCCGGAAGGCCTTGCCGCCATGAAGCAGCTTTGCAGGAACGGGCTCGATGGATCACTCCAGGAAGGTCTGGATATGGAACGGAGCGTGGTCGTGGACGCGCTAATGAGCGAAAATGTTTCGGAAGGTCTGGCGGCGTTCCGGGAGCGCCGGGAACCATTATTCCGCTAACGGATAATCAAGTGGACATCGTCGGGAGACGCGCGATCATGAAACACGAAGCCCAGGTCGAACAGCTGCAGAAGATTTTCGGCTATCTCGACGCGGGTGAGACCGCGATGGGCGATGCCGTGTATCATCATCATGTCAGCGACTACACTAGTCCGGACCAGGCTAGCCGAGAACGGGAGGTGCTGTTCCGGGATGAGCCGCTTCTGATCGGGTTGAGTTGCGAATTGCCCAATCCCGGCGACTATGTAACCGACGATTTTTCAGGCGTGCCGATCCTGGCGGTGCGGGATGAAGCGGGGCAGGTCAATGCTTTCATCAATGTCTGCCGCCACCGCGGCGCGCGCGTCGCGTCGGGCTGCGGCAGCGGCAAGGCCGTGTTCAGTTGTCCCTATCACGCATGGACCTACGACCGGAGCGGCAGGCTGAGGTCGATACCGTTCGAGCAGGGCTTCGAGAGCGTCGACAAAACGAGCAACGGCTTGCGGTCTCTGCCGGTGGTGGAGAAATACGGCATGATCTGGGTCATGCCGACGCCCGGCGAGTCGATCGACATCGACAGCCACCTTGCGGGCATGGCGGACGATCTCGCCGCGTTTGGTCTTGCGTGCTACAGCCACTACGAGACGCGCGTGCTCCGGGCCCGCCTCAACTGGAAGCTCGTGATCGACACGTTTCTCGAAACTTACCATCTGAGCACGCTGCACAAGAACACGATCGCGCCGATCCTGCACTCGAACCTCGGCACGTTCGACGGCATGGCGCGAAATCTGCGCATGATTGGCGCCCGCAAGACGATCGATGCGTTGCGCCAGAGACCGGAAAGCGAGTGGGATCTGATTCGCCACTCCGCCCTCGTATACGTGCTCTTTCCGAATACGGTCTTCATCATGCAGGGCGATCATCTGGAGACGTGGAGGGTTTATCCGGGCGACAGCGTGGATGAATCGAAAATGCACGTCTCTCTCTATACGCCCGAACCCGCCGTCACCGACAAGGCCAGAAAGTACTGGACCAAAAACATGGACTTGCTGATGGCGACGGTGCAGCAGGAGGATTTTCCGCTGGCGGAAAATATCCAGCGCGATTTTCACTCGGGCGCACAAGATTTTGTGACTTTCGGCGCCAACGAGCCGGCTCTCGCATATTTCCACAGGTCGATCAAGAAAACGCTTGGGATCGACGCCGCGTGAAGCGGAATTGAACAAAAAGGAGATTCCCATGCATGTCGGCATGAGCACGTTCTTTCAGAACCTCGCTGGCGGTTATACCGACCATGAGGTCTACGCCCATGAAATCGCGATGGCCGACATGGCCGAACCGCTCGGCTTCGATTCCATATGGGCGGCCGAGCACCATTTCGACGAATACACCATGTGCCCGAATGTGGCGCAGTTCCTCACCTATATGGCTGGTCGTACCAACAGAGTCGGTCTCGGCTCGATGGTGATGGTACTGCCCTGGCACGATCCCGTCCGTCTCGCGGAAGAAGTGCTGGTGCTCGACCATGTTTCGAAAGGCCGCGCCATTCTGGGCGTCGGCCGCGGCCTCGGTCGGATCGAGTTCGAGGGATTCCGCATCAACATGGGTGAATCCCGAGAACGTTTCGTCGAATATGCGGAGGCCATTTTGAACGCTTTCGAAACGGGTTATATCGAGGCGAACGGGCAGTTCTATAAACAACCGCGAACGGCCATCAGGCCGTTTCCGTTCCAGAGTTTCCGCGGCCGGACCTATGCGGCGGCGGTTTCCCCGGAGTCGGCGCGCATCATGGCGCGGCTCGGCATTGGCATTCTGATCATCGCTCAGAAGCCTTGGGAAACGACGGTCGCCGAACTCAACAACTATCGGGAAATCTACAGGGAGATAAACGGGGCCGAGGCGCCCAAGCCGATCATCGCCAGTTTCATCGCCTGTCATGAGGATGCATCGGTCGCTCAGGAGATGTACGAAAAATACATAAGGGGATATAGCCGTTCGGCCCTGAACCATTACGAATTTCACAACAAGGGGCTCGCGGACATCAAGGGCTATGAGTACTACGGTGCTCTTGCCAACAACATCGAGAAGCACGGTGTCGACGAGTTTGTCGATTTTCTGGCGAAGCTTCAAATCTGGGGCACACCGGATCAGGTCTACGAGAAGATCATGGAGAACCAGAAGCGCGTCGATGCGGCCGGGTTGATTTCCATTTTCAGCTACGGCGGCATGCCGCAGGAACTTGCCACCAAAAACATGAAACTTTTCGCGGAAAAGGTTTTACCGCGTCTGAAGCGTCAGGAAGTCAATGGAAGTGTCGGCGGCATGCGCGGTCGCGTGACGATCGCCGCCAAATAGGAGTGATTGCGTCGGTGAATATTCGTCCACAAACGAGGATAAGACCATGAGCAGCATGAACGTAGCCGAGCGCGTCCGGTCCCTGGACGATCCATATGCCATTCCGCTCGACAAAATCAATGTCAGCGATCCGGAGCTCTTCAGGTCCGATCGGATGTGGCTGTATTTCGAACGGCTGCGTCGCGAGGATCCCGTGCATTATTGTGCGGAAAGCGCCTATGGACCTTTCTGGTCCGTGACGAAGTACAAGGACATCATGCAAGTGGAGACCAACCATGGCATCTATTCGTCCGACGTCGAGCAGGGCGGCATTACGATTCGCGACAATAACGCAGGTCTGAAGCTTCCGATGTTCATCGCAATGGACCCCCCGAAGCACGACGCGCAGCGCAAGGTAGTAAGCCCGATTGTCGCGCCCGGAAATCTAGCAAAACTCGAAGGCACGATCCGCGAGCGCGCCGGCAAGATTCTCGATTCGCTTCCGGTCAACGAGACGTTTAACTGGGTCGATCGCGTGTCGATCGAGCTGACCACGCAGATGCTCGCCACCCTGTTCGACTTCCCTTGGGAAGAACGCCGGAAACTCACCCGCTGGTCTGACGTCGCAACCTCGGAGGAAGCCTTCAAGACACCGGAAGGCGAGGCGGCCCGCGAAGCGGAGCTTCTCGAATGCGCCACCTATTTCACCGAGTTGTGGAACCGGCGTGTCAACGCAACCGAACCGGGCGGCGATCTCATCACCATGTTGGCCCAGGGTGAGTCCACCAAGAACATGAGTCCGATGGAGTATTTGGGAAATGTCATTCTGCTGATCGTCGGCGGCAACGACACGACCCGCAATTCGCTTACCGGCGGCCTGCTCGCGCTCCACGAGAACCCGGATCAATACAGGAAGCTGCGCGAAAATCCGGCGCTCGTCGAAACCATGATCCCGGAAATCATCCGTTGGCAGACGCCGCTCACCCATATGCGCCGCACCGCGCTCCAGGATACGGAGTTGGCCGGCAAGAAGATCAAGAAGGGCGACAGGGTTGTCATGTGGTACGTCTCTGGCAACCGGGACGAGGAGGCGATCGAC
Organism: uncultured Alphaproteobacteria bacterium; assembly: GCA_903889655.1. Classification (GTDB taxonomy): domain Bacteria; phylum Pseudomonadota; class Alphaproteobacteria; order Parvibaculales; family Parvibaculaceae; genus Parvibaculum. The sequence goes on along the minus strand of CAISYL010000199.1, from coordinate 48,934 downwards.
GAGCCGAACCGCTTCATCATCGATCGTCTAAGGCCGCGTCAACATCTCTCCTTCGGCTTCGGCATCCATCGCTGCGTCGGCAACCGGCTGGCGGAAATGCAACTCCGCATCGTCTGGGAAGAAATCCTGAAGCGCTGGCCCGACAAGCCGATCAAAGTGGTCGGCGAACCAAAGCGGGTTTTTTCCAACTTCATCAAGGGCTCTGAGGCCTTGCCGGTAAGAATCCCGGGCTGAACCTGGAGACTGGTGGAAAACTTCCACCCGTCGACAAGGTCGTTGGCGGCGCGGCGAATGGCCCCCACCGTCATTTTTTTCCGAATGAGGCGACCCGTTCGCGCGCGTCAAAACAGGCGCCGGGGCTGTGCGCGAGTTCGTAGGCCAGCCCTGCCTGGCCGGTCATGCCATCGGTCGCGCCCAGCAGACCTTTGTTGACCTGATTGCTGTAGGTCGAATTGGCGGCGATACGCTGAGCAAGGTCGTTTGTCGCCTGTTCCAGTTCGGCATCGTCGACACAAATGTCGACCAGTCCCATGCGCTCCGCCGTCTCCGCCGCGAAAACATCGGAGGTAAACATCATCTGCTTGGCCTTCGACAGCCCGACGCGACGCGGCAGTCTTTGCGTCATGCCCCAGAGCGGGCTCAGCCCCCACTTGCTATGCGTGTCGCCGAACTTGGCGGAGCGCGCGGCGATGATGATGTCGGCCGCGAGCGCAAGCTCGAGTCCGCCGGTGTAGCAATGCCCGCGGATGCAGGCGACGACCGGTTGCGGCAGTTCGGCCAGCGCCTGAATGGTCTTCGCTTGGAAATGCGGCTCCGGCGGGCGCTCGCCTTTCTGGATGTCCTTCAGATCGTGGCCGGCTGAAAAAGCCTTGCCCGCGCCCGTGATGATGACGCATGCCACCTCGTGAACCTGTCCGCGAAGCGTATCGACATGCCCGCGCAATTCTTCGAACAGAGGGACATTGAGTGCGTTCAAGGTTTCCGGACGGTTGAGTGTCAGCGTGCAAATGCGCCCGCTGTCCTTGCGAAGAACCAGATTCGACATAGGCTTTCTCCCTTCCTCTTCTCGATCTTTTTTTATGGCGTCTTCATCTGTCGAAGACGCACACGCGTGAATGAACCCGCCTGGGCTGGCTACGATGCGCTCGCGGCGGGTGCCATTCGCGTCAGAAAATCCAGAACGGCGCTTGTAAATATGTCGTTCTTGTCGCCCGCTACCATATGGCCCGCATTTGCGACATCGACAAACTCGGAATGAGGAACAATTTCGGCGAATTGCCGCGCCGCTTCGACCGTCACGAGGTCGCTGTCGCGGCCCCGGACGAGGAGCGTTGGTATTTTCAGGGAACGCGCCGCTATTTCTAGGCGTTCGGGTTCGCGGCTGCCTTGTGGCTTTTGCGTGCCGGTGATGAAACGCGGGTCCCAATGCCAGTAGTAGCGGCCGTTTTCCCTGAGGCGAAGGTTCTTCGCCAGTCCGCTCAGGTCTTTGGGGCGAGTCCGGCCGGGCATGTAGCGCGAGATCGTATCGGCTGCTTCCTCAAGCGAGGCGAAGCCTTCTTCCAGATTCGACGACATGAATCCGAGAATTTTTTGAACCCCCTCCATGTTCATCTGAGGGGTGATGTCGACGAGGATCAGCGCCGCAAACCCGCGCCGTCCGGCCTTCGCATATTCTCCCTGCGCGATCATGCCCGCGATGCCGCCGAGAGACGCGCCGACCAGGATGGGAGGCACGCGGAAGCCGTCCGCGATGTCGAGGAGATCTTCCGCGAAACGCTCCATTCTGTAGTCTCCGTCCGGAGACCAGTCGCTTTCGCCGTGCCCGCGCAAATCGACGGCGAGGGCGTAATAACCGTTTTCTCCCAACGTTTTACCGCAGGCTTGCCATGCATGGCGTGTCTGCCCGCCGCCATGGGCGAGCAGAACCGGACGCCCCTGGTCGGGACCGAATGCCTCCGCCGCGATTTTGAGATTCTGGACAAGGGTGAACAAGGTCCGGTTTGCGGACGTCATATGCTTTATTCCAATGGTTTCGTATGTTTACTAAAGGTTGAAATCCATTATGATGAATTGACGGCATGTTGCAATCACGGACGATGGTGTTGTAGGCGGGTTCTCCCAGCCGTTCCTTGATCGGAGGCGATTGGCCTTGAAAATGAAGATTGTGGGTATCTGAAATGAAAGCGACCGTGCCCGTTTCACGAACCAGCCGGTTTCCGAAAGGGTCCGGCAAGCGTGCCCTCACAGTTGCGCGGCGGATCGTCGAAGACATCGAGCAGCAAGGCGCCGAGATCGGAGATCGTTTGCTGCCCGAACAGGAGATGCTCGTGCGGTATGGAGTGGCCCGCGCGACCTTGCGGGAGGCGCTCAGGTTTCTCGAATTGCAGGGCATCATTTTCCTGCGGCCCGGTCCCGGCGGCGGGCCGATCGTTCAGGAGCCGCGGCCGAAAGATTTTGCCAGCACGATGGCGTTGCTGCTCCAGTTTCTCGGCACAACGTTCCGTTCGCTGATTGAAGTGAGGCAAGCGGTGGGCCCGACCATGGCGTCGCTTGCGGCAGAGCGTGCGTCCGAAGAAGATATCGACAAACTGAATACGTCATTGGCGACTTTGAAGACGTTGTCTGTTTCTTGCGACTCCTATGCGGAGGAGAACAGGCGTTTTCACGACGTGCTTGCCTGGGCGTCTGGCAATCCCTTGATCGGATTCTTGATCGGTTCGCTTCACAACATCACGAATGCGTCGGAAGTCGGCATAACTTATACGGAGGGTGAGCGCGACTATCAGATCAAGGCGTACGGGCGGCTTCTCAAGGCGATTGAAGATCGCAATCCAGACCTCGCATTCACCGAAATGTCCCGGTTCGTAAGCCGATCCGACAAGTATCTGGAAGCTCGTCATCCCGACATCATGTCCAAAATCGTGCGTTGGCAGGATGCTGACGACCTGAGCGCGCCGCGGGTTCCCCGACGGAAATGCTAGGCGAGTATTTGCGATGCCAAGGTCGTTTTTGCGACACTTGTGCCGCTCCCCGGAATTCGATAATTTATGATCATAAATAACGCGGTCGATGAAGCCGCTTAATGGGAGGATAGCTGTGACCCTGCATAGTCGAGTATGTGATATTCTGGGCATTAAATACCCGATCTTGCTGGCCGGTATGGGCGGCGCGAGCGTTCCACGGCTTGCGGCGGCGGTATCGAATGCGGGTGGCCTTGGTGTGCTCGGCGCGGCTGCCTGCTCTCCCGATCAACTGCGTGAATGGATTCGGGAAACGCGGTCGCTTACGGACAAGCCGTTTGGTGTGGACACCCTGCTGCCAGCCTCCGTGCGCAGGGAAGCCTATAAGGGCAAGGCTGGTCCGTCTCCGATGGATTTGCTGCCTGAGTACCAGAAATTCGCGCAAGAATTCATGAAGAAGGAAAACATACCGCCGCTGAAATCCAGGGCGCGGGAATCCGAGGAAGCTCACCGTTCGTCCAAATCGAACGCGCCGCTGTTTTCGAAAGAATTCTTCGAAGCGCAAATGGAAGTTGTGGTTGAGGAGCGGGTTCCTGTCTATGCGGCGGGTCTCGGCAATCCGGGGCCTTGGCTTGATCGGCTCCACGCCAACGGCACCAAGGTGATGGCGGTCGTCGGCGCGGTGAAGCATGCCCTGCAGGTGGTCAATTCCGGCATCGATCTGATCGTCGCGCAGGGCCATGACGGGGGCGGGCACAATTCACCCATCGGAACGATGGCGCTCATCCCGCAGGTTGTCGATGCGATTGCGGGTCGCATTCCCGTACTCGGCGCGGGCGGCATTTCCGACGGGCGCGGCATCGCGGCTGCAATGATGCTCGGCGCCGAAGGCGCCTGGATCGGTACGGCGTTTCTCGCGACCGATGAGGCCGGCATCGAGGATTTCCAGAAGGAAGCGATTGTCGAGTCGGGTGACGGCGATACGCTTGTTTCCCGGACCGTCACCGGAAAGCCGGCCCGCATCATTCGCAACAAATGGTCCGAGGCTTTTGCCGAGGCGGGTCTGGAGCCGTTGCCCATGCCCTTCCAGCCCATGGTTGCGATGCCGGTGCTGGCGGCGGCGGCGGCGGTAAAGCGGAAAGATATCGCTCCCGGTTTTGCGGGGCAGGGCATGGGTCTCATTCACAAGGTGAGGCCGGCTGCGGAAGTCATGGCCGATCTCGTGAAAAGCGCCGAAAGCTCGCTGGGCAGGGCAAATATCTATCTGTAAGACTCGGCTGCGCGCGCCTTGGGTACCATTGAAGGTTTCGGAGAAAAACGAGATGACAATTGTTGCAAAGCTGCCGGAGTTCAACCAGGAAATCGCACAGGGTTTCATAAATGCCAGCAATTCAATGAAAGGGTTGCCCGAGTTTCTGGGGGTTCGCATCACACATGTCGAGCCGGGTAAGCTCACTGCCGAGATGGAAGTCTCAGACCGGCTGTTGACGCCGATCGGAAACATGCATGGCGGGGTGCTGGCTGCGATGTGCGACCATGTTCTCGGCTGCGTTTGCTATCCGCATATGCGGAAAGGACAGTGGGCGGCGACGACGGAATTCAAACTCAATCTGCTGGCGCCGGTATCCTCGGGCAAGGTGATAGCGGTGGCCGAGCTGATCGCGATGACAAAATCGACTGCGGTGGTTCGCATCGATGTGACGAACGAGGGCCGTGCCTGTTGTGCGGCGCAGGGGACTGTTCTCATTCGCGATCCAAGGCCCGCATAGGCAACGCAGCTCTGGTCCCGGCGCTGCGAGGAAGATTGCTCGGCGACTGAACTATGGTTTCGACAAGGTGAATTCTGGAGCGACCCTCGCCTCATCGTGGCGGGGGAATGTAGCCGGTCAAGGCGGCATACGGTGGATATGAAGGGAAGCGGTTTCGATGAGTTGGGTACAATCCGGCCAGACGCAAGAAAGTGACGACGCTGAAGTATTGGATGCACTCATTGTTGGAGCGGGATTCAACGGCATCTATCAGCTTCACCGCTTACGCCAGGAAGGCTTCAAGGTGCGCCTGTTCGAGGCTGGTGCCGATCTGGGCGGTTGCTGGTATTGGAACTGCTATCCCGGCGCGCGAGTCGATTCCCATGTCCCGATTTACGAGTTCTCGATCGAGGAATTATGGCGCGACTGGAACTGGACCGAAAGATTTCCGGCCTGGGACGAGCTGCGCCGCTATTTCCATTACGTTGACAAAAAACTCGACCTGAGCCGGGACATAAGGTTCAGCACGCGCGTCAGCGCGGCGGAATTCGACGAGGCGCGCGATGAATGGGTTATCAGCACGACCGACGGCGCTACCGTGCGTGCCCGGTTCTTCATCCTTTGCGCCGGTTTTGCGTCCAAGCCCTATATCCCGAACTACAAGGGTCTTGAAAGTTTTGCCGGTGAGTGCCATCACACGGCGCTGTGGCCGCAGGAAGGTGCCAGCTTCGCGGGCAAGCGGGTTGGCGTCGTGGGAACCGGAGCGAGCGGCGTTCAGGTGGTGCAGGAAGCCAGCAAGGACGCGGCGCATCTGACGGTGTTCCAGCGCACGCCGATCCTTGCCCTGCCGATGCAGCAGCGCAAGCTCGACGTCGAGACGCAGCAGAGGATGAAGGCCGATTATCCGGCGATATTCTGCATGCGGCGCGAGACGTTCGGCGGATTCGACATTCTCAGGGACGATAGGTCCGCGCTGGAAGTGCCGCCGAAAGAGCGCTGCGCGCTTTATGAAAAGCTCTGGCAAAAAGGCGGCTTCCACTACTGGATCGGTGGATTTGCCGACATCCTGACGAATGAGGAAGCAAACCGTACCATGTACGATTTCTGGCGCGACAAGACCCGCGCCCGGATCAAGGATCCGGCATTAGCCGACAAACTCGCGCCGATGGAGCCGCCGCATCCCTTCGGCGTCAAGCGCCCCTCGCTGGAGCAGTGGTATTACGAAGTGTTCAATCAGGACAACGTTAGCCTGGTCGATGTGCGCGAGACGCCGATCGCGGAAATAGTTCCCGAAGGCGTGCGCACGGCGGATGGGCTAGTTGAGCTCGATATGCTTGTCCTGGCGACGGGGTTCGATGCCGTGACCGGCGGGTTGACCCAAATCGATATACGCGGGACGGGCGGCGTGACGCTCAAGGAAAAATGGACCGAAGGCGCGCGCACTTATCTCGGTTTCGCGACGTCGGGATTCCCGAACTTGCTTTTTCTTTATGGTCCACAGAGTCCCTCTGGATTCTGCAACGGCCCGACATGCGCCGAATTGCAGGGCGAATGGGTTGTCGATTGCCTCAAGCATATGCGCAAGAATGACAAGCGGCGGATGGAAGCGACCGCTCAGGCCGAGGAGGGATGGACACAGCTCCTGAACTCCATAGCCGACATGACGCTCTTTCCCCGTGCCGATTCCTGGTACATGGGCGCCAACATTCCGGGAAAGCCGCGGCAGCTTCTGAATTTCCCCGGCGTGCCCATTTATATGGACCAGTGCAATACCGCTGCGGCCAGGGGGTATGAGGGATTCGTCCTGGATTAATGGAACCGCAGCGGCGACCGAGAGCGTTTGACACCGAATTGTCCATATGATCTATTATAATGAATTTATGTGAAGTATTGCATGCGCCGTGACGGGTGGATGCCGCACAGACGTCGATCGGGAGGACAGAGAGATGACGACTGACACATTGGTGCGCGATCCGGCTTTGACGGTCCCGCTGTCTCAGATGGATGTCAGCGATCCGCAGCTCTTTCAAAACGACACGATCGGGAGCTACTTCGCGCGGCTGCGGCGGGAAGACCCCGTCCACTATTGCCCCGAGAGCGCCTACGGCCCCTACTGGTCGGTAACAAAATTCAACGACATTATGCAGGTCGAGGTGAACCACCAGACGTTCTCCTCCGAAGCCAAGATAGGCGGCATCGCCATCCAGGACATGCAAACAGGTGAGAGCGCACTTGAACTCGAAATGTTCATTGCGATGGATCCACCCAAGCACGATGCGCAGCGCAAGGCGGTCAGTCCGGCGGTCGCGCCGTCCAATCTTGTTCTGCTGGAGCCCATCATCCGCGAGCGCGCGGGGCTTATTCTTGACTCGCTTCCCATCGGCGAAGAGATCGATTGGGTCGACAGGGTGTCCGTCGAGCTGACGACGATGACGCTGGCGACGTTGTTCGATTTCCCCTGGGAGGAGCGGCGCAGGCTCACCCGCTGGTCGGACGTGGCAACGGCCACGCCCGAAACTGGCGTGGTCTCGTCTTGGGAACAGCGCCGCGAGGAACTTCTCGAATGCGCGTACTATTTCAAAGATCTGTGGGACAAACGCATCAACGAGCCGCCAAAGTCCGATCTGATCTCGATGATGGCGCATTCGCCGGCGACGCGGGACATGCCGTTCCTTGAGTTTCTCGGGAACTTGATGCTGCTGATCGTCGGCGGCAACGACACCACGCGCAATTCGATTAGCGGCGGGGTACTCGCACTCAATCAGAACCCGGCGGAATATCGCAAGCTCATGGCCAATCCGGGCCTCATCCCGAAAATGATCCCCGAGATCATCCGCTGGCAGACGCCGCTGACGCATATGCGTCGGACGGCGCTCATGGACGCCGATATCGGCGGCAAGAAGATCAGGAAGGGCGACAAGGTCGTCATGTGGTACCTCTCGGGAAACCGGGACGATGAGGTGATCGACCGTCCGAACGAGTTCATCATCGACCGCCCGAATTCCCGTCACCATCTTTCCTTCGGTTTCGGCGTGCATCGCTGCATGGGGAACCGCGTGGCGGAACTGCAACTGCGGATCATCTGGGAAGAAATCCTGAAGCGCTTCAGCAAGGTGGAGGTCGTCGGCGCGCCCGAGAGGACGCTGTCCAACTTCATCCGCGGGTTCACCCACTTGCCGGTGAAGCTGCACGCGCATTAGACCGGGTCCGGTCTGGCGCATTAATTCGCGACGGAGCGGTGTCCCCGTTTCGTCACGAAAATCCTCCAGCCGCTGTTTCATCCAGCATGATCGACAAGAGCAAAAAATGCCCACAGTCACTTTCATCGAACCGGACGGCGCCGAATATCCCATCGCGGTCAAGAGCGGCACGACCGCGAGGGATGCCGCGGTCAACAACGGCGTGCCGGGCATCGACGGCGATTGCGGGGGCGAGTGCGCCTGCGCGACCTGCCATGTGCATGTCGATGCCGCGTGGATCGCCCGGACCGGCATGGCCGAGCCCGGCGGCATGGAAGCCAACCTGTTGCAGTTTGCCGAAGGTTCGACGGAAAACAGCCGCCTTGCCTGTCAGATTACCATGACCGACGATCTCGACGGTCTCACGTTGAGAATACCTGACGGTCAGCACTAGTCGCAGTCGGCGCGCGGGTTTCGAGGTTTCTCCCCCGATCCTCCCCCTTGAAAGACGGGCGTCGACTGCACCTTGGGTCGAGAGAGGCTCTCCGAGCCAAACCTCGTCTTCGTGCTGATCCCGAAAGTCGGCAAAATTGGAACGCTGAATCCGCTAAACTCATTCGCCTTCGGCGGTGCTGGTTTTCCTGGGTTAACGGCGTCGGTACGACGAGCCTGTTCTCATCTTTTCCCGGTCTGCGACGTTCGTTTATTTCGCGAGGGTTCTATTTTGCGTATGCCGCCTACGGACATTCCGTCGATCACGAATTTGAGAAGTACATGCATGTTTTGCTTGAAGGCGCTGTGGCTGACATACGTCCCCAGCCAAGTTTGCAGCTGCTGATAGTAGATAGCAAACAGGCATCGCGCTGCTTCGACCGGATCGATATCGGCGCGAATTTCGTCGCGCGCCCGAGCCGCTGAGACGAAATGGACAAGCTTTTCGATAATCGCTTCTGGAATGGTGAGCACGTCTTTCCGGCGCCCAGGGTTGCCGGAGAAGCTGAGTTCGCGAATTAGCGCGCGGGCAATGACAACATCGCGCCTGTGATATTCAATAAACCCGTCGAACAATGACTCCGCTTGCTCGAGCAACGGGGCCTTCTTCCGAATTGTTCCATACACTTCCTCTATCAGCTGGCTCATTTCATCCTTGAAAACCAGGATGAGGAGGTCTTCCTTTGATTTCGCATAGAGAAACAGTGTGCCAGCTCCGATATCGGCAGCTTCCGCCACTTCCTGCGTGGTCGTTTTCGTATAACCCTTGGCGTGAAACAGAGTGCGGGCCGCCGCCGTGATGCGCGCGACCTTTTCCCGCTTGTTGCGGTCTCTTCGTCCCTCCGCCTGCGGATGTTCCCTCTTTGCGGATTTGGCACCGGCTTGCTTGCCTATTTTCGAAGATGTGTCCATCGCATGTCCTAATTGCAGCAAGGCTGCGCCAAACTGCTGCCGGGCCCTTTCTGCCAGAGTATTTGGCGGCGCGGCAAGTATCTTGACCATTCATGCGCCATTCGTCGGCAAACCTTGCCGGTTGACAGGTTTTGTGCAACGCATGGAATATATGACACTACTCATAGATGAGTGTATATAAAATATGGTTGGTTGCTGGCGGATGTGCCGGCCATGCCATATCCGGCCAGATGTCAATACAAGTATAAAGGGAGGAAGCCATGCCGGCACGTACGGGCGCGCAGTTTTTGGAAGGCCTCAAGCAACCCCGGGAGATTTGGGTCGACGACCGCAAGATCGAGAACGTCGCCGGCGATCCCGCATTCGCGGGCGCGGCGCGCGGTGTCGCAGCTGTCTACGATCTCCAGCACAAGGAGGCCGACGCCTGCCTGATGCCGGATCCCGAGACGGGCGAGAAGATCAATGTCAGCCATATGATTCCCCGCTCGAGGCAGGATCTGGCGCGCCGTCGCGCGGGGCTGGAGAAAATCGCCGCCTATTCGGTGGGCCTGATGGGCCGTACGCCGGACTACATGAACGTGACCTATGCGGGCTTCGCGGGCCGCGCCGAGGAATGGGCCGTCAACGGCAACGAGGAAGGCGCGGAGAACCTCGTCAATTATCAGAAATATCTGCGCCGCAATGACATTTCGCTGACGCATACGATCGTCAATCCGACCATCGACAAGGCGCAGGGCGACGCGCCGCAACCCGGCAACGATGTGGCGCTTCGCAAGGTCGGCGAAACCGAGCGCGGTATTGTCGTGCGCGGCGCGCGCATCCTCGCGACGCTTGCCCCCTTCGCCGACGAGATCGCAGTCTATCCGTCTCATCCCTTGCCGCCCGATTGCGACGAGTACGCGATCTCCTTCTGCATTCCGATGTCCACCCCCGGTCTCAAATTCATCTGCCGGGATTCATTTTCCGAAAGCAGAAATTTTTTCGATCATCCGATCTCGACCCGGTTCGACGAGCAGGATGCCTTCGTGATCTTCGACAATGTTGAAGTGCCCCGTGACCGTCTGCACGTCAACTGCAACACTGCCGTCTACAACTCGGTCATGATGCGCAGCTGGTGGCCGAACGTCATGCAGCAGACGACAGTCCGGGCACTGACGAAACTGGAATTCGCCTGGGGTCTCGCCTCGCGGATGACCGAGGTGATCAACGACGTCAAGCCGCAGACATGGGAGATGCTTGGCGAAATCTGGAGCTATGCCGAATTGACGCGCGCCTGTCTGAAGGCCGCCGAAGACGGGGCTACCGACTATGGCAATGGCGTCTGGCTGCCGGACGCCCAGCCCTTCTCCGCCCTTCGCGCGTCGATGCCGCGATGGATGGCGCGGGTCAGCGAAATCATCCAACTCATCGGGTCGCATAATGTCTTCGCCGCGCCGAGCCGCGCTCAGCTCGACGATGCCGGTCTCCGTCCGCTCATCGATCATTATCTGCGCGGTGCCGGCGACGTGGGTGCCGAGCAGCGCGCGCGCGTCTTCCGGCTCGCCTGGGATTTTGTCGGCACAGGCCTTGCGGGTCGGAATCTTCAGTACGAACGCTTCTATCTCGGTTCTTCGGCCCGCAACTATCAGATGGCCCATCTGTTTGGGGACCGCACGCGCGCCAACGAGTTGGTGGACCGCTTCCTGACGGAAGATATCAAAGTCGGGAAAAAAGCCGGAAGTCGCGTCGCGGAGGCTGTGTGATGGCAGGAAATATTGCAAAGATCGCTGGCGTCGAGGTCTCGACCGATCACTGGATCGGCGGGCGGCGCGTCTCCTCGCCGCGGCGGTTCGCCGATCTTTCGCCGGTCGACGGTTCGCATCTCGCCGATGTCGCCGCCGGCGGCAAGGCGGAGGTGGATCAGGCCGTCGCCGCCGCGCGCAAGGCGTTCCCCGCCTGGGCGGCGCTCGGGCCGAAGGGGCGCCTGCCTTACCTCAAGAAATTCGCCGAGGGCATCAAGGCGCGCGTCAACGAGCTTGCCGCGGTCGAGACCATGGACAATGGCTCGCTGCTCATGGGCAACGTCCATCGCGTTGTGCCCCGCGCTGCGCAGAACATCGAGTTCTTCGCCGACTGGGCGTTGACGCTCGAAGGCCATTCGATCGATTCGCCCGAAGTCGTCAATCATGTGCGCTACGATCCAGCGGGAGTCGCGGCTCTGATCACGCCCTGGAATGCGCCCTTGATGCTGACGACATGGAAGGTCGGCCCGGCACTCGCCGCTGGCAATACCGTCGTTGTCAAGCCGCCGGAATGGGCGCCGCTCACCTGCTCGCTGATGGCGGATATCGCCCACGCGGCGGGCGTCCCCGCCGGCGTTCTGAACGTCGTGCAGGGTATCGGCGAAGAAGCGGGCGACGCGCTCGTCAATCATCCCGATGTCGACCGGATCAGCTTCACGGGCTCGACCGACACGGCGAAGATCATTGGTCAGGCGGCGGCGCGCTCGATCACGCCGATGAGTGCCGAGCTTGGCGGCAAGTCGCCTTTCATCATTTGCGCGGACGCTGATCTTGATACCGCCGCGCAGACGGTTGCCGGTCAATATATGAACGCGGGCCAGGTCTGTCTTGCCGGTACGCGCATCATGGTCGAAAAAAAGATCGAGGAGCAATTTCTCGAAAAAGTGCGTAACGCGTCGATCCACATGATTGTGGGCGATCCGCGCGACAAGGATACGCGCGTCGGGCCGCTGATCCACAAGGAGCATTTCGAGCGCGTGGCCGGTTTCGTCGAACGCGCGAAGGCCGATGGCGCCATACCGCTCTGGGGCGGCAGCCGGGCGAATTACGGCGAGCTCTATTTCGAGCCGACAATGTTTGCCCATGTCAGCCCCGAACTTGAAATCGCTCAGCGCGAAGTCTTCGGCCCTGTGCTGACATGGCAGAGTTTCAGCAGCGATGATGAAGCCGTCAGCCTTGCCAATAATACGAAATACGGACTTGCAGGCACTTTGTTCTGCGGCAACGAAAAGCGCGCCATGAACATTGCCTCACAGGTGACAGCGGGAACCTTATGGGTCAACTGCTTCTTCGTGCGCGACCTTGCGGCACCCTTCGGCGGTGCCCGAGACAGCGGCATCGGACGCGAAGGTGGTACATGGAGTTTCGATTTCTATAGCGACATAAAAAACATCTCGGTCCGCAAAGGATCGCTCACCTGAGGCGTCAGCCTGCGGTGAAAAAGGGGAGAGAGCAAAATGGTGCAAGTGACAGAGCTTGGCTATATGGGGCTTGGGGTGAAGAGCCTTGCCGCGTGGAAAGATTATGCGGCTAAAATTCTGGGGCTTGAAGTCGTTGATGAAGGCGAAACCGGTCGTTGCTATTTTCGGATGGACAATTGGCATCACCGTTTCATTGTCGATGAAGACGGTACAGACGATCTGAACTTCTTGGGCTTTCGCGTCGCGGGTCTCGTCGAGTTTCGTGAGATGCATAAGCACCTGACGAGCAATGGCATTGAGGTGCGCGTTGGATCCGACAAGGAGGCCGCTGAACGCCGCGTGCTGGAAGTGATGAAGCTGAAGGATGCAAGCGGCTTCCCGATTGAGATTTTCCACGGGCCGCAGGTGCAGGCGGACAAGCCCTTTTATCCCGGCCGCGGCATGCACGGAAAATTCAAGACGGGCGACGGCGGGCTTGGCCATCTCATACAGAAAGAAACTGTGGGCTTCGACAAGACCCACGCGTTCTACAGTCTGCTCGGCATGCGCGGCGGCATCGAATACCGCATTCCCTTCCCCGGCCTCGACAGGCCGTTTGATCTGATGTTCATGCATTGCAATACGCGCGATCACACGGTGGCCTTCGGCCCGCCCGGCGAGAAGCGCATCAACCATCTGATGCTCGAAGTTGAAAATTTTGATGACGTCGGTCTTACTTATGAGATCGTGCGGCAGTCGGGCTTTCCCATCACCATGATGCCGGGACGTCACGCCAACGATCACATGTATTCGTTCTACTTTATGAATCCCTCGGGCTGGATGTGCGAGATCGGCTGGGGTGCGCGCGAGGCGACGCACCAATCGGAATATTACCAGCGCGATACCTATGGCCACGAACCCAATCAGGAAGTGATGAAGGGTGGCCTGATGGAGGTCTGAGCGATCTTGCTTCATTTGCTACCAAAGCAATCAACGAATTCAGGGAGAGATCAGTGTCCGTACTCAAGGGCCCACGCGAAGAATGGCGGTGCATCTTTTATCAAGGCACACCGCAATGGGTGCAGGCGGAAGGCGACGAACTGCGGCTGCCGGATGGACGCAAGCTTGCCGAAAAATCGGCGATCTATCTGCCGCCCTGCGATCCGACCAAGATCATCTGCATTCATCTGAACTACGACTCGCGCCGCGTCGAGTTCAAGGCACCGCAGCTCGTTACGCCGACCTATTTTCAGAAGCCGCTCACGACCCTCAATTCGCATCGCGGCTTTCTCAACCGACCCGCGAACTGCAAATATTTGAATTATGAAGGCGAGATCGCCGCGATCGTCGGCAAGCCCATGCGCAATGTCGCGCGCGAGGATGTCTGGGATCATCTGGCGGGCTTTGCGCCCGCCAATGACGTCGGCGCGCAGGATTTCCGCGACACGGATGCGGGCTCCATGCTTCGCGTCAAGGGCCAGGACGGCTTTTGCCCCATAGGGCCGGGCATCGTCCGTGGCGTCGATATTCGTGAACAGACCGTGCGCACCTATATCAATGGCAAGGTGGTGCAGGACGGTCCGGTCTCCGACATGACTTTCCCGATCGACTACATCTTCGCCGATCTGTCGCGCCACATCACCTTCCTGCCTGGCGACGTCGTGCTGACCGGCACGCCTGCGAATTCGCGGCCCATGAATCCGGGCGATGTCGTCGAGGTCGAGGTGACGGGGATCGGTAAGATCACCAACACGGTGCAGGAAGTGCCGGCGCCCACCCACAAGGTCGGGCACGAGCCGACGGACACCGACGCCGTCCGCCGCGTCGCGCTCGGGCAGTTCTGAGGGATATGAAAATGGCGGAAGCCTTGTCTCTGAAATCGCGTTGGGCGGCTGGAGATGTGACGTTTGGCGCTTGGTGCATGATGCCCGGCGCGCTCGGCGTCGAGGCCATTTCGTCACTTGGCTTCGATTGGATACTCGTCGATATGCAGCATGGCTGCATGGACTATGGACAGGCGCTTGATATGATCCGCGCCGCCGACATTCGCGGAATTCCAGCGATTGTACGGGTGCCCTGGAACGAGCCGGGCATCGTCGGTCGCGTTCTGGATGCGGGTGCCCTTGGCGTCGTCGCTCCGATGATTCAGACGGCCGACGATGCGAGGAGTCTGGTCGACTCCTGCCGCTATCCGCCAGTTGGGTGCCGCAGCTTCGGGCCTGTACGTGTCGGAACGCGCGACGGCGCGGGTTATACCTTGACTGCTAACGACCGTGTTGTCGTCATTCCGATGATCGAGACGCGCTCCGCGCTTGATCAGGTCGATGAAATCGTCAGCTTGCCGGGTGTGGACGCCGTCTTGGTGGGGCCCTTCGATCTTTCGGTCGCGCTTGGCCTGCCGCCGGGAGACAATGACGGAAAGCCGATTTTCGACGACGCCATAAAGACCATTGTCGCCGCCTGTCGGCGGCACGGCAAGGCGGTAGCCGTCCTGTCGAATGCGACCGTCGCGCCGCTACGCGTCACGCAAGGGTTTCAGATGGTCTCGGTTACGACAGACATTGCGGCGCTCACTTCGGCGAGCATGGCAAGCCTCAGGATCGTGAAAAAACTGGAATAAAAAAATGCTGGATAGAGCGACAAGGACAGAAATCGTCGATAAGCTTTTCGACGTCTACAAGACACGCAAGCCGCTGCCGCGGCTGACCGGAACCTATCCTGGCTTGACCATCGAGGATTCCTATCTGGTTCAGGAAGAGTTCGTGCGCCGCAAGGTTGATGCGGGTGCCAAGGTGAGGGGCTACAAGGTTGGGCTTACGTCGAAACCGATGCAGGAAATGGCAGGATCTTCGGAGCCGGATTTCAGCGCGATAACCGACGACATGTTTCTGCCCGAAGCGACGCCGATCGACGCTGCCCGGTTTTTCCGCCCGATGATCGAAATTGAAATCGCATTCGTCATGAAGCACGCGCTCAAGGGGCCGGGTGTGCTGCCCGTCGACGTGCTCCGGGCGACCGATTTCGTTGTCCCGGCGATCGAGATTGTCGATTTCCGCGTAATGCCGGAGCCCGGTTTCGGCATCATCGACACCGTGGCCGATCTGGCGGCCTGCGGCGCTGTCGTGCTGGGCGCCAACCCAAGGAGGCTCGACGCGATCGACGTGCGGCGCGTGCATGGCGAGTTGAAGTTGAACGGCAAGTCGGAAGTCGAGGGCGAAGCCTCGGCGGTTCTGGGCAATCCTGTCACGTCCGTCGCCTGGCTTGCGAACAAGCTTGGCGAATTCGGCGTTGTTTTCGAGCCGGGGCAGGTGGTGCTTACCGGGTCTTTTGTGCGGGCAATTCCCGTTAAGGCCGGCGACGATGTTTTGTGCCGCTTCGACCAAGGATTGGGCGATCTGTCCGCGAGTTTTATCTGAATTGTGGACGGCCGGTCACTGTCCAAAGTAGAAAAAGTGTCACGCAAGTCCGGGTTATATAAATCGGTATAAGGATTAAAACCACATGAAGCTGGTCCCTTTGATGAAAATTCACGTTCTTGTCGCCTCGCCATTCGATATCGGCGACACGACGCAAGGCAAGCGGCTTGTCGCCAACATTACGGGGGGCGCGTTCGATGGCAAACGACTCATGGGCACCGTATGCAGTAGCGGCGCCGACTGGATCGTCATCGATTCCGAGAATTTGGGGCATATCGATGTGCGTATCGTTCTGCAGACGAACGATGGCGCCCACATCTATGTTCATTATACCGGCTTTCTTGAGTACAACGAAAAATTTGTGACTGCGGCACTCGGTGGCGGCGAAACGAAAATCGGCGACTCGTATTTTTTGAGCCAGCTGCGTTTCGAGACTGGTGCCGAAAAATACAAATGGTTGAACAGGGTTTTGGGTGTCGGCGAGGGACGCGTTTACCCGGGCGGCATCGAGTATCAGGTTTACGAGCAGGCGCACGATTGAAACATGCGCCCCGGAGCGAGGCGGCGGGTTCCCCCGCCAGCCTTTCATGCGGTGCCGGGAAATGCGGGTGGCATCGGTTTTCTGTGCGTCGGACAAATTGAGGGAGGACACTTATGGCTGACAATGGAGCGGGAGCCGGCATTCGCTGGGACAAGGAGGTGGACTGGCTGGTCGTGGGCGGCGGCGGCGCCGGAATGGTGTCAGCCCTGACGGCCAGTCATCTGGGTCTCGATACGCTGGTGATCGAAAAGTCGCCCTATATGGGCGGCAGCACGGCTCGATCAGGCGGCGTGGTCTGGATTCCCAACAATTACCTGGTGCTCGAAGGCGGACTGCCGGACTCGGAGGAACGCGCCAGGACCTACATGGCCAGCACGGTCGGCAATCGGGTGCCCTCGGAACTTCAGGAATCGTTTGTGAAGTACGGTCCGCAAATGATCGAGTTCCTGCGCGATCACACTGAAGCGCGCTTCGTTTGGAGCAAGGGATATTCGGACTATTGCCCCGAAGCGACCGGTGGCTTCCCTGAAGGCCGCGCCCTGGAAGCCGTTCCCTTCAACGGGACTTTGCTTGGCGCCAATCAGAAATATTTCCGCCCGCCGGTTCTGTCGGGCACCCATTACGCCGGCCTCCTGCTGTTCGAGTTGTTTTCGGTCGCCCGGATGCGCCGCCATTGGGACGGAAAACGCAAGTTCATGAAGGCGGCTTTCAATACGATCACGAACAGGCTGCTTGGCAAAAAAGTGATGACGGCGGGGCAGGGCACCGCCGGCCGGCTCTTTTACTCTATATTGCGCGCCAACATTCCGTTCGAAGTGAACACGGGCCTGACGTCGCTGGTGACGGAGAACGGTCGCGTCGTCGGCGCCGAGGTGTCGAAGGGCGGCAAGACGCTTCGGTACAAGGCGCGGCGCGGCGTGGCGCTGACCGCCGGCGGCTTCGCCCACAATCAGGAAATGCGCGACCGCTATCTTCCGCATCCCACAAGCTCGAAATGGTCGCTTGCCGCCGAAAGCGACACGGGCGATGCCATTCGCGCCGGCGAGAGCATTGGTGCCCGGCTCGATCTGATGGACGACGCCTGGTGGGGCCCGGTCAGTCACGTAAACGCCAACGAGAATCCACATTTTTGCGTTCTCGAGCGCTCGCTTCCGGGATCGATGATCGTGAATTCCTCAGGTGATCGCTTCGTAAACGAGGCGGCACCTTATTGCGACGTGGTCACCAGGATTTACGAAATGCACAACGGGACAGGCACGTCCTGCGTGCCGGTATGGCTCATCCTGGATAAGGCGTACAAGGATTACTATATGATCGCCTCGAATATGCCGCGCCAGCCCCTCCCGAAGCGGTGGAGTGAGAGTGGTGACGTGGTTTCGGCGCCAAGCCTTGCAGAACTTGCGGAGAAGATAGGCGTTCCAGCGGACCGTTTCGCGAAATCAATGGAGCGATTCAACAAGCTCGCCGAGACCGGCGTCGATGAGGACTATCATAGAGGCGACAGCGCGCATGACCGGATGTACGGCGATCCCTATTTCAAAAATCCGAATCTGGCACCGTTGACGAAAGCTCCCTTCTTCGCCATCCGGCTCTATCCTGGCGATATCGGCACGCGCGGCGGGCTTGTTATCAACAAGTTCGGACAGGTGGTCTCGCAGTCGGGAGAAGTTATCGAGGGTCTGTGGGCGGCGGGAAACAGCACGGCGTCCGTCATGGGGAATGCCTACCCCGGACCTGGCGCGACCATCGGCCCGGCCATGACATTCGGCTATATTTCTGCCATGAGAGGAGCAGGACGCATCTGACGTTTTTAGGTTTGTTTGACCTGGGATTTGCCAGCCCGCCTGGTCCATGGTTGGGCGCAAGCTCAAAGACGCACGCGCGCCGACTTGAAGCGGTGCGGCGGCTAACCGGGACGGTGGAACGTCAGCCGGATGGAACATGGATCATCGCGCCTGATCATATGGAGAAAGTGGCGTCCTACGAACATCGGCAAACGAAGGATGCTCCTGTCGCGGTGTAGACGCTGTTGCCTTACCACTCGACCGGCAGCTTGGCACCACGGGGCGAAGAGCTGGCCCCGGGAATCTGGACAAGGGGATAAGTGGATTTTCTGCCTGACAGCGGCGAGGATTGCCGCACAGCAGGAGAGATCATGACCAGACGACCGCGCCGGGACCACACACCGGCCTTCAAGGCAAAGGTGGCTTTGGCCGCCATCAAGGGCGAGAAGACGCTGGCCGAGCTGGCACAGGTTTTCGATGTTCATCCCAACCAGATCACGGCCTGGAAAGCGCAGCTTCTGGATGGTGCGGCCGGCGTCTTCGGCTCGGGCGCGGTGAGCGCCGAGACGGCGCCGGTGGACCTGAAGGCGCTGCACGCCAAGATCGGAGAGCTGACGCTGGAGAAGGATTTTTTGGAGGGCGCGCTCAGCAAGGCCGGCATGCTGAGCGCAAAGCGATGATCGACCGTTCGCACGATCTTCCCATTTCGCGCCAGGCGAAGGTTCTGAACATCAGCCGGGGCAGCGTCTACTACAAGCCCCGACCGGCGTCGGCCACGGACCTGGGCGTCATGCGGCCCGCATCGACGAACTGCATCTGGATTACCCGTTCGCGGGCAGCCGGATGTTGCGGGACATGCTGTGCCGGGAGGGGATCCAGATCGGCCGACGGCGCGTCACGACGATGATGAAGCGCATGGGAATCGAGGCAATCTATCGCCGACCGAACACGTCGAAGCCCATGCCAGGTCACAAGATTTACCCCTATCTCCTGCGTGGGCTGAAGGTCGAATGTCCGAACCAGGTCTGGGCGATGGACATCACCTATATCCCGATGGTGCGCGGCTTCGTCTATCTCGCTGCCGTTGTCGACTGGTTCAGCCGCCGCGTTCTGGCCTGGCAGCTCTCGATCACGATGGAGGCCGGGTTCTGCATCGAGGCGGTCGAGGAAGCCCTGGCGCAGCACGGCAAGCCGGAGATTTTCAACACCGATCAGGGAAGCCAGTTCACCAGCGCCGGCTTCACCGGCGTGCTGACCGGTAACGCGGTCGCCATCAGCATGGATGGCAAGGGCGCGTGGCGCGACAACGTCTTCATCGAGCGCATCTGGAGATCGGTCAAATACGAGGAGGTCTATCTACACGCCTACGACAGCGTCGGTGAGGCACGCGCTTCGATTGGCAGATATCTGGACTTCTA
Source organism: uncultured Alphaproteobacteria bacterium (assembly GCA_903889655.1). Lineage (GTDB taxonomy): Bacteria > Pseudomonadota > Alphaproteobacteria > Parvibaculales > Parvibaculaceae > Parvibaculum. The sequence goes on along the minus strand of CAISYL010000199.1, from coordinate 29,303 downwards.
CAATCGGCGCCGGCCACACTCAAGCCTTGACCGGCAAACGCCGGATGAGGCCTACTTCGGTCATCTGTCGCAGAGTGCGGCCGCATGAACTTCGCCACGCTTTCGGGGAGCAACGCAGGTCGGGCTACGCCCTCCCTGCGCCGCACCCCGAAAGCTCAATACACCGACCAGAGAAACCCGGCAGGACTTCACTTATCTCCAGCGCGAAGCTGTTCAGACAACCGGAGCCAGATCTGTCTCCCAGCGGGGGCCATTGGGCTCCATCGTTAGTTTTAGTTGGCCCATCCGTTCATCATGCGCTTCGGCCCAGAAGCGGCGGGCGACGGGATCAGGATAGCGAATCCGAATTCGTGGAATCAGCAGACGCGCTTTTTCAAGCGCTTCAAGAAGGTTGCTTCCGACATATCCCCCGCGATAGGCGCGCAGCACTTCCAACTCGCGTGTGAACTCGCGGATGTCCATATATAGGCTGAAGCTCAAGCTCATCGTGACATCATTCGATCGGTTCCGACTTATGGCAGCTTTGCTTCGATTGCCGTCGAATCGTGGCAGCCACCGCGCCGGGGCTACCGTCTACCCATATGATCGGGCATTTTGGCCTCGTCAAAAGGTTCTTGGTCGCACGAGTCTCCGGCTCTCATTTACGGCCTCCATGATCCCGCCACCCAGTTTCATGTCCAGCATCAGCATGAGATCGGTCAGGTCGGCATATTGAATGAACGCCCCGGACCGTCTATTCGTCGCCATCTGCTCAGGTGAGCCGTGAAGGGCGACGCCCCAGTTTTCTGAAAACGCGCTGCTCGAATTCGAGGCGCGTGAGGTCGGCGTGATCCTTACGTACCTGAATCACTTGAGGGCAGCGGTCCGCCGGTTCATGGTGTGGCTCAAAATCCTGTCGGCGATGTCCTCGGTCGGAAACGCTTTCCGGTAGGCAGGGCGATAACGGGTGTATGCGACGTCAACCCAGACCTGCAAGGGCTCATGAAAGGTCTTCGATCCCTCAAGGTGCCAGATCGGCAGGCTCCGATCGGGGGGCGGGGGTTCTTTCGCGCGGACGAGCAGCGCCCTGGGCGGGGACCCTCGACCCAGTTCTTCCAGGATGTCGCCGACGTAGGTCCGGATCGCGTTCTCGTCGATCGCCGCGATGGGGACGTGCAGACATTCCGGCAGGCCCCATTTTCTGAAGGCCATATCCCTTGCGACGGGATCGGTCATGAACGCCATGCTGCCTCCGTGCCACGGTTGGCTATAAGCTGCCGATTTCCCCAAGGGACTGCCATCGGCATAAGCAGAATTTACTTGTATTTGGAGCACGAGTAGAAGCGCCACGATTGGCGCTGATAGTCGGTTTTGATTTCGCTTCGGGGCAAGAGTTGCGGCTTCTGTTTCGGTCTAAATTCTCGGAACTTGGAGCGAAGTTCGCCAAAGTTGGTATCGTGCCCCCGCAACCAAATTCAGAACGCCGCAGCAAGAAATTGCTGCGGCGTTTTTGTTTGTCCGGTTCTAGGGTGCCCCTGCGTCAATTTTGACATGCCGCGTTTTCAGATAGAAGTTGACGCCGGCACCGCCGGTTTCAAAATGAAGTCATGCTTCCAGGCGAAGGCGATACGCCCGCCGCGATGAACAGCCATCAAAGAAAGAACAGATCCATGACAGGGACAGAAACACTCGCAAGGCCGGCACCGGTCGCCTCGCAAAAGGTCGAGCATTTCGACGTGCTGATCGTTGGCGCGGGGATTTCCGGCGTCGGCGCCGCCTATCACCTGAAGGAGCAGTGCCCCGACAGGAGCTTCGTCGTGCTCGAGGGGCTTGAAGACTTCGGCGGCACATGGCGGATGCACAAATATCCGGGCATCCGTTCCGACAGCGATCTTTACACCTTCGGCTATCGTTTCAAGCCCTGGACCGGCGCGCCGATCGCCAGCGCCGAGGAAATCCTGACCTATATGGGCGAGGTCATCTCCGAGAACGATCTCGCACGGCATATCCGCTACCGCCACAAGATTTCCTCCGCCCGCTGGTCGAGCAAAGACAATCTCTGGACGATCGAGGCGACCCGGACCGACACCGGCGAGACCTTCCGTTTCACCACGAACTTCCTCTGGATGTGCCAGGGCTACTACCGCCATTCGGCCGGCTATACGCCCGAATGGGAGGACATGGAGAAGTTCAAAGGCCGGATCGTTCATCCGCAGACCTGGCCGGAAGACCTCGACTGCAAGGGCAAGAATGTGCTGGTCATCGGCTCTGGCGCGACGGCGGCGACGCTCGTTCCGGCCATCGCCGGCGACTGCAAGCACGTCACGCTGCTGCAGCGCTCGCCAACCTATTTCATTCCCGGCCGCAACGAGAACGAGCTCGCCGACCAGCTGCGGGCGCTGAAGATCGACGAGGCCTGGATCCACGAAATCACGCGGCGGAAAGTGCTGCACGATCAGGCCGAGTTCACGCGCCGCTCTTTCGAAGAACCAGAGGTTGTACGGCAGGAACTGCTCGCGGCCGTCGGCATGTTTCTTCCGCAGGAAGAAGTGGAAAAGAATTTCACGCCGCGCTACCGGCCCTGGCGCCAGCGCATCGCCTTCGTTCCCGATGGCGACATCTTCAAGGGCATTGCGTCGGGCAGGGCGTCGGTCGTCACCGACGAGATCGAGCGATTTACCGAGAAAGGCATCCTGCTGAAATCCGGCAAGGAGCTTGAGGCCGACATCATCATCACGGCGACGGGCTTCAATCTCAGCGTGCTCGGCGACATCGATTTCGCTGTCGACGACAAGCCGCTCGACTTCTCCAGAACCGTCACCTATCGCGGCATGATGTTCACGGGTGTACCCAACATGATCTGGGTCTTCGGATATTTCCGGGCGAGCTGGACGCTCCGCGTCGACCTGCTCGGCGATTTCGTGGCCCGTCTCCTCAATCACATGACACGGAAAGGCGCGAAGAAGGTGAGCGTCGCGCTCAGGCCCGAGGACAAGGACATGCCCTTGCTGCCATGGATCGATCCGGAGAACTTCAATCCCGGTTATCTGATGCGTGGCATGCACCTGCTGCCCAAGCGCGGTGACAAGCCGGAGTGGCAGCACACGCAGGACTATTGGGTCGAGAAGGATCAGCTTCCGGAAATCGATCTCGATGGTGCTGAGTTCGTCTACGAGTAATCGGGGTCGGATAAAAGCAAGCCCGCCGGACATCGTGCCCGGCGGGCTTTTTTATTCGGCCGACAAGGAAGTGAAGCTCAGGCCTGCACGGGCAGTACCGTCAGCACCTTGTCCAGCGTGATCGGATAATCACGGACGCGCGCACCGCAGGCGTTGTAAATCGCGTTGGCGAGCGCCGCGCCGGCGCCGCTGATGCCGAGTTCGCCGATACCCTTGCTTTTCAACGGATTCGATTTCGTGTCGAGCTCGGGCAGAAAGACGGCGTCGATGACGGGCACGTCTGCATGGACCGGTACATGATATTCGGCAAGGTCATGATTGACGAAATGGCCGAAGCGCGGATCGAGATTGAGGCCCTCCTCCAGCGCGGCGCCGATACCAAAGACCATGCCGCCGATCGCCTGCGAGCGGGCGGTCTTCTCGTTCAGTATGCGACCGGCGGTGAAGACGCCGAGCATACGCCGCAGGCGGATTTCGCCGGTATCCATGTCGACGGCGACCTCCGCGAAATGCGCGCCATAGGATTGCTGCGAGAAATCCTTCAGCGTCGTGCCTGGGCCGATCTCGCCATCCGCTTCCATGCCCGCATTGCCGACGAGATCGGTCAGGCGCTTCGATCGTCCGCCAGCCTCGATATTGCCATCGGCGAAGCGCGCGGCTTTCGGATCCATGCCAGCCGCGCCGGCGAGCTTCGCGCGTAACGTTTCGCAGGCATCGAAGAGGGCGGAGCCGGCACTCGCCGCTCCGAACGAGCCGCCTGAGCCGGCGGCTTCCGGAAAGCGGGTATCGCCCAGTTCCATCCGGATGCGGTCGGGCGGCAGGCCGAGCATCTCGGCGGCGATCTGGGTCATGATCGTATAGGTGCCGGTGCCGATGTCCGTCATCGCCATCTTCGCGGTGAGGATGCCGTCGGGATCGAGGCGCACATTGGCTTTCGACGTCCGAAGCGGATTGCCGCGCGAAGCGGCGGCGACGCCCATGCCGACAAGCCAGCGTCCGTCGGCGACCTGGCCCGGCTTCGGATTGCGCTTGTCCCAGCCGAAGCGCTTTGCACCTTCCTGAAGGCAGGCGATCAGATGACGGCTCGAATAGGGAATGTGCTTTTCGGGGTCTTCCGTCGGCTCGTTGCGGATGCGCAGATCGATCGGATCGAGGTTGAGCTTTGCCGCCAGTTCGTCCATCGCACATTCGAGGGCGAGCATGCCGACCGCCTCGCCGGGCGCCCGCATCGAGGATGCAATCGGAATGTCCAGGGGCACCAGGCGGTGCCGGGTCAATCTGTTCGCGCCGACATAAAGCGTCCGGGTCTGCATGGCTGCGGTTTCGAAGCTCTGCTCGCTCGGCAGATTGCCCGAGAAGACGTCATGCCCGATTGCGACGATACGGCCGTCGCGGTCCGTGCCGAGGCGAATGCGCTGAACGGTGTCCGAGCGATGCGTCGTAACATGGAATATCTGCTGGCGCGTCAGCGCCGTCTTCACCGGCCGATTGAGCTGGCGTGCAGCTATGGCGGCCAGGATGGCGTCGGCATTCACCCAGAGTTTCCCGCCGAAACCGCCGCCGATAAAGGGACTGATGAGGCGAACGTTCTCGACAGGCATTTTCAGCGTTCTGGCGACCGCCTCCTGCCCCTGGCTCAGCATCTGGTTCGCGGTATGGAGCGTCAGTTTGTCACCCTCCCATACCGCCATGCTCGCATGAGGCTCCATCATCGCGTGGCTTTGCAGCGGGGTCGTATAGGTCACGTCGAGTTGCACCGGCGCCGAGGCGAAGGCGCCCGTAAAGTCGCCGACGGCGCTGTCGGGATGGGGCTGCCCTTCCTGTGCCGGCGGGCTGCCTGCGTATTTGAGATTGGATTCCAGTGCGTATTTTCCGGCCACCCGCTCGTAATCCACGCGCACCAGATAGGCGGCCGCTCTGGCTTGCTCAAAGGTTTCGGCGACGACGAAGGCGGCCGGCTGTCCGTAGTAATTCACGTTCGCGTCGGTGAGCACGGGATGCGCTTCGTGGTGGCTACCCGTGCCTTGCCCGGGGGTGTTACGATGCGTGAGAATCAAAACCACGCCGGGGGATCGCTCGGCGGCGCGCGTGTCGATCGATCTGATCCGTCCCTTGCCGATCGCGGCTTCGACGACATAGCCATAGGTTGTCGTCGTCTCTTGCGCGAATTCATAAGCGTAGCGAGCGGCGCCGGTGACCTTCAGCCGGCCGTCGATGCGATCGAGCGGCTTTCCGACGATGCTTTTCGGATCGTCGAGCGCGTTCTGGCCGATGGGGGCGTTCATATCCATGGGCTCGCTCCTACGCTCGGGTGGCTTCCGTCAGAACGGCGCGCAGGGTGCGCCGCGCCAGCGGAACCTTGAAATCATTGTGGCCGTAACCTCGGGCGCCATCGAGGACGGCGTTCGCGGCGCCATCGAATGCCTCGGCGTCCGCGGATGCGCCGGCCAACCGCTCTTCCGCCTGCGCGACACGCCAGGGCTTTGACGCGAGACCGCCAAAGGCGAGACGGGCGGAGCGGATGCGTCCGCCTGCAGCATCGACGATGGCGGCAACGGACACGAGTGCGAAGGCATAGGAGGCTCTATCGCGGACCTTGCGATAGATCTGCGTGCCTGGCGGCGGTGGTGGGAGCGTTACGGCGGTGACGATCTCACCGGGCTTCAGCATCGTCTCGATCTGCGGGGTTCGCGCCGGAAAACGATGGAAATCGGCGATCGGAATGCTTCGCGCCTTGCCCTCGGCGTCCAGCGTTTCGACATTGGCGTCGAGCGCACGCATGGCCACGGCCATGTCCGAAGGATGCGTCGCGATACAAAGCTCGCTGGTCCCAAGCACGGCGTGAATACGGTTGAATCCGCCAAGCGCGGCGCAACCCGATCCCGGTTCTCGCTTGTTGCAGGGTTTCGTCACATCGTAAAAATAATAACAGCGCGTCCGCTGCAGCAGATTGCCGCCCGTCGTCGCCTTGTTGCGCAGTTGCGCGCTGGCGCCGGAAAGTAGCGCACGGCTCAACACACCGTAGCGTCGGCGGACACGCGGATCGGCGGCAAGATCGCTATTGCGGACGGTAGCGCCGATCCGCAATCCGCCATCGCTCGTGTCCTCTATCTTGTCGAGAGGCAGGCGATTGATGTCGACGAGCTGCGATGGCGTCTCGACCTGCAGCTTCATCAGGTCGAGGAGGTTCGTGCCGCCCGCGATGAACTTGGTGCCGGGTTTTACGGCCGCTGCCGCGGCGCGGGTGATGGTTTCCGCGCGTTCATAGGTAAAGGCTTTCATGTCGGTGTTCCTGCCGCTTCCCTGATGGCCGCCACGATGTTCGGATAGGCGGCGCAGCGACAGATATTGCCGCTCATCCGCTCGCGAATTTCTGCGTCGGTCAGCTCCGGTCTGGCTTCCGCGAGATCTGCCGTTACGTAGCTCGGCATGCCGGCGCGGCTTTCACCCAGCATTCCGGCGGCAGAGCAGATCTGGCCCGATGTGCAATAGCCGCACTGACACCCGTCATGCGCGATGAAGGCGGCTTGTAGCGGATGGAGCGTCGCGCCATCGGCGAGGCCTTCGATCGTCGTGATCGATTGTCCGTCATGCATGACGGCAAGCGTCAGGCAGGAATTTATACGACGTCCGTCCAGAAGCACGGTGCAGGCCCCACACTGTCCATGATCGCAACCCTTTTTCGAGCCGGTCAAAGCGAGATGTTCGCGCAGCGCGTCGAGCAGTGTGGTGCGGGGATCGAGATGGAGCGTATGGGATTGACCGTTGATCTGAAGATCGACGGCGACGGGTGCCACGGCTTTGTCGGACAGGGGTTCCGCACTCAACGCGACCTCCGGAAAACCGGTGAGCATGAGAGCCGCTGTCGCGGTTCCGCTTTCCAGTACCGTTCGTCGCGTGACCCGAACGCGCCTGTCGTCGTTGTCCATGATCGCTCCTGCTGTTTCACGCTCGGCGGTCCTCGTTCGCTGGAGGAGACATGCCGGTCGATCGGACCAAGCATGTCGTTCGGAACAAGAACCCTCTGGTCGCGCCCTGGATCCGTGGCGCGCCAATTTGGCGGCGAGACTTTTTGACGTTGGAGCCTGATGGCGGTGGGACCCGACGTCCATCAGGCGAACCGAGCCGGTTCCGTTTATGTGTCTCTGTGTCTTCACCTGGCCATAAGCGTTGCACGAGCGGCTTATATCGATCCAACGCTATATTCAGATCAGACTAATCGTTGCCTTTGCTGAATGTGTGACCATGTGTGGTTCGTCTCCCCCGCGAAATTCCGGCGGGCACCGGTCCGATTTGACTCTCCAGCCTAATCATATTAGGAAAATGAATATGATAATTAGGATTGCTCACGTATCATGGCGATAAAGGCGAAGCCCCGGATGCGGGTAGATCAGGAAAGACTGGTCGAGGCGGCGGCGGACCTCGTCAACCGTAACGGCCTCGACAATCTGTCGATGAATGAACTGGCGCTTGCGCTCGGCGTGCGCACGCCTTCGCTCTATTCGCATGTCGAGGGGTTGGACGATGTCCGACGTCTCCTTGCTCTTCGTGGTCTTGAGAATCTCGATCGTTACATTGCGCGGGCAGCGCTCGGAAAATCGTCCGACGCTGCGGTCCGGGCAATCTTTCTGGCCTTTCGCGAATTGGCTCTGGCGAGTCCCGGTGTCTACGCGGCTGCCTTGCCGACGGCGCCGCGCGGCGATCGCGAATGGAATGCGGCGAAGGATCAGGTCACGAAGACCATCCTGACGGTGCTCTCAGGGTATGGACTCGAAGGCGACGAGGAGATTCACGTGCTGCGCGGCTTGCGCAGCATTGCTCATGGCTTCGTTTCGCTGGAGACATCGGGCGCGCTCAAGAATCCGGTCGACAGGGACGAGAGCTACGAATGGCTGATCGGAGCTTTTCTCACCAGTCTCAACGAACTCAAAAAATCGAAGCGAAAGACTCGCAAGGGTGGAGGAAAATCATGAAGTCGAGTGCGAAGCTGCGCGCCTTGCTGAACAAGCCGGACATCGTCGTTGCGCCCGGCGCCTATGACGGCATAACGGCGCGCCTTGTAGAGCAGGCCGGGTTTCCGGCCGTCTACATGACCGGCGCCGGAACGTCGATGGCGCGAGGCTTTCCCGATTTTGGCCTTCTCAGCATGAGCGAGATGGTCGAGAACGCGGGTGTCATGGCGCGCTCCATCGATGTGCCGCTGATCTCCGATGCGGATACGGGCTATGGCAACGAGCTCAACGTGACGCGCAGCGTGCGCGAGTTCGAGACGCGGGGCGTCGCCGGCATTCATATCGAGGATCAGGTATCGCCGAAGCGCTGCGGCCATCTCGACGGCAAGGTTATCGTTTCGCAAGACGAATTCATTTCCAAGATTCGCGCTGCCGTCGCCGCGCGTCGAGACCCGGATTTTCTGATCATCGCGCGGACCGATGCGCGCGCCGTCACCGGCTTCGACGATGCGATCCAGCGTGCCAATGCGGCGCTGAAAGCCGGGGCCGACATGGCGTTCGTCGAGGCGGTGCAGACGGCTGATGAGCTTGCCGCCGTGCCGCTCCGTGTCGAAGGCCCATGCCTCCTGAATGTCGTGCCGGGCGGCAAGACACCGCGCATCAGCATGGGCGAGGCGCAGTCGCTCGGTTATCGGCTCGCCATTCACCCCGGCGTTCTGCTCGGGGCGGTGATCGTCGCGGCCGATCAGGCGCTGCAAAAGCTGAAAGAAACGGGTGCGCAGGCGAACATTCCGCAGGGCGCCACCGTCATGGATACGTTCCGTCGCTTCGGCGCGGACGAGTGGAACGCGCTGCGCCGGCGGTTTGCCGAGGACGAGCAGCGCCATGGCTAGAACACTTTTCGAAAAGATATGGGACGCTCATGTGATCCGCGATCTCGGCGATCGCTGGGCACTTCTTCATATCGACCGGCATCTGCTCCACGATCTTTCCGGTCCGCCGGCATTGACCGAGATCGCGCGGCGCGGTCTCACGGTGAGGAATCCGGAACTTGTCTTTGCGACGCCCGACCATGCCGTATCGAGCAGGCCGGGGCGCGATGCGAAGACGTTTGGGCTCGGCGGCCATCTCTACGATGCGCTAAAGGCCGGATCGCAGGCGGCGCATATCCGGTTCTTCGATCTCGGCGAGGAAGGGCAAGGCATCGTGCATGTCATGGGGCCGGAACTCGGGCTTGTGCTGCCGGGCGTCACGCTTATTTGCGGCGATAGCCACACCTGCACGAATGGTGGCCTGGGTGCGCTGGCCTTCGGTGTCGGGCAGTCCGAGAGCGCTCATGCGCTGGCCACGCAGACGTTGCGCCAGCAAAAGCCCCGGCTGATGCGCATCCGGTTCGAAGGCGAGATGGGGCGCGGCGTCGCGCCGAAGGATCTGATCCTTCACCTCATCGGCAAACTCGGCGCAGCGGCTGGTTCCGGCTATGCGATCGAATATGCGGGCTCCGCCATTCGCGGCATGCCCGTCGAGGGGCGGCTCACCATCTGCAATTTGTCGGTCGAACTTGGCGCGAAATACGGGCTGATCGCGCCGGACGAGAAGACATTCGACTGGCTTGAGGGTCGGCGCTTCGCGCCACAAGGCGCAGAATCCCATGCCGCGCTCGATAACTGGCGCGAACTTTACAGCGACGAGGATGCCGTGTTCGACCGCGACGAGGTGATCGACGTCGCTTCGATCTCGCCGACGGTAAGCTGGGGCACGAGTCCCGAACAGGTCATGCCGATCGACGGCATAATTCCCGATCCGGCGATCGTCGTCGATCCGGAAGAGCGCAAGGCGCGTCGGGCCGCGCTCGACTATATGGGCCTCGAAGCCGGCCAACGCATCGCGGGCACGAAAGTCGACTGGGTCTTCATCGGCTCCTGCGCCAATTCGCGCATCACGGATCTGCGCGAGGCTGCGATCCTGGCGCGAGGTCGTCACGTCGCCGCCGGCGTCACCGCATGGGTGGTGCCGGGATCGGAGACGGTCAAGCGGCAGGCGGAAGCGGAAGGGCTCGATCGTATCTTCCTCGATGCGGGGTTCGAATGGCGGGAGCCGGGGTGCAGTATTTGCGTTGCGGCGAATGGCGAGCGCGTGCCCACCGGCGCGCGCGCCGTGTCGACATCGAACCGCAATTTCGTCGGACGGCAGGGGCCGGGTGCGCGCACGCATCTTGCGAGCCCGGCGATGGCGGTCGCCGCCGCGGTTGCAGGCGTTCTCATCGATGCGAGGAGGATGTAACGATGCAACCTTTCGTCACGGTCAAAGGCCCGGCCGCGCCGCTGATGCAGGCCAATGTCGATACTGACGTCATCATCCGCATCGAGCGGCTGACGGCCGGCGCCGATCTCGGTCACTATGCGCTGGAGGCATTGCGTTACCTGCCGGACGGCAGGCCCAATCCGGACTGTGTGCTCAATGAGCCGCGCTTCGTCGGGGCGCCCATCCTGCTCGCGGGCCGCAATTTCGGCTGCGGGTCGTCGCGGGAAGGAGCCGTGACTGCCCTGATGGGCATGGGCTTGCGTTGCGTCATCGCGCCGAGTTTCGGCGACATCTTCTACAGCAATTGTTTTCAGAACGGCATGTTGCCGGTTGTGCTTCCCGAGCGAGATGTCGAGAGGCTCGCGACGCTCGCGTGCAAGGGCGACGTCACTGTCGATCTCGGCGCCGGTGTCGTCGTTACTCCCGATGGTGACGAGATTTCCTTCGTTATCGACAGGCTTCGTCGCGAGGCACTCCTCGACGGTCTCGACGACATCGGGCTCACCCTCAAATGGGCCGACGATATCGCCATATGGCAGCGAGCGGACCGTGCGATGCGGCCATGGGTATGGAAAACGCAAGGCGAGGACCGGATATGAACATGGCAGCGATGCGAAGCGTCTCGAACGGCCGGGCCGCCACCGATCCGGCGGGCACGACGGGCCGACTCGCGGACTGGCTGGCGCAGCTGACGCTCGATCAGGTTCCGGAGGAGGTCCGGCTGCGCGCCAAATATCTGATGCTCGATGGCATCGGCTGCGCCTTTGTCGGCGCGAAGCTTCCATGGTCGACGCTTGCCGTCGATACCATCACGCGTTTTGAGGGGCAGGGCGACAGAACGATCATCGGCTGGGGCAAGACCGCATCGGCGCCGGTCGCGGCGCTTCTCAACGGCACGTTCATCCAGGGTTTCGAGCTCGACGATTTCCATCCCTTCGGCCCCCTTCACAGCGCGTCGTTGCTGTTGCCGTCGCTCATCGCCTGTTCCCAAGAGCTGGGCGTCGTCGATGGCGCCCGCTTTCTGCTCGGCCTCGTCGCCGGTTGCGAGGTCGGCCCGCGCGTCGGCATGGCGCTTCATGGCGCGGAGATGCTGTCGCGCGGCTGGCATTCGGGTTCGGTCTTCGGCACGCATGCGAGCGCCGTTGCGGCGGGATCTTTGCTCGGGCTCGACGCCGCCGGATACGAGGACGCGCTGGGTCTTGCCGCCACGCAATCCGCAGGATTGATGGCCGCGCAATATGAAGCGATGTGCAAGCGCATGCATCACGGCTTCTCCGCACGAAACGGGCTTTATGCGGCACTTCTGGCCGCTTCCGGCTACACGGGGATCAAGCGCGTCTTCGAGCGCGACTATGGTGGCTTTCTTTCGGTCTTCGGCGAGGGGCATGCGCCAGACGCGAGCCAGATCACCAACGGTCTCGGCGCGGAGTGGGAGACGAAGCGTATCGTGCTCAAGCCTTACGCTGCCATGGGGGCGCTTCATGGGCCGCTCGATGCGCTTTTCGATATTGCCGCGCGGCGGCCGCTCCGAGCGGACGAGATCGTCAAGATCGACGTCGATCTCTCTCATGCTTCCTACCATCATGGCTGGTGGGAAGTAGAACGGCCGCTGGAACCCATTGGCGCGCAGATGAATGTCGCCTATGCGCTCGCGGTCGCCATTCTCGACGGCGCGGCGATGGTGGCGCAGTTCTCACCGCAACGCATCGCGCAGGACGACGTCTGGAGGCTTATTCCGAAGATCGAGGCGCATCACGATCCGGAGTTCGACAAGAAGGGCCTGATGGGACGCGGGAATACGAGGCTGCGCATTCAGTTCACCGATGGCTCCACGCTCGAAAGCTTCGTCGCCGTGTCGCGCGGCATTGCTTCCCCGCTCGCCCGGGATGAGGTAATTGCGAAATACCGGACTTTGACGAAGGACATCGTTGATCCGGTTCGCGCCGCGCGGGTCGAGGAGATGATCCTCGATCTCGAAAACCTGAAGGACGTCGAGGAACTCTTCCAGCTTCTCGCCGCTCCCGTGGAGCCGGTCTTCCGCTAGAAAATACAACGAGAGCGAAATCCCAGAGGTTAGCAATATGAACTACGTAGCACTGTTCTTTGCGGGCGCGTTTCTCTGCAATTCCATTCCGCATCTCTGCGCGGGATTGCAGGGCATGCCGTTCCCGACTCCGTTCGCCAAACCGAGAGGTGTCGGCAATTCGTCGGCTCTGATCAACTTCCTCTGGGGCGGCTTCAATATCGGCGTCGGTCTCTATCTTCTTTCAAATCATCCGCTGGCGATCGGGCCGAATCCGGAATGCCTCGCGCTGGCCGTCGGCGCTATCGCAATCGGCATTTATCTTGCGGTCCATTTCGGAAAAGTCCGGCAGGGAAAAACCGGAAGCGCCTGATCGGGCGAGCCCCGATCAGAAGGCCTTGCCCTTCGTCACCGACCATTGAAGATCTCCGTCGCTGCCGCCCGTGATCGTGCCGGAGCTGCCGGCCTTCGGCGGTTCGGTGATCGGGTCGGTGCAGTTCTCAGGCGTCTTCGCCATCTTCGTGCAGATGCTCTTGCCCTTGACGCGCCACCAGCCTCTGGTCTGCGTGCCGTCGGGTGCGCGGACGAGGATCCGCTTGCGGTCGGGATAGTAGATCTTGGTGGTGCCTTGCGCGCCGGTCAGCTCGACGGTATTGCCGACAAGGCCGGAGCCGACATCGGCGCGGGCGGCCAGAGGCACGAAGATAAAGGCGGCCGTCAACGCGGCGAGGCAGGTGCTGGAAAGTGTCGGCATTCACACGACCGTTGATTCTCTCACGGCAATCTAGACCGCGGCGTCATACAAGACGAGGGCCGTGTGTTGCCTTACTTGCCAAGCCTTGGCGGCTTCAGCAGGAACAGGACGATCCAGATCGGGATCAGCACCAGCGCGCCGAGAATGAAATGCGGCAATGCCCAGTCGAAGCCCTCGCGCAACATCGCCATGATGTGCTGGGGTGTGAAGCCCACATCATGCAGAACCTGATCGGCGCTGATGTCGAACTCATTGAGGACGGCGCCGATCAGGACCGCCACCAGTATAAACTTTATGAGCGTCGACAAGGCGTTATAGAACATGGGAGCGCCGCCCCGTCCGGCGAATCTCTATTAGGGACAGTTTAGACCGGCGGCGCGCGGGAACAAGCCTTGGGAGGTGCTCATGACCAGCGATCAAGCGACAAAAGCGGATGTCGAGGCGGTAGAGGCTTATTACTGGAGCGCCGGGCGCATCGCCGGACTACCCGAGCGGGCACATGTCCATCAGTTCAACCCCAATGCGGTCCGGCATATGCGGTCCCTGGGCGATCTCGCCGGTCTCGGCGACATGGGCGTTCACCTCGTTCGGATCGAGCCGGGCGGGGATACGACCGAACATCATTTCCATGGTCAGGACGAAGAGTTCCTTTTCATCCTGTCGGGCAAGGGCGAGGCCACCATCGGTGAAACGGTGATTGTTGTCGGGCCGGGCGACTTCCTCGGTTTCCCGAAGAATTCTCCCGCCCATTCGATGCATGTGCCGGAGGACGCAACCGAGGATCTCGTCTATCTGATGGGCGGTACGCGCTCGCCCATCGATGTCTGCACCTATCCGCGCGCGGGGCTCCGCATGTACCGGATCGATGGCGAGAAGGAATATGTTGAACTTGCTGACCTCAACAAGGTCTAGCCGCCGAAGAGTTTCTTCAACTGGTCGGCGGGTTTGGGTTTCTCCTCCGTCGTACCGCTCTGGCCGGATGTATCGGCTTTGTTGCCGCCGAGCAGGCCTTTCAGCAGTTCCTTGCCGCCTTCGCCTTTCAGGTTCTTGACCTGATCGATGGTGGCCTGCGGGTTTTTCAGCATCGACTGGAGGTCGGGCCGGAAGTGCGGCGCAGACCAGGGCCCGTCAACGATGAACGGAATTTCGAGCCCCTTGGCGTCGGCGGTGCTGCCCTGGCCTTCGAGCGTCGCCGCCAGTTTCGGCGTGATGTGATAGTTGAGCATACGGTTCGGCAGGTCGACCGTGCCGGTGCCGGCCAATCGGATGAGCGGGCTCAGCATCTTCAGGTCGTTGTTGGTGAGAACGCCCTTGTCGATGGTGAAGGTGCCGCCGAGTTCGGAGAAATCGGTGTCCTGTGAGCCGCCGCTCTGCCAGCCCGTGACGGCACCCTGCAGCACATTGCGCGCAAGCTGCGCGACGTTGATTCCCTTGATCGCGCCGTTGGTGAACTTGACTTCGCCCTTGCCGCCGAGATTCTGCACCATTTCACGCTGGCTTCGGCCGGCCGTCTGCACGGCGAAGCTGAGCGCCGTCCGACCTTCGAGCCGCTTGAAATCCGCCGCATCGGTCAGCAGCGGCTCGGCGGAGACATTCGAGATCGAGAATGAAGCGGTTGCCTGCGCGGCGCGTCCCGAGCCGTCGAGCGTCAGCGTGCCGCTGCCCGTGCCTTCGTAAAGCGCGAGCTTTGTCAGATTGACGATCATGACGCCATTGTTGAGCTTCAGCGAGAGAGCACTTTCACCGAGCTTGACCTGCTTGATGAAAAGTTCGTGCGTGCTGAAGGAGAAATCGGCGTCGGCTGCGCGAAGGCCCGAAAGATCGATCGCCTCGGTGCTCCAGCCTTCGTCGCCGGCGGTATCGTCGCCCGATGAGGCGCCACCATTGCTATCGCCACCGCCGAGATATGTGTTCGCGTCGATGCTGTCGACCGCGAGCCGCCCTTTGGCCACGGGCCTCTTGCCCGCGGTGTCGATCGACAGGTTGCCCGTCGCATTCATGCCGTCGAGCGAGATCTTTGCATCGTTGAAGGTGTAGCTGTTGCCGCCGCCGGTGGCCTTGCCTTCGATGGTGAGGGGGCCAAAGCCGTTGCCCGCCGGCAGCGGATTGCCGAGCCAGGCGGCAAGGCTCCGCACGGAGCCGACATCAAGCTTTACGCCGCCCGTGAACTGTACGCCATCGAGCGGGCGGACGGATCCCTTATAAGCGGCATTTACCTTCGACGATTTGAGTGCGAATTCGAGCGGCGTTTCGCCGCCTTCGGTCAGTGCGCGCGGGCGCGCCGCCTTGAGATCGAAGGAAAGCTCCTCGCTGTTCCAGACAAGCGAGCCATCGGCGTTGAGGGTGTCGTCGAGGCTAGGCAAATCGAGATCGAGGTTCACTTTCTCAAAGGCGAGGGAGGCGCCGGTCTGCTGATTGCGATAGGTCGCCGAACCGTTCTTGATCGAAACCTCGCCCAGGCTCACCTGGCGTAGCGCGGGGCCGTTGGGGCTCTTGTCGGCGGTCGTTCCGGTCTGCTGCGAGGCGACGGGCCTGCCGCTGTCGAACTGCCAGTTCGGCGTGCCGTCCGCCTTCACCTCGAGATGGATCACAGGATCGACGAGAACGAAACTGTCGATCTGCACATCGCCGTGAAGAAGCGGCATGATCTTCAGCGCGGCGCGCATCTCACCCATCGTCGCCATCTCGGGTTCCTTGGCCCAGGCTGCATTCGACAGGCTCACATCCTCGACCTTGACGGCAAGGCGCGGAAAAAAGGAAAGGCCGACGTCACCCCCGATGACAAGATCGCGGCCCGTTTGCGCTTTCACCAGCGAGACGATGCGCTGCTTGTAGACATTCGTCGGCACGAGCAGCGGCACGGCGACCACGACGGCGACAAGCAGCACCACGATGCCGATGATGATGGCGACAAGCCGCGACATGATGATCTCCCCTTTTTTTCGAGGCGCTTGATCCGCGCCGAATCTTCGAGCCGCATCATGTCCGGCTCATCGGGCACAATTGTGACTCGTCAGCCCCGGTCCACGAAGAGCCAGTCTTCCCTCCGTTCCGCAGGATGGGGCTTCGTCCCGAATCGATGGGGGCAGGATAATTCATTGATATGGAAAGATATTTTCCATCCTCAAAAAATGGTTGAAAGCTAATACATAGGAAACTATCTATTAGGACATGAAACAAGATTTTTCGAGAAACGAATTCGGTCTCTGGCTCCTGCGCATTTCGCGGCTTTGGCGGCGAGAGGCCAATGCGGCTGTTGAGTCCTTCGGACTGTCCGAGGCAACGACCCTGCCCCTCCTTCAGCTTGGCCGGCTTGGCGACGGTGTGCGCCAGATGGAACTCGCGTCTGCTCTCGGCATAGAAGGGCCTTCGCTCGTGCCCCAGCTCGATGCGCTGGAAAAGGCCAAGCTCGTTATCCGCAAACCGGATCCGACCGACCGTCGTGCCAAGTCGCTTTACCTGACGGCGCGCGGGAAAATTCTGCTGGAAAAGATCGAGCCTTTTCTCGAAGGCATCCGCGATAGGTTGCTTGCCGATGTCAGTGCACAGGATCTGGCGACCTGCTTCGACGTCCTGGAAAAGATTCAAAGAGCGGCACAGGATATTCAGCGTGAGAAAGCCGAGGGGAGGCCTGCATGACCTTTCCGACGCGGCAAAACTATATCTTCGCGGTGAAGACCTTCGCGGCATCCATGCTCGCGCTCTATCTGGCCTTCGCCTTCGATCTGCCGCGTCCTTCATGGTCGATGCTCACCGTTTTCATCGTCTCGCAGCCTTTCGCCGGAATGGTCGCATCGAAGGCGGTCTATCGCGTGGCGGGCACGATTACGGGCGCCGTCGTTTCCGGTTTTATCCTCATCGGCTTTGCCGATGCGCCGGAACTGCAGGCGCTGGCGCTCGCCGCCTGGGTCGGGCTCTGCATCTATGTCGCCTGCCTTGAGCGCAGCCCGCGCGCTTATGCTTTCCTGCTGGCCGGATATACGGCCGTCTTCATCGGCTTTCCGACCGTCACCGCGCCGGAAGCGATCTTCGACGCGGCGATTGCCCGCTCCGAGGAAATCATTCTTGCCATTCTCTGCGCGACGCTCATCCACAATGTCGTGTTGCCGCAACGCGCGGGACCGGTGCTGATGAACAAGATCGAGATGTGGTTTGCCGATGCCGCGCGCTGGATCGAATCCATGGTCGGGCGTCCCACCAATGATGCGCGCGGCGTCTACGATCACCGCCGTCTCGTCGGTGAATCGGGAGATATCGAAAGACTGCGCATCCACGCGCTTTACGACACACCGGAACTCAGAAGCTCGGCTCCCGCCATCGGCCGGCTTCAGACGCATATGCAGTCGATCCTCTCTTTGCTGCTTGCGCTCGACGACCGGCTGACGACGCTTCGCCGGGAACGGCCTGATCTTGTGGGGCGACTTCGCGAGGTCCATGCGGACTTCATGA
The DNA here is from genome assembly GCA_903889655.1 of uncultured Alphaproteobacteria bacterium. Classification (GTDB taxonomy): domain Bacteria; phylum Pseudomonadota; class Alphaproteobacteria; order Parvibaculales; family Parvibaculaceae; genus Parvibaculum. Next base: position 11,663 of record CAISYL010000199.1, on the reverse strand, counting down.
ACTGGCTACGGGCGACGGCACACGGCGAGACCTGTCCCGCCGAGAGCACCGCTCTGCTCGCATCGCTCGACGACTTGCGCCCGTCGCCTCAATCCCTGCGAGCGAACGACAAGGTGCTGCTCTTTGCGGCGCTCGTCGAACGCCTGCATGACCTCGTACTGGTGTGGAACGAAGCGATTGTCGATCGGGCCGATGTGAAGGCGGGTCGTCCCCTGCCCAAGGGAATCCAGAGCCGCGCGTTTCATGCCGATTATGTCCTCGCGGCGCTATCGGGCCTTTCGGCCACGATCGTCATCAGCATTTGCTGCGCATTCTGGATCGGCACGGCCTGGCCCGAGGGATATCTCGCCGCCATGATGGCAGCCGTTGGATGCAGCCTCGGCGCGACCTTCGACGACGCGGCGAAATTCCTTCTCGGGTTTCTCTACGGTGCCCTGATCGGGATCGTTATTGCCGGCATCTATCTCTTCGCCATCTTGCCCGCGGTCAGCGGTTTCGACGCGCTCGTCATCGTTCTCGCGCCGACATATCTCGTTCTGTGTACGATGCTCGGCATGCCGGCCTATATGCCGATCGCCTTGCCGATTCTGCTGATGCTGACCGCGACGATCGGCCTCGAGAACAGGATGACCTACGACTTCAGTTCCTTCCTCAATCTGTCGCTCGCGGAGGTTTTCGGCATTTCGGTCGCGGCCGCGACGCTTGGCGTGATGCGCGCGTCCAGAACGCCGCGGACGATCAGGCGCATCATCGAGGCGATCCATCGCGATCTCGGCAGGCTCGCAAGGGGCGACCGGACGCTGACTGTCGAAGGTTTCGAAAGCCTGATGCTCGATCGCGTCGAGGCCTTGATCCAGAGGCGAGGCAACGGCGGAGGCATGATCGACATGCAGATCGATGGTGCTCTTGCATCGGTCCGTGTGGGCCTCAACATCACGCTTCTGCGTTCGCAGGTTCAGGGATTGCCGCGTGCCTATACGAGAGCGCTTGCGCATGTCTTTGCGGCGATCTCCGCGCATTTCGCGCCTGGCAATCGAAATCGCGTCGCCAGCTACGCTGCGATGGGTGCCGCACTCGACCAGACGATCGACGAGATGATGCAGACGGAGGGCGACGCCGCAACGCCGATCCTGATCGGGCTCAGCGGTCTGCGGCTCATCATGCTCGGTCATCCAGAATTCTTCCGCGCGCCGCCATCGCCCGATATCACGCTGGCCGGATTGTGGTCCGGTCTTTACCCGCGACGCGCAACTTTGCAGGCAACATCATGATCGAGGAACTGGATATCGGGGGCATCTTCTTCACGCCACTGCTCGGCGGCGCGGCAATTTCACTCGCGCTCTGGGTCGTCATGCGCGCCGCCTTTGTAAGGTTCGGGCTCTATCGCCTGATCTGGCATCCGGCGCTCTTCGATGTGGCGCTTCTGGTTCTCCTTTTCGCCGGCGTGACCCTGCCTTTCAGCTTCATGGAGATTTGACATGCAATCGGCTCCGCTTCCCGTCCGGCTCGCCATCACCGGCGCCGTTCTCTTCTTCGCCGTCTTTGCGGGCTATCACCTCTGGGATTATTACATGAGCGAGCCCTGGACGCGGGATGGACGCGTTAGCGCCGATGTGGTTGGCGTTGCGCCGGACGTTTCCGGCCTGATCTCGGAGGTCTCCGTCGTCGACAACCAGTTCGTGCGTGCCGGCGATCCGCTTTTCTCGATCGACGACGCCCGCTTCCGTCTCGCGCTCGATCAGGCGACGGCCAATGTCGAAAACCGGCAGGCGCAGATGGCGCAGCTCGAACGGGATGCCGCCCGCAAGCGCGGCCTGCGCGACGATGCGGTCAGCGCCTCGGCGCGCGAACAGGCAAACACCGGCGCGGCGGCGGCCGCGGCCAGCTATCGTGAGGCGCTTGCGGCCCTCGCCGTCGCCCGGCTCGATCTCGAGCGCACGATCATCCGTGCGCCGGTCAATGGGTTTGTAACCAATCTCAGGCTGCGCAAGGGCGACTACGGCCATGCCGGCACGCCGCTGCTCGCTCTGGTGGATGCGGATTCATTCCACATCAATGGATATTTCGAGGAGACGAAGCTGCCGCGCATCCGGAACGGCGACAAGGTGGCGATCCATCTGATGGGTGTCGGAAAATCGCTCACGGGGCATGTCATCGGCGTCGCCAGCGCCATCGCGGACCGCGAACTCGCCAGCAGCGACAACATGCTCGCCAACGTCAACCCGACCTTCAGTTGGGTCCGCCTCGCACAACGCATTCCGGTTCGCATCGCGATCGATGAGGTCCCGGCGGGCGTTCGCTTGTCGGCGGGCCAGACGGCCACGGTGACGGTCCTGCCTGCGGCGCGCGTCGCCGAACGGGAAAGCCCGGCAAGACTTTAGGAATCTCGTCGATCGCCGAGGAGGATCTGTCCGCGGAGTCCTGCCTCGGGAACGGGGCGTCCTTCGATCCAGGCGCGGATCATCGCGTTGACCGCTTCCGGCGCTTCCTGCTGCACCCAATGCGAAACCTGCGGCAGATAACGGATGGTGAAGTCCTTCACGAGTTTCTCGGTGCCATAGGTCAGCTCACGACCCAGCGCCGCGTCTTCTTCGCCCCAGATCATCAGGGTCGGTGTTTCGAGGAGGGGCGGGTTCGCCATGGCATCCGACGCCGCACGATTCCGGAAGGCGGCGCGATAGTAGTTGATCATCGCCGTCATCGCGCCAGGCAGCAGCGCGCTCTTGCGGTACTGGTCGAGAACGCTGTCGGGAAAGCGGCTCTTGTCCACGGCCATGCCGCGGAAGGCCTGCGCCACCGCCTCGGCATTGCGTAGCGTGAATATTTTTTCCGGAAGCCAGGGGAGCTGGAAGAAAAAGACGTACCAGGAGCGCTTGAGCTGCGCCCAGGTCCGCAGCCCTTTCAGGAAGAGCGCGGGGTGGGGCAGGTTCATCACGATAAAGCGTTCGAGCGGCCGCGTGCCCGACAGCACGAAGCTCCAGGCGATGGCGCCGCCCCAGTCATGGGCGATGAGGGTCGTCGGGCCGGCGATGCCGCGCGCTCTCGCGGCGTCGATGAGCGCCGCCACATCCGCCGTCAGATGCTCCATGCGATAGGCCTCGACGCCCTGAGGCCGGGTCGTGCCGCCATAGCCCCGCAGATTTGGTGCCCAGGCGGTGTAGCCGAGCTCCGCGAGGAGAGGCAATTGATAGCGCCAGGAGAACTTGTTTTCGGGGAAGCCATGCAGCAGCAGGGCGAATTTCTGCCCATCGCCGCACATGTCGACCTCGAAGGCGAGGCCGTTCGCCTCGATATAGGCGGTCTGTATCGGATAAGACGCCATGATTGCCCTGCCTTTCGCCCTGCGGATGCCGCCGATTCCGGGCGACACTATACAAGGCAGGCGGGGCGGGACGGCAAGCTCGGCGGCGGCAGGAGGGTCAATCCCGAGGCTTGCCTTCGCTATCCTGCCGAATTAAGTTCCCGGCTTCGCGGAACGGGCCCTTCGGGCGGCCCGCCTTCCGCCGCCGGTGCAGGCGTAGCTCAGCTGGTTAGAGCGCTAGATTGTGGATCTAGAGGTCCCCCGTTCGATCCGGGGCGCCTGTACCATTCTTCCCGAAGCCGAAGTGTTCAGGATGCCTTGCGGTCGCCAGCGAGGCAGGACGCCACGCAGTCGCGCAGCCGCGACGTCGGGAAGGGCTTTTCAATGGCGCAGTCGGCCCCGAGCATCTTTGCCGATTTGAGATAGTCGGCGCCCAGGTGCCGTCCGCCGCCGGAAATCGCGACAATTCTCATGGTCGGATAGTCGCGGCGGATCAGGCGGATGGTTTCCAACCCCTCCTGCTCCGGCATGATGAGGTCCGTCACGACGACGTCGTAGCTGCGGCAGGCCAGCTTTGACATGCCGTCCCTGCCGTCGACCGCGACGACAACCTCGTGGCCGCCTCGTTCCAGCCCGTCCTTGATCGTCTCGCGGACCAGAGCCTCGTCTTCAATGACCAATATGCTCGCCATGCCCAACCTGCTTCAGCATGCATTTATTCCCGCCCGTTCCTATCCATAGGGCGATTGTCTGCACTTTCGGTAAACGGATGCCGGCCCGCGGCGGCTCTTGATTAATGGCTAATGACCGGCATTAGGTTTTTCATATGCCGGGGTTGCGTGGGGCGCCGCCGCCGCGCAGGATCGCGCCAATAAAAACCAGAATAGATGACCAAGGGGAGGACTGGATGGGACTGATCGTCTATGGCGCCGCGCTGTCGCCTTTCGTTCGCAAGACGCGTGTTTTCCTGGCCGAGAAGGGGCTCGACTACAAGCTTGAGCAGGTGAACATCTTCCCGCCGCCGGACTGGTTCAAGGCATTGTCGCCGCTCAAGCGCATCCCGGTGTTGCGCGACGAGGAGGCGGGCCCTGAGGCGACGCTGCCCGACAGCTCGGTCATCTGCGCCTATCTCGAGCGCAAGAAGCCCGAACCGGCCCTCTACCCCAAGGACAATTTCGCTTATGCGAGGGCGCTCTGGTTCGAGGAATACGCGGATTCCGAACTCGCCGGCAATGTTGGCATGGGCGTCTTCCGCCCGGTCGTCGTTTCCAAGCTGATGGGCAAGGAGCCCGATCGCGCGGCGGCCGAAAAGACGCTCACCGAAAAGCTGCCGAAATATTTCGACTATCTCGACAAGGAGATCGGCGGCAATGCCTTTCTGGTGGGCAATGCCTTCTCGATCGCCGACATCGCGGTCGCGACGCAGTTCGTCAATCTCGCCCATGCGGGGTATGTGCCCGACGAGGCGAAGTGGCCGAACCTCGGGCGCTATCTGAAGCCGATCCATGCGCGGCCGAGTTTCGCGGCCTGCATCGCCGAGGAAAAAGACCTCCTTTCGAAATTCGGCTTCTGACCCTTTGATGGGAGGAGCGGGCGGCGGCGTCGGCCGCTTCCCGCCTCTCCCGTCTCTTTTCCTTCAAAAAGCCGCGAAAAGCGGCTATTTCATTAGCCAAGCAATATTCAAAAACAATCCTATTGGGAGGTTCACGATGGCCGACAAGTCTTGGCCCGCCATGAGCATTGCGGACGCGAACCGCATCCTCACGGCTCCTGGCATGCCCTTCGAGATGGAGACCGTCACGATCCGCGGCATCCCGACCCGCGTCTACAAGAACGCGCCGCCGCATCTGCGCTTCGTCTTCGAAGCAGGCCGGGCCTATGGCGCCCGCGACTTCATCGTCTATGAAGGCGAGCGGCTCTCCTTCGAGAACCATTACCGCGCCGCCGTGACCTTCGGCCGTGTGCTTGCCGACAAATATGGCGTCAAGAAGGGCGATCGCGTGACGATCGCGATGCGCAATTATCCCGAATGGTCGATTGCCTTCTGGGCCGCCGCCGCGCTCGGCGCCGTCGTCGTGCCGATCAACGCCTGGGGCACCGGGCCGGAACTTGAATATTGCATCACGGACTCGGGCTCGAAAGTCGCGATCGTCGACGGCGAGCGCCTGGAGCGGCTGCAACCGCATCTGAAGAACATGAAGCTCAGCGGCATCGTGGCCGTGCGGACGCCGCGCGAACTGCTCGTCGGCGCCGAGGCTTTCGAAGATCTCGTCGCCCGGCCTGAAGACTATGCGAGGCTTTCCGGCGATCCGCTGCCCGATCCGCAGCTCATGCCCGAAGACGAGGCGACGATCTTTTACACGTCGGGCACGACGGGCAAGCCCAAGGGCGCGCTCGGCACGCAGCGCAACATGCTGACCAATCTGATCAGTGCCGCCTACGCGCCGGCGCGCGCCTATCTGCGCCGTGGCGAGCAGCCGCCGCAGCCCGATCCGAACGCGCCGCAGCGCTCGATGCTTCTTTCGGTGCCGCTCTTCCATGCGACGGGATGCCATTCGATCCTGGTTCCCATGTATGCCGGCGGCGGCAAGCTCGTCATCATGCACAAGTGGCAGCCCGAGCGCGCACTTGAACTCATCGAGCAGGAAAAGATACAGGCTTTCGGCGGCGTCCCCGCCATGGTCTGGCAGGTGCTGGAGAGCCCCGATTTTGCGAAATACGACACGTCGAGCGTCGAGTCCGTGTCCTATGGCGGCGCGCCTTCGGCGCCGGATCTCGTCCAGCGCATCAAGCAGCAGTTTCCGAAGGTTCATCCCGGCAACGGCTACGGGTTGACGGAAACCTCGTCGATCACGACGCAGAATTCGGCGGAAGATTACGTGAACCGGCCGGACAGCGCCGGGCCTTGCGTGCCCGTTTGCGATCTCAAGGTCGTCGACGAGAATGGCAAGGAAGTCCCGGCGGGCCAGGTCGGCGAGCTCTGGATCAAGGGGCCGAACATCGTCGTCGGCTACTGGAACAAGGCGGAAGCGACGGCGGCGGCGATCACCGACGGCTGGCTCCATTCGGGCGATCTCGTGCGCATCGACGAGGAAGGCTTCGTCTTCATCCTCGACCGCGCCAAGGACATGCTGATCCGCGGCGGCGAGAACATCTATTGCGTCGAGGTCGAAGGCGCGCTCTACGCGCACCCCGCCGTGATGGATGCCGCCGTCGTCGGTATTCCGCACAAGGTGCTCGGCGAGGAAGTCGGCGCCATCGTGCAGGTCGCGCCCGGCAAGGATGTCACGGAAGAAGAGCTGAAAGCCCATGTCGGCAAGCTGCTTGCCGCCTTCAAGGTGCCGATCCGCATCGAAATCCGCCACGAGCCGCTGCCGCGCAATGCAAATGGCAAGATCCTGAAGACGGTTCTGCGCGAGGACATCAAGAAGTTCGTTGGCCTGAGCGCGGCCTGAGGGGGATAACATGCAGATTTCCCTTCAAGGCCGTGTCGCGCTTGTGACCGGCGGATCGCGCGGCATCGGCCGTGCGATCGCCCTTGCGCTTGCCGAAGCGGGCGCCGACGTCGCGGTGAATTATCGCCGCGACGAAGAGGCGGCGCATGAGACTGTCGAGGCAATTGGGAAGCTCGGCCGCAAGGCCAAAGCCTACGCGGCCTCGGTGGAGAATTTCGACGAGGACCAGAAGATGGTGGCCGACGTGCTGAAGGATTTCGGCTCGATCGGCATCCTCATCAACAATGCGGGCATCGCCTCGCGCGGTCAGACGGTTGCCGATACCGATCCGCAGGAGCTCGAACGTGTGCTGCGCGTCCATGCGATGGCGCCGCATTTCGTCTCGAAGCTCGTGCTGCCGCATATGCGCAAGGAGAAGCGTGGCGACATCGTCATCATCTCGTCGGTGGCGACGCTCCACATGGCGGCGAATGGTGGGCCCTACAATATGGGCAAGGCGGCGGCGGAAGCGCTGGCGCTGACGCTTGCGAAAGAGGAGCGGAAATACGGCATCCGCACCAATATCGTCGCGCCGTCGCTCACCGATACCGATATGGGCCGCCGTCTTGCCGCCGCGCGCATGGGCAGGAAGGAGATGGATATTCACGAACTCGACGACAAATATCCTTTCGGCCATGTCTGCTCGGCGGAAGAGGTCGCGGCGGCGGTCGTTTATCTCGTTTCCGACGCGAATCCTTATGCCAACGGCCAGAAGCTCAATATCGATGGCGGCGGGAACTGAGCGCAGGGCTGCGGCGAGCAATAAAAAAGGCCGGCATGTCTGCCGGCCTTTTCTTTTTCGTGGTTCCGTTCATTCAGCCGGCGAAAGAGCGCCGCTGGGTTCGACCTTCGAGCGCTTGAAGAGCGACGGCAGGACGTTGATGAAGGAGAGCAGTACGGCCGCCGCATAAGGCACCGACTGCACAAGCAACACGGCGATCCAGAGCTGCGACAGGCTGTCCGAGAAGTTCGGATTGAGGAAGAAGGTGATGGCGAGCCCCCAGAGCAGGGTCAGCATCACCGCTTCCTCGCGCACCTGGATCAGGGCGGCCGCGAGCGGCGGCTTGTCCTCGCATTTCGGCGTGCGGAAGAAGGGCTTGCCGGATGTCACCATGCCGTTGAGCATCGCCTTCGCCACGGTATGGGTGAGGCCGAGCGCCGCGACACCGGCGCCGAGGCTTTCGATGAAGCTGCAATCCTTGATGCGCACGGCATAGAGCCAGAGCGAGCGCACGAATTTGAAGACGAAGCTGCCGATGGTCGGAATGAGGAAGGCCGCGACCGGAAGCTGCACCATCTTCGGCGCATAGAGTGCAAAGAGCGACAGGCCGATACTGGTGGTGGTGAAGAGAAGAGCCAGGCCGTCGGCAAACCAGGGCAGCCAGCCGGCGAGGAAGTAATAGCGCTGGGCGGCTGTCAGACCTCCCTTGCGCGACCAGGGCGCGAGCGCCTTCCAATGGTGCTTGACGATCTGCACGGCGCCATAGGCCCAGCGGAAGCGCTGGCCGATGTAGCCCGCAAGCGTGTCCGGCGTCAGGCCGCGTCCGAAGGAGTGGTTGACGTAGACGCTGTCGTAGCCGGCGCGATAGAGCTTTACGCCCAGTTCGGCGTCCTCGCAGATGCACCACTCGGCCCAGGCGCCGACTTTTTCGAGCGCGGATTTACGCACGAGCGTCATGGTGCCGTGCTGGATGACCGCGTTGAAGTAGTTGCGCTGGACCATGCCGATATGGAAGAAGCCGGCATATTCCCAGTAGCACATGTTCTTGAACATGCTTTCGTGGCGGTCGCGGTAATCCTGCGGCGACTGCACGAAGCCCACGTCTTCCTTTTCGAAATAGGGCACCATGGTCTTCAGCCAGTTCGGCTCGACCTGATAGTCGCTGTCGATGACCGCAATGATGTCGGCGTCCGCGGACGTCATCTTGAGACCGAAGTTCAGCGCGCCGGCCTTGAAGCCCGGCCAGTTCTCGAGATGGAAGAAGCGGAAGCGCGGCCCGAGTTGCGCGCAATAGTCGCGCACCGGCTGCCAGACATTCGGATCGACGGTGTTGTTGTCGAGGATCAGCACTTCGAAATTCGGATAGTCGAGCTTCGAGAGCGCCGTCAGCGTATCGCGCACCATCTCCGGCGGTTCGTTGTGGATCGGCACATGGATCGAGACTTTATTCTGCGGATAGCCGCCGGTGTGCTCGAAGGGCTCGAAGTGCCGTTCGCCATGCCGCGTCCAGATCACCTCGACGAATTCGATCGCCTCGGCGAGCAGAACGATCAGAAGCAATCCCTGCGCAAGGAAGAGGAAGCTCCAGACGATCGTATCCATCGATGTGAGATAAAGTCCCGCCACCGATAGCCCCGCCCAGGCGACGGCTGAGGCCACGACCTGCGTCAGGATGGTGAAGATGACGATGCCCGCCGTCTGCACGTTCTGCCGGCGCAGCATGAACATGACCGCAAGAACGAGTGCGAGGCCGGCCGCGATTGAGGCCCAGAAACGCCAGTGCGGGGCTTCGATGATGCTGCCCGCCATCGGGAATTTCGGTTGGCGTTCGGCGTTGTAGATGCCCCAATAGCTGCCGGCGGCGCCTTCTTCGGCGGCCTTCCAGGGCTGGTCGAAGGCTTCCATCACATAATAAGTGAGGTCGGCATCCTTGGCGCGGTTCAGGAATTCGCGCAGGAATGTCGCCTGGTTGACGAGCGACGGCACGGCTTCGCGCGGGGCGCCTTCGCCCTGGCGGATGGCCTTGCGCGGGATGATCTTGCCACGGCTCGGCCAGCCGACTTCGGTGATCACGATCGGCTTGTCGGGATAGGCCTTGCGCAGCTCGTCGAGACGGTCGAAGACGGCGTCGACCGCTTCGTCGACGGGAATGCCTTCCCAATAGGGCAGGATCTGCACGCCGATATAATCGACTTCCTTCACAAGCTCGGGATATTTGAGCCAGATATGCGTCGGCTCGGCCGTCGAGACCGGCTTCCAGATTTTCGTTTTCACATAACGGATCTTGTCGATGAGTTCGCTCACCGGCAGATCGTTTCGCAGCAGCGACTCGTTGCCGACCAGCACGCGAATGACGTTGCGGCGCGGCGCGATCTTGATGAGGTTGGCGATTTCCTCGTCGTTGCGTTTCGGATCGAGGCCTATCCAGGCGCCGGCGGCGACGGAAAGCCCGTGCTTGGCGGCAATTTCCGGAATGTTCTCCTGGCCGTTGATCACGCTGTAGGTACGGATCGCCTGCACGTTGCCGGAAAGGAGCTTCAGATCGCTATCGATCTGTTCGGGCGTCGGGTTGAGGTTCTTGGTCGGATCCTGCCCCAGCTGGAAAGGACTGTAGGAGAAGCCGACGATTTCGCCGGTCCAGGCTTCCGCCTCGTGCGGCTGGTTGAAGGCCGCCCAGATCGCGAGGTTGGCCGCGATGACGACCGGGAGCACGAAGATGAAGAAGGTGGCAACGCGCGCCAGCGACTTCTTGCCTGTCAGTGGCTTCTTGTCTGAAGGACGGAGATCGGGGTTATCCATCTATGGTCCCGTAAAAGGTGCCGCCTGGGGGATTACGACGATCCGGTCAAAAGCGCCGACAGCCCAGCTCCGTCGGTCTTTTTCGGGGTTTCCCCGACCATGCGATAACGCATACCGCATTTCAGGGTGTTCCGGAGGGTAGAATTAGATGTTCGGGGATGAACCTGCGATGAATGCGGCGCGGCGTGTTGACGCCGCCGCGCCCACGGTTTCGTTGCATCGGCGGGGGCGGATGCCTGCAGCCGTTTCATCGCCGGATCTCCTGGCTCGAGCGGGGCTTGTTCCGTCGGGGCTCAGTCGGCAGCGGCAGGTATTTTCGCTCCCGAGGGTCGGGCCTGTGCGCCGCGGACAAGTCTTCCGTTCAACGCGCCCGTCGGCTGACCGTTCCGGAAGGCGACCGAGCCCGAAACGATGCTCGCCGTATAGCCGTCGGCATGCTGGATCAGCCGTTTTCCGCCGGCCGGCAGGTCGTTGACGATGTGCGGCGAATAGAGTTTCAGCCGGTCGAAATCGATCACGTTGACATCGGCCTTCATGCCGGGGGCCAGAATGCCGCGATCGTTGAGGCCGATCAGGTCGGCGTTGCGGCCGGTGAGCCCGTGGATCAGCCATTCGAGCGGGAGCTTTTCTCCCCGCGTCCGGTCGCGGCCCCAATGGGTGAGGAGCGTCGAGGGGAAGCTCGCGTCGCAGATGATGCCGCAATGGGCGCCGCCATCCGACAGGCCGAAGGCCGTGTTCGGATGCGTGAGCATGGTTTCGACATCGGCAAGGCTGCCGCAATAGTAGTTCATCAGCGGGAAATAGATGAGTGCGTTGCCCTCCCGTTCGAGCATAAGGTCGAGCAGGATTTCGCGCGGGTTCTTTCCCGAGCGCTCGGCGAGCGCCTTCACGCTTTCTTCCGGCGCCGGCTCATAATTCGGTATCTCGCCCAGCGCGAACATCTTGTGATAGGCGGTGCAGAGCATCTCGATGATCTCGCCCGCCGGATAGGCCGGCTCCTCGGCCAGAAGCTGCGCGCGGAAGTCCGGGTCGCGCAGCGCCTTCACCTGTTCGGCAAGCGGTGCGCCCCAGATCTGGCGGAAGGTCTGGTGCATCACGAAAGGGTTGAGCGAGGCGGTCAGGCCGAGCAGCAGGCCGGTGGCGCGTGGCGGCACTTGGCCCTTGATCGGCAGGCCGGCCTCGTTCGCCGCGGCGATGTTTTCCAGCACACGTTTCCAGACCGTCGGCCAGCGGTCGTCCTGTTCGATGGTGATCGAGAGCGGACGGCCGGAAATTTCGACCATGCCGCGCAGCATCGCGAATTCAGCATCGGTGTCCTTGAAGTCGGCGATGAGCTGGAGGACGCCCT
>CAISYL010000198.1 GCA_903889655.1 uncultured Alphaproteobacteria bacterium | reverse complement strand
GATCCTGCTCGACTCGATCACGCGTCTGGGCCGCGCCTACAATACGGTGGTGCCCTCCTCCGGCAAGGTGCTCACGGGCGGCGTCGACGCCAACGCTTTGCAGCGCCCCAAGCGCTTCTTCGGCGCGGCGCGCAACATCGAGGAAGGTGGCTCACTCACCATCATCTCGACCTCGCTGATCGACACCGGCAGCCGCATGGACGAAGTGATCTTCGAAGAGTTCAAGGGCACCGGCAACTCGGAAATCGTGCTCGACCGCAAGATCGCCGACAAGCGCGTCTTCCCGGCCATCGACATCCTGAAGTCCGGCACCCGCAAGGAAGAGCTGCTGGTCGACAAGGGCACGCTGTCGAAGATGTATGTGCTGCGGCGCATCCTCAACCCGATGGGCACGGTCGATGCGATCGAGTTCCTGCTCGACAAGCTCAAGCAGACCAAGAACAACGGCGAGTTCTTCGACTCGATGAATACCTGATCCGTCAGCACTACGATGGATCCGGGCGCCGCATCACGAAATGCGGCGCCCGTTATTTTTCAGCCAGTATTTTTTCAGCCTGTCATTTTTTCGGGGCCGCGATCTTCTGCACGGTAAACCCCGCCGCGAATTCATCCGACGCAATCAGGTCGAGGGCACGCCTGAGGGCCGCCGATTCCTTCTTCCCGAACTGCGCGTCGAAACGCGATTGCGCTTCCTTCCACAATTCCACGCCGCGGGCATAGGCCGCGAGACCCTTGCGCGTCAGATGTGCGCGCCGGGCGCGGCGATCCTGTGGGTCGGGCGCCAGGGTGACGAGCCCGTCGCGGATCAGCGGCTTCAGCGTATGGCCCAGAGCCGAGAGATCCATGACCAGCGCGTCGGCGAGGGTTCGCAATGTCGGCTCGCCAAGCGTTCTGATCTGCGTGAGCAGGCCGAACTGGGTCGCGCGCAAACCCGATGGCGCCAGCACGTCGGCGTAGAGCTGGCCGAGGCGGCGGGAAGCGCGGCGGATGGCGGAGTTGCTGCAGAGCTCCCAGCTGTTGGCGGGTCCGGTTGACGTGTCTGCAAGCGATTTCATTTTTCAACAGCGCGAAGGCTGCCTCTTGTTTGCGGGTTCCGGCCTTCCATATAGTGGCATATACCACTAAATCAACGACACCCCAAGCTTGAGGAATTCGAATATGAGCAAGCGAGAGAACAAAGGCGTGGCCCTCGTCACGGGTGCTTCCTCCGGCATCGGCGCGGTCTATGCCGACCGTCTGGCACGGCGCGGTTACGATCTGCTGCTGGTGGCGCGCGACAAGGCGCGGCTGGACGAGCTGGCAAAGCGCCTCGGCGGCGAGACCGGCGTGAAAGTCGAGGTGCTCAAGGCGGACCTCACGGCAAGGTCTGATCTTCTCGCTGTCGAGCAACGCCTGCGCAATGACGCGGCGATCTCGCTCCTCGTCAACAATGCCGGTCTCGGACCGCAGGGGCCGCTTCTCAGCGCGGACATCGATTATCTCGACCGCATGATTGCGCTGAATGTCGGTGCCGTGAACCGCCTCGCCATCGCGGCGGCACAGACTTTCGCCGCACGCGGGCATGGTGCGATCGTCAACATCGCCTCGGTCGTGGCGCTGATCCCGGAAATCTTCAGCGGCTCCTATAGCGGCAGCAAGGCCTTCGTTCTGAACCTCACCCAGGCGCTCCAGTCGGAGCTCGCCGGCAAGGGCGTCCGCGTTCAGGCGGTGTTGCCGGGTCTCACTCGCACCGAAATCTTCGACCGCGTCGGGCGCTCTTTCGACGAGTTCGATCCGGCGACAGTGATGGATGCAGGCGACCTGGTCGACGCGGCGCTGGCTGGATTCGATCAGGGCGAGACGGTGACGATCCCGTCGCTGCCGGACGTGGCCGACTGGAACGCGGCCGGCGCCGCGCGCATGGCGCTCGGGCCCAATCTTTCGAGGAACAAGCCGGCCGATCGCTACCGCGTCGGAAGCTCCGTCGAGGCCTGACCCTTCCCCGACGTCCGCCCGCGAAGGGCCGCTCACACATTGTCGGCCCGCATCTTCTGGGACTATGATCGAAATCGGGACGCCCGCTTTTGATCCAGAACGGATGCGGGCCGGTAACGGGTGGGTGGACAGCATGACCAACGGCAGCGCCGGTGAAGAGCGACGTGTGTGGGCACATCCGCTTCTGCAATGGTCGAATCTCGAAAGGGTGAAGGCGCGTTTGCCGGACAGCGCGCCGGCGGCACCTCAGGGCGCGGGCGAGATTCGGTTTTCGAATGTCGGCCGCGAGTTTTATGCTTGGTGGCTGACCGCCCGCAGCGACCGCCCCATGCCTTCGGCCGAGGACGTCGACCCGCGCGCGCTGGTCGAGCTTCTTCCCTATCTGCGCTATCTGAGCTGGGAGGATGACGAGCGTCTCGTCTTCCGCATCTATGGGAGCGCGCTGGTGGAAGCCGGCGGCATCGACCTCACCGGTTATGACGTCTTCAATCCCTTCGATCCCGTCGAGCGGGCGATGGATCAGGCAAGGATGCGCCTCCTGCACACGCAGCCCTGCGGCCTCGTGATGATCCGCGACATCCCCGACCGCACGGGCCGGATCTATCCTTGCGAATTCCTGACGCTGCCGATCGCCGCCGGCGCCGACGGCAAGAACCGCATCATCGGCACGATCATGCCGGCCGCCAAGATGGCGGAGTGGAACGTCGACGTGATCCTCGACCGGACGCTGACGCTCAAGCAGACGGCGTTTCTCGATATCGGTTTCGGCGTACCGGAAGACTAGGGCAGCAGCACCGTCGCGCCGGTCGTCTTCCGCGCTTCGAGGTCGCGATGCGCTTGCGCGGCGTCGGCGAGCTTGTAGCGCTGGCCGATCTCGATCCTGACAGCGCCTTTCGCGACGACATCGAAAACCTCGGCACCGATTTCGGCATAGTCATTTGGCGAGGCGGCATAGGTCGCGAGCGTCGGCCGCGTCACATAGAGCGAACCCTTCTGCGCGAGGATGCCGAGATCGACGCCGGTCACCGGACCCGACGCATTGCCGAAAGAAACGAGAAGGCCGCGGGGACTCAAACAGTCGAGCGAGGTGAGGAACGTATCCTTGCCGACGCCGTCATAGACGACGGGGACTTTCTTCCCGCCGGTGATGTCCCTGACGCGCTCGACGACATTCTCGGTCCGGTAGTTGATGACGTGGTCGCAGCCATGAGCCTTGGCGATCGCGACCTTGTCGTCCGAGCCCACCGTACCGATGACGGTGCAGCCCAGATGTTTCGCCCATTGGGTCGCGATGAGGCCGACGCCGCCGGCCGCCGCATGCCAGAGGATGGTCTGACCTTTCTCGACGCGGAAAGTCCGCCGCAACAGATATTCGGCGGTGGCACCTTTCAGGAGAAGAGAGGCGGCCGCTTCGTCGCTGACGCCGTCGGGAAGCGGGAGCGCGCGAACCGCCGGCAGATTGGTCAGTTCGGCATAGGCCCCGCCGCTATTGTAGGCGACGCGCTGGCCGGGCTTTACGTTGGTCACGCCGTCGCCCACCGCGTCGACGACACCGGCGGCTTCGCTGCCGAGCGTGAAGGGGAGTTTCACCGGATAGAGGCCGGAGCGGAAATAGGTCTCGATGAAATTGAGGCCGATCGCCTTGTTGCGCACACGGATCTCGCCGGCGCCCGGATCTGGAAGATCGATCTCCTCGAGTTGCAGAACATCGGGACCGCCGGTCTTGTGGATGCGGATGGCTCTGGTCTTCATGTCGATATCTCCTTCAGCGGCGTGCGAGGGCGAGGCCGAAGCCCGCCGCGGCGAGAACGGCGCCGGTTGTCCTGTTGCGAATTTTCTGCGCGCGCGGGCTCTTGAGGTACGGCGCGAGACGACCCGCGGCCACCGCATAGGTGCCGTCGGACAGCGCGCTCAATACGACGAAGCTGACCGCCAGCACGACGAGCTGCGGCATGGCCGGCCGCTCCGGCGAAATGAATTGCGGAAAGAAGGCCGCGTAGAAGGCGAGGGTCTTCGGATTGGTCAGCGAGATCAGAAGTCCACGGCGATAGAGAACGGAAGGGGGCAGGCGCGGCGATGAGACGCCGACGCCGTCACCCGGTTCGATCGGCGTGCGCCAGGCGGAAACTCCGAGCCAGACGAGATAGGCCGCGCCGATGAGCTTCAGGATTTCGGCCCAGCTTCCGAGCGCGGCGAGAAGCGGCGCGAGGCCTGCGACGACCAGCAGCATGTGAATGCAGAGCGCGCTCGACGCCCCGCTCAAGCCGATCAGCGCGTCGCGCGATCCCTGGCGGATGCCGGTCGCGACCAGATAGGTCACGACCGGCCCCGGCACGATGCAGAGCACGAGCGTCGCTGCCATGAAGGCAAGATAAAGCCCGAGCGGGATC
>CAISYL010000197.1 GCA_903889655.1 uncultured Alphaproteobacteria bacterium | reverse complement strand
GCCTATATCCCGGTCTATCTGCAGGCTCATCAATTCAATCACGAGACGCGCCGGCCGCGGAAACTCTTGCTGCACCGGCGCGAAATCGACAAGCTTTCCCAAGCGGTGCTGCGGCAGGGCATGACGCTCGTGCCGTTGAAGATGTATTTCAACGACAAGGGCCGGGTGAAGGTCGAAATCGGCCTCGCGCAGGGCAAGAAGATGGCCGACAAGCGCGAGACGGAGAAGCAGCGGAGTTGGGAGCGCGACAAGGCGCGCGTCATGCGCGAGCGCGGCTAGGTCCGAAAGGAGCCTCGATGAGCGACGACGAGAAGCCGGGACTGATCGGCCAGATCAAGGACAAGCTGATCCGTTCCAAGGAGAAGACGGCCGCCGAAGGCCGGCACCTCACCGGCAAGGCCGACCTTCGCCACGCGAACCGCCTGCCGCCGGGTCAGCACCTCGTCGAGAAATGGCCGGTCCTCGATCTCGGCGTCCAGCCCGACATCGCGCTCGACAAGTGGCGCTTGCGGATCGAGGGTGCTGTCGAAAATCCGGTCACGCTGACCTTCGAGCAGTTCATGGCGTTGCCGCAGACGCATTATGTCAGCGACATCCATTGCGTGACGACATGGAGCCGCTACGACAACAACTGGGACGGCGTCTCCTCGCGGACGATCATCGATCTCGTGAAGCCGACGGCCGAGGCGCGCCACGTCATTTTTCATTCCTATGACGGCTACACCACCAACATCAAACTCGAGGTCTTCGACGAGCCGGACGTGTTGATCGCCCATAGCTGGGAGGGTGAGCGCCTGACCCGTGAGCACGGCGGCCCGGTGCGCGCCATCGTGCCGCAATGGTATTTCTGGAAGAGCGCGAAGTGGATCCGGCGGATCGAATTCAGCCCGGTCGACAAGCCCGGCTTCTGGGAAGAGCGCGGCTATCACAACGAAGCCGATCCGTGGACGGAACAGAGGTATAGTTGATGCCTCCGGCTCACTTCCCGTCGAGATAGCTCCGGATATCGCTGAACACCGCGTGGAACATCGGCGTCGTGAGGCGGCCGGTATTCGTGTTGTAGCGCGAGCAGTGATAGCTGTCGAAAAGCCGCAATCCGTCGCCGAGATCGTGGTTCGCCTGATGGCCGAAGGGGAATTTCGAACGCTTGGCTTCGTGCGCGGTGAGCACGGCGTCATGTGCGATGCGGCCGAGGGCGAGAATGGCGGTGAGCTTCGGAAGTGCCGCGAGGCGCGCCGAGAAAAATCTCAAGCAAGTCTTTGCTTCCAGCGGCGTCGGCTTGTTCTGCGGCGGTACGCAGCGCACGGCGTTCGAGATCATGGCATCGACGAGCTTCAGCCCGTCATCCGACCGCGCTTGATATGTGCCCTTGGCGAAACCGAATTCGATCAGCGTCGAATAGAGGAGATCGCCGGCATAATCGCCCGTAAAAGGCCGTCCCGTGCGGTTCGCACCCTGTACGCCCGGCGCGAGCCCGACTATCAGAAGCCGCGCATTCTCGGTGCCGAAGGACGGCACGGGTCCGTTGAACCAGTCGGGATGCGCGGCCTGATTTTCATGGCGATAGGCGACGAGACGCGGGCAGAGCGGGCAGTCGCGCGGCGCTTCCGGTGCCGCGATTTCGATCTCTGACATGGGATGCGTCAGGCGCGCGCTGGCTGGTCGAGATCGTCCTCGTCCTCATCGTCGTAATATTCATCGTCATCTTCGACCGGCGCGGCGGCAACCTGCTGATGACGGCCATCCTGATTGCGGCCGATGACGCCGCGCAGGCTTTCGAGGTCGACGAACTGATCTGCCTGGCGACGGAGTTCGTCCGCGATCATGGGCGGCGAGGAGCGGATTGTGGAGACGACGGTGACGCGCTTGCCTTTGCGCTGGATGGCGTCGACGAGGCGGCGGAAATCGCCATCGCCCGAAAAGAGCACGACATGATCGATCTTGTCGGCGATCTCCAACGCGTCGATCGCGAGTTCGATGTCCATATTGCCTTTGACGCGGCGACGACCCGCGGCGTCGGTGAATTCCTTGGCCGGTTTCGTCACGACCGAATATCCGTTGTAATCGAGCCAGTCGATCAGCGGCCGCAGCGGCGAATATTCCTGGTCCTCGAGCAGTGCGGTGTAATAGAAGGCGCGGAGAAGCGTTCCCTTGGAACGGAAGAGTTCAAGCAGCCGCTTGTAATCGATGTCGAAATTCAGACCGCGCGCGGCCGAATAGAGATTGGCGCCGTCGATGAAGAGGGCAATACGTTCCTGCGGATAAAAATTCATGAGAGTCTCCTGCGCGTATCTTATGTCGATGACAGGTTTGAAATGAAAACGTGGCCGGCGGACGGCTTTGCATATGCCGGCAAACTATAGAAGCCCCGCGATTTTTGAAAACGGATATTCCATGCACGGGAACGGGACGCGATGATTTTGATAGCACTGGGCGCCAATCTGACGAGTGTTTATGGCGAACCGATAACGGTGCTCGAAGACGCGCTCGATATCATGCCGGCCTTTGGCATTACCGTCCTGCGGCGGTCCTCCTGGTACCGGACGCCGGCTATCACCCCTTACGCACAGCCGCCCTTCGTGAACGGGGTGGTCGCCGTGGAAGCCGCCCTGCCGCCCCGCGCGCTTCTGGACATGCTTCACCGCATCGAGGCGCAGTTCGGCCGGGTTCGCCGCATCCGCTGGGGGGAACGGACGCTCGACCTCGACCTGATCGATTTCGAGGGCCTTGTGATCCCGCCATCAGGCCCCCGGGGAGCCGATGCCGGACTGGGGGAGCTGCCCCTTGCCTTGCCGCATCCTGGCCTTGCCGACAGGGGTTTCGTGCTGGTTCCGCTCCTGGAAGTTGCCCCCCGCTGGCGTCATCCCTTGACCGGGGAGGGTGCCCAAAGCCTCATCGCCCGGCTGAAGGCGCGCCACGGCCCGGGCGCACTGGCCGGAATTGAGCGAATTGGGTCCTGAAATGGGCCAAATCCGGCGCCTAAGAGCCTGCTTTTGCTTGCTTTCTCATTGCCGACCCCCTACATACAGCGCACAATAAATTTTCCCCGCTATACCCGGAGTTGCCACCATGGCGCGTGTAACCGTTGAAGATTGCGTCGACAAGGTGCCGAACCGTTTCGAACTGGTTCTCCTTTCCGCTCATCGCGCCCGGGCCATGTCGGCCGGTGCGGAGCTGACCGTGGATCGCGACAACGACAAGAACCCGGTCGTGGCGCTGCGCGAAATCGCCGAGCGGACCGTCATGCCCGCCGAACTCCGTGAGGACCTCGTCGGCAGCATGCAGAAGCGCGTCGAGACGGACGAGCCGGAAGCCGAGAGCCTCCAGCTCCTGACCTCGGGCGAAGTTCAGGCTGCCGAGATCGATACCTTCGGCGCGGGCGCCGGCGGCGACCGTATGAGCGAGGAGGAACTCCTCCGCGCCATCCAGAGCCAGATCGACTCGCCGCAGCAGAAATCCGCCGACGCGGACGACATGGATGGGGAAGACTGAGCCCAAGGCTAACGGCGGAGAGGAGTTCCGCTCCCGAGCGTCATTCGGTTTAGAGCGCCGCCCCGGCCGGAAGGTAAGGGCGGCGTTTTTGTTTCGTGTGAGTTAACCCGTAGGCTGGCAAGGTTTGAGGAATGCTGCGTCAGTATGAGTTGGTCGATCGGATACTCGGCTACGATCCCAAGGCGGACGAAGCCCTGATCAACCGCGCCTATGTCTATGCCATGAAGCAACATGGCAACCAGAAGCGCGCATCCGGCGATCCGTATTTCTCGCACCCGATCGAAGTCGCCGGCATTCTGACCGACCTCAAGCTCGACACGGCGACGATCGTCACCGCGATCCTTCACGATACGATCGAGGATACGGACGCGACGATGGAGGAGCTGACGAAGCTCTTCGGTCCCGAAGTCGCGAACCTCGTCGACGGCGTGACCAAGCTCACCCGCATCGAACTCACATCGGAACATTCCAAGCAGGCGGAGAATTTCCGCAAGTTCCTGCTCGCAATGTCGAACGACATTCGCGTCCTGCTGGTGAAGCTCGCCGACCGTCTGCACAATATGCGGACGCTGCAATACATCCCCTCGCCGGAAAAGCGTCAGCGCATCGCGCAGGAGACGATGGATATCTATGCGCCGCTTGCGGGCCGCATGGGCATTCAGGAAATCCGCGAGGAGCTCGAGGATCTCGCCTTCAAGGAACTCAACCCGGAAGCGCGTGAGACGCTGCTGAAGCGCCTCAACGAATTCAGCGCCGCGAGCGGCGATATCGTCAAGCGCATCGCCGACGAGCTCCAGTCGAAATTGCAGGCGGGCGGTCTGGCCTGCGAAGTGGACGGACGGCAGAAGCGGCCTTATTCCGTCTGGCGCAAGATGGAACGCCGCGCCATCTCGCTCGAACAGCTTTCCGACATTTTCGGGTTTCGCGTCATCGTCGACGATGTCGCCGACTGCTATCGCGCGCTCGGCATCCTGCATACGAACTGGCCGATGGTGCCGGGACGTTTCAAGGACTACATCTCGACGCCGAAGAACAACGGTTATCGCTCGATCCACACGACGATGATCGGGCCGGAACAGAAGCGCGTCGAAATTCAGGTCCGCACCCACAAGATGCACGAGGTCGCCGAACTCGGTATTGCGGCACACTGGCTCTACAAGGAAGGCGCGGGCGGAGCGGAGCACTCATCCGAATTCGCAAGCACCTTCCGCTGGCTGCGTCAGCTCATCGAAATGCTGGAGCATGGCGGCACGCCGGAAGAATTCATGGAGCATACCAAGCTCCAGATGTTCTCCGATCAGGTCTTCTGTTTCACACCCAAGGGGCTTCTCATCACGCTGCCGCGCGGTGCGACCCCGATCGACTTCGCCTATGCGGTGCATACCGATGTCGGCGACAGTTGCGTCGGTTGCAAGATCAATGGCCGGCATATGCCGCTGCGCACGGTGCTGCAGAACGGCGACGAAGTTGAGATCATTCGCTCGCAGGCGCAGCGTCCGTCTCCCGCATGGGAAGCTTTCGTTGCGACAGGCAAGGCGCGCTCCGCCATTCGCCGTTCCATTCGTCAGGCAAAGCTCGCCGAGTTCGGTCGTCTCGGCCGGCAAATGCTGAAAAGCGCCTTCGAGGCCGCCGGCAGGGAGATGACCGACGTCATCCTGCAGCGCGCTATCGGTGTGCTGCATCAGGACGACGTGGACGATCTTCTGGCCTCCGTCGGCGCCGGCGAACTCACCGGCCAGCAGGTTCTCGAAACCGTCTATCCCGAACTGCCGGTGAAAAAGGGTGGGCGGCGCAAGCCCGTGAAAACCAATGGCGCGGGGGACCATCGCGCCATCGTCCGGCTTTCGGGACGAGGCCACGGCCTTGCGATCACGATGGCGCCGGACAGTTTCCCGCTGCCGGGCGAACGTATCGTCGGCATCGTGACGCCGGGCAAAGGCGTGACGATCTATCCGATCGACGCGCCGGCGCTGGAGGAGTTCGATGGCGATCTGACGCGCTGGCTCGACGTTGCCTGGGATATCGACCCGGATCACCCTCAGGTCTTTCCGGCGCGTCTCCATGTCACCGCGCGCAACGAAGTCGGCTCGCTTGGCCACATCACCTCGCTGATTGCCGATTACGGCAGCAACATCACCAACCTGTCGATGACGCAGCGCGATCCGGATTTCTACGACATGCAGATCGATCTTGAGGTCCGCGACGTGAAACACCTCACGCGCATCATGTCGGCGCTCAACGGTCTGTCGGTCGTCAGCAGGGTCGTTCGGCCGCGTCGCTGAGGCGGCGCATATCGTTTAATTTTCCGGGTCATGGCAGGCAAAATCTGCTATCCCGATGCACCAAAATTGGGGGGCGCCATGAAAGAGGCCAAGGTTCTGAAGGAATTCGAAAAGTCGGGTGCGCTCCTGCGGGGGCATTTCATCCTGTCATCGGGCCTTCACAGTCCTCTCTTCCTTCAGAAGGCGCTGGTCTTCATGAACCCCAAGCGCACCGCCAAGCTCTGCAAGGCGCTTGCGGCGAAGGTGCGCGACGAGATCGACAAGCCGATCGATGCCATCGTCTCGCCCGCGGTCGGCGGCATCATTCCCGGCTACGAGACGGCTCGGCAGCTCGGCGTACCGGCCATGTATGTCGAACGCGAGAATGGAGAATTCACGGTTCGCCGTGGCTTCGAACTGAAGAAGGGCATGAACGTGCTGATGGTCGAGGACATCGTGACCACCGGGCTTTCGTCGCGCGAGTGCATCGCCGCGATCAGGAAGACCGGCGCGCGCGTCGTCGCGGCGGCGTGCCTGATCGATCGTTCCGGCGGCAAGGCGAAAGTTGGCGTGAAGCTCATCTCGCTCGCGCAGATCGACGTGCCGGCTTATCCCGCGGACAAGTTGCCGCCCGACCTTGCAAAGCTCCCGGCCACCAAACCGGGCAGCCGGGGATTGAAATAAGGAATGATCGGTGTTCCGGCGTAGGGTCGAGCTTCATCCGCTGCAGAAGCTGAGAGAGGCTTTCTGGCCCCGCATCGGCTGGAAGCGTGCGACCCGTTATGTCTGGCGGCGCGTCTGGCGCCTGAGCGGTACGCCGCACACCATTGCCATCGGCTTCGCGGCCGGTGCCTTCACCTCATTCTCGCCGTTGCTCGGCTTCCACATCAT
Source organism: uncultured Alphaproteobacteria bacterium (assembly GCA_903889655.1). Lineage (GTDB taxonomy): Bacteria > Pseudomonadota > Alphaproteobacteria > Parvibaculales > Parvibaculaceae > Parvibaculum. The sequence goes on along the minus strand of CAISYL010000197.1, from coordinate 55,252 downwards.
GATGGCGGTCGTGATCGCCTGGGTGTTGAGGGGCAATCTCATCGCGGCCGCCTTCGGGACACTGGTCGGCAATCCGCTGAGTTATCCGCCGATCTGGATCGCGACCTACGATCTGGGCACCCGGATGCTCGGCATGTCGGGAAGGCATCACGTGAACCTCACCGAGGTTTTGATGAGCCACAAGGCCTTCGACATGATCCTGCCGGTTCTGGTCCCGATGGCGCTGGGATCTGTCCCGCTCGGCATCGCCGCCGCGTTTGTGACATATTTTATCGTCAAAGCTGCTGTCGCCGCTTATCAGCTTCGTCGGCGCGAGCAACTGGAAGAGCGCGCCATGGCCCGGCAGGCGGAGCGGGATGCGCTCGCGGACAATGATGAGCAGGAATAGGCTGCGCGGGAGACCGGAGTGATGAGCGGAACAAAAGCGACGCATCTGCGGCTTGGGGTCAACATCGATCACGTCGCGACGATCCGGAATGCGCGCGGCGGCGATCACCCCGATCCTGTGCGTGCCGCCCATGCCGCGGCAGCCGCCGGCGCCGACGGCATCACCGCGCATCTGCGCGAGGACAGGCGTCACATCCGCGACGAGGACATCGACAAGCTGATGAACGAGATCGGCCTGCCGCTCAATCTCGAAATGGCGGCGACGCCCGAGATGCTCGACATAGCGCTGCGCCACAAGCCTCATGCCTGCTGCATCGTGCCCGAGCGGCGCGAGGAAGTGACGACGGAAGGCGGGCTCGATGTCGCCGGCCATCGCCAGCACATGGCGCTCTACATCCGGAAACTCAGCGACGCCGGCATTCGCGTCTCGCTCTTCATCAATCCCGATAGCCATCAGCTCGAAGCTGCCCGCGCCCTTGGTGCCCCGGTGGTCGAGCTGCATACCGGCGCCTATTGCGATGCCGGCGATGCGGGGCGGCGGGTCGAGGAGCTTGCGCGGCTGACAAGGGCGGCTCGCGAAGGCGCCGATCTTGGTCTCGAAGTCCACGCCGGCCATGGCCTGACCTTCGACAACGTGGCGCCCATTGCCGCCTTGGCCGAGATTGCGGAGCTCAACATCGGCCATTTCCTGATCGGCGAGGCCATTTTCGGCGGTCTCGATTCGACGATCAAGCGGATGCGCGCGCTGATGGACAAGGCGCGTGCCGAAGTCCTTGGAGCCAGAACCGCATGATCATCGGCATCGGCAACGACATGATAGATATTCGCCGGGTTGAAAAGACGCTGGAGCGCTTCGGCGAGCGCTTCACCCAGCGCATCTTCACGGATATCGAGCGACAGAAATCGGACAGGCGGCGCAACCGCGCGGCGTCCTACGCCAAGCGTTTCGCCGCCAAGGAAGCCTGTGCCAAGGCGCTCGGCACAGGGCTCAATCGGGGCGTATTCTGGAAAGATATGGGCGTCGTTAACCTTCGTGGCGGCCAACCGACCATGGTGCTGACCGGCGGCGCAAAAGAACGCCTGAAGGTCATCACGCCGTCGGGCATGGAGGCGGTCATCCATATAACGATTACCGACGATCATCCCATGGCGCAGGCTTTCGTCATAATTTCGGCCCTGCCGGCCGGCAATGTGGCGGCCGCGCAAGGGTGAACCGGGACGGCCTGCGGGCCGAAGCTGTGTTATGGTCCCGTCGTTCCCGTATAAGGGCGGCTATCGGGACGACAGGGAGTTGGATGGATGTCGATGACTGACAATATGAAGAAGGCCGGAACCGGCGCATTTGCCGAAAATGCCCGGACGATCGGCTACGCGCTCGTCATCGCTCTCATCATCCGCGCCTTCCTGTTCCAGCCTTTCAATATCCCGTCGAGTTCGATGGTGCCGACGCTGCTGGTTGGCGACTATCTCTTCGTCTCGAAATACAGCTACGGCTATTCCAAGCACTCCCTGCCGTTCAGCCCGCCGCTTTTCGACGGCCGGATTTTTGGCCGCCAGCCGCATCGCGGCGACATCGTCGTCTTCAAGAAGCCGACCGACAATCGCACGGACTTCATCAAGAGGCTGATCGGCCTCCCGGGCGACACGATCCAGATGAAGCACGGCGTGCTCTATCTCAATAACCAGCCGGTGCCGCGCGTGCGCGTCGAGGACTTCGTGGCGGGCGACGAGTTCGGCAATGTGCGCCGCATCCCGCAATATCAGGAGACGCTGCCGAACGGCGTTTCCTATACGACCCTCGATCTCATCGAGGAGAGCGTCGAAGACAATACGGGCGTCTATGTCGTGCCGCCGGATCATTACTTCATGATGGGCGACAACCGCGATAATTCCGCCGACAGCCGTGTGCCGAGCGTGGTGGGCTACGTGCCTTTCGAGAATCTGGTAGGCAAGGCGGAGATCATCTTCTTCTCCACGGACGGCAGCGCGCATTTCTGGGAATTCTGGCGCTGGCCCTCGTCGATCCGCTGGAACCGCATCTTCAAGTGGACCGATTGAGCAAGGGGCGCCGCAATCGCCGGGCGCTGGAAGAGCGCCTCGGGTACAGCTTCGCCGACAAGACGCTGCTCGAACTGGCGCTGAGCCACCCGAGCGCGCTGACCGGGGATCAGGCTCCGGCCTCGTTCAGCAATCAGAGGCTGGAGTTTCTCGGCGATCGCGTATTGGGGCTTGCCGTTTCCGAATGGCTGTTGCGTGAATTTCCGGCGGCCGACGAGGGCGAGCTCGCGGTTCGTTTCAATGCATTGGTGCGCAAGGAAGCTTGTGCGGAGATCGCCGAGCGGGTCGATCTCGGCCCGCATCTTCTACTCGGCCCCGGCGAAGAGCGCGCGGGAGGCCGCGAAAAGGCCGCGATCCTCGCCGATGCCTGCGAGGCAGTCATCGCGGCGCTCTATCTCGATGGCGGCTTGCCGGCGGCGACGAGCTTCATAACCGCCGAATGGGCGCATCTCATGACGGCGCCGGTGCGGCTGCGCGGCGACCCGAAGACGGCGCTGCAGGAATGGACGCAAGGGCACGGACGCGGTGTCCCGGTCTACAAGGAAATCGGCCGCTCGGGCCCGGACCACGCACCCGTTTTCGAGGTGCGGATCGAGGTCAAGGGATTGCCTGCGGAAACAGGCATGGGAAGTTCGAAGCGGCAAGCCGAACAGGCGGCGGCGCGAGCGATCCTGATGCGGGAAAAAGTCTGGACGGAAAATGAGTGAGCCCGAGAATATCGACGTCGCCGACCGGCAGACGAAATGCGGCTTCGTCGCGATCATCGGCGCGCCGAACGCCGGAAAGTCGACGCTGCTGAATGCACTGGTCGGCTCCAAGGTCGCGATCGTCACGCACAAGGTGCAGACGACCCGTGCGCGCATCCGCGGCATCGCCATGGAAGGCGACACGCAGATCGTCTTCGTCGACACCCCCGGCATCTTCGAGCCGAAGCGCCGTCTCGACCGCGCCATGGTCAATGCGGCCTGGGGCGGGGCGGGTGACGCCGATGTCGTGATCCTGCTGGTCGATACGGAGCGCGAGCGCGGCGAGGATCTGCAGCGCGTTCTCGAAGGCCTGCGCGAACAGGGCCGCAACGCGGTGCTTGTGCTCAACAAGGCCGACGTGATGACAAGCGAGAAGGGGCGCGAGAAGCTGTTGAAGCTTGCCGCCGAGCTCAATGAGACGGGTCTCTTCACGAAAACTTTTATGATCTCGGCCCTGAGCGGCGACGGTGTTGCCGACCTCAAAAGCTACATTGCGAGCCTGATGCCGAAAGGCGCCTGGCACTATCCCGAGGATCAGGCCGCCGACGTGCCGCTGCGATCGCTCGCCGCGGAAGTTACCCGCGAAAAGCTCTATCTTCGGCTCCATGATGAACTGCCCTACGAATTGACAGTCGAGACCGAAAGCTGGGAGCAGAAGAAGGACGGCTCGATCCGCATCCAGCAGGTCATCTTCGTGCAGCGCGACAGCCAGAAGAAGATCGTCCTCGGTGCCGGTGGCCAGACAATCAAGACAGTCGGCCAGCTCGCGCGCAAGGACCTCGAGGATATGCTCGAGACCAAGGTCCATCTTTTCCTCTTCGTGAAAGTGCGCGAGAACTGGGGCGACGACCGCGAGCGTTACCGCGAAATGGGCCTCGACTTTCCGAAGGATTGAACGAGCGGGCGGACGAATCGGGTAAGTCGGATCGTGCAAGCGTCTGACGACACGATATAATCGCCCCCATGTTCAGACACTGCTTCAACTCCGCGAGCGGCCATGGAATGGCGTGACGAGGGCATTGTTCTGTCGACCCGTGCCTATGGCGAGTCCGGTGCGATCGTCGAGCTCCTCACGCGCGAGCATGGCCGGCATCTCGGCCTCGTGCGCGGCGGCGCGGGACGGCGGCACAAGGGCATGCTTCAGCCGGGCAACAGTCTCGCCGCGCATTGGCGCGCGCGCCTCTCCGAACATCTCGGCACCTATACGGCGGAAATGCTGAAGCCGCGCGCCGGATTGCTGATGGAGGATTCCTTTTCGCTGCTGGGCCTCAGCGCCGCCTGCGCCATCGCCGAAATCATTCCGGAACGGGAAGCTCACCCGGCGCTTTATGAGGGCTTCGAACTCCTTCTCGACACGATGGAAGACGCCGACATCTGGCCGGCGATCTTCGTCCGCTGGGAGTTGGGGCTGCTTCAGGAACTTGGCTTCGGTCTCGATCTCGCGCAATGCGCCGCGACGGGCTCGCGCGAGGATCTGGCCTATGTCTCGCCGCGAAGCGGGGGTGCGGTCAGCCGCGAGGCCGGCTCGCCCTATCGCGAGAGGCTCTTTCGGCTGCCCTCGTTCCTGAACGGCTCGCAGGCTGGCGTCGCGAGCCCCGAAGACGTCTTTGAAGGTTTCCGCATCACCGGCCATTTTCTTGAGCGTCATCTTTACGCGCCGGGTGACCGGCATCTGCCCGATGCACGCATTCGTCTTGTCGATCAGTTCAATCGCCGGCTCGCCACGCGGGCCGCGGGCTGAAGGCGGCTTGCTGCCCTTGCGCCGCTGAGGGTAGGTTGCGGATCGACCGCTTTTCCTCGAATCAAATGCCAAAGTTCCAGCCATGACCAAGCTCGTCCCACCGCCCGAAGGTCCGGAACCCGAGATCAAGCTGCGCGAAGCGCTGGAAGAACGCTACCTCGCCTATGCGCTCTCGACGATCATGCATCGCGCCTTGCCGGACGTGCGCGACGGTCTGAAGCCGGTTCACCGCCGCGTTCTCTTCGCGATGCGTCAGCTCAAGCTGGAGCCGGGTTCCGGCTTCAAGAAATCTGCGCGCATCGTCGGCGACGTCATCGGTAAATATCACCCGCATGGCGACCAGTCGGTCTATGACGCATTGGTCCGCCTCGCGCAGGATTTCTCCGTTCGCTATCCGCTGGTCGACGGGCAGGGCAATTTCGGCAATATCGACGGCGATAATGCCGCTGCCATGCGATACACCGAAACGCGTATGACGGAGGTCGCGGCGCTGCTGCTCGACGGCATCGACGATGAAACGGTCGATTTCCGTGAGACATATGACGGCAGCGAAAAAGAGCCGATCGTTCTTCCCGGCGCCTTTCCGAACCTGCTGGCCAATGGTTCCGCTGGCATCGCCGTCGGCATGGCGACCTCAATTCCCCCGCACAACGCGGCCGAGCTCTGCGATGCGGCGCTCTACCTCATCAAGCATCCGAACGCGCGGACGGAAAAGCTCGTCGAGTTCGTGCCGGGTCCCGATTTCCCGACTGGCGGCATCATCGTCGAAAGCCGCGCCTCGATCGAGGAGGCCTATGCGACGGGCCGGGGCGGTTTCCGCGTACGCGCGCGTTGGCAGATCGAGGAACTGCCGCGCGGCATGTGGCAGATCGTCGTCACGGAAATTCCCTATCAGGTGCAGAAGTCGAAGCTGATCGAGAAGATCGCCGAACTTCTGATGGCGAAGAAACTGCCGTTGCTCGACGACATCCGCGACGAATCCGCGGAAGAAATCCGGGTCGTGCTGGTGCCGAAGAGCAAGACCGTCGAAGCCGATCACCTGATGGAGTCGCTCTTCCGCGCGACCGAGCTCGAGACGCGTTTCCCGCTCAACATGAATGTGCTCTCGGCGGGGCAGGTCCCCGGCGTGATGAGCCTGCGCGACGCGATCAAGGCCTGGCTCGACCATCGCAAGGTCGTGCTGATCCGCCGCACGAGCTTCCGGCTCGACAAGATCGCCCGGCGTCTCGAAGTGCTCGAAGGTTATCTCGTCGCCTATCTCAATCTCGACGAGGTGATCCGCATCATTCGCGAGGAGGACGAGCCGAAGGTCGAGTTGATGAAGGCCTTCAAGCTTACCGACAATCAGGCGGAAGCGATCCTCAACATGCGCCTGCGCAGCTTGCGCAAGCTCGAGGAAATGGAAATCCGCGGCGAGCACAAGGAACTCTCCGGCGAACAGAAGGCGCTGAAGGCGCTGCTGAAATCGGATGATGCCCAGTGGTCGAAGATTTCGGATGAAATCAGGGACGTCAAAACCAAATTCGGCCCCAAGACCGACCTCGGTCGCCGGCGCTCGACATTTGCCGATGCGCCGACGGTGGAGTTCGTGCCGCCGGAAGCGATGATCGAGCGCGAGCCGATCACCGTCGTCTGCTCGGTGAAAGGCTGGATCCGCTCGATGAAGGGACATCTCGGTTCCGACGCCGACATCAAATACAAGGAAGGCGACAGCGAGCGCTTCATCCTTCACGCCGAAACGACGGACAAGCTGATCCTCTTCGCGACCGATGGGCGCTTCTTCACGCTCGCCGCCGACAAGCTGCCCGGCGGGCGCGGTCATGGCGAGCCGCTGCGCCTGTTGATCGACATGGAGGAGGGGCGCGAGATCGTGCAGCTCTTCGTGCACCAGCCCGGCCGCAAACTCATTGTTGCATCGCATGAAGGCAATGGCTTTGTCGTGCCGGAGGACGAGGTCGTCGCGATGCGACGCGCCGGCAAGCAGGTGCTGAACGTCTCCGGCACCGACGAAGCCGTTTCCTGCGCCGTGGTGCAGGGCGATCACGTCGCCGTCATCGGTGAAAACCGCAAGCTGCTGATCTTCCCGCTCGCAGAAGTGAATGAGATGACGCGCGGCAAGGGCGTGCGACTTCAGAAATACAAGGACGGCGGTCTTGGCGACGTGAAGTGTTTCAAACTGAAGGATGGTCTGACCGTCTACGACCGTTCGAATCGCGCGCGGCTTTTTACCGATCTCAAGGAGTGGGTCGGCCAGCGCGCGCAGGCCGGTCGTCTGCCGCCGAAGGGTTATCCATCCGGCGACAAGTTCTCCGGTCCCTTCGGTGCCGCGTAATCTGCGGCGCGGAAGCAACACCCGATGTGATAATGCCGTTACGTGTGAACCGTCTTTGCAAGAAGGCGACGGGGGATGCTTGTCGGTCGTCGGTCCCTGTGATGTTTTCGCGGGCAACGGGACTTGGGGCACTTCGCTAAGTAGGTGCAAAATGAAAAAGCTACTTCTGATCTCCGCCGCTCTGGCGCTCACCGCAATTGCTTCGCCCTCCATGGCTGCGATGGGGGACGGATCCGCGGATGGTCCCAATGCGACGTATAACTGGGGTGGTTTCTACGCCGGTATCAACGGCGGTTACGGCTGGGGTGATCAGAGATTCTCGGTGTCCTCCGGCAGCGGTACCTATGATACCAATGGCTGGACCGCCGGCGGTACGCTGGGCTTCAACATCGATTCCGGCGACTGGATTTTCGGCGTTGAAGGCGACTATGCCTGGGCCGACTTCCGCGTCTCGGTGGCCTGCGCTGCGGCGACGAATTGCGACAGCAAGGTCGACGGACTGGGCACCTTCCGTGCGCGTGTAGGCTATGACGTTGCCTCGCTTATCGGCACCAACCCGCTCCTCGTTTACGGCACCGCCGGTTTTGCCTTTGGCGAGGCCGAGTTCAAGATTGCGGGCGCCGGCGGCGAAGCATCGGATTCGAAGATGGTCACGGGCGGCACCTATGGCGCCGGTGTCGAATATCTCGTCGACAAGAATATTTCGGTGAAGGCCGAATATCTGCGCGTCGACATCGGCAGCGACAATTACGATCTGGGCGGAACGCCCGTTAACGGCGACATTCGCCCGATCGACTACGCCCGCGCCGGCATCAACTTCAAGTTCTGAACGCTCGAGAATCGGAAGCGGCGACAGCCCGGCAGAAATGCCGGGCTGTTTGCATCTGAACTCATCGGATGGTGAAGGCCTCGTTGGTCTCGTGTCCCCAATAACGGATGAAGAACAGATAATTGCCGGGCTTCACGCGCTTCGGATCGAGTTCGATTGGAAAGGTTTCAGACATCGCATGATGCGCCTCGAGCCAGGTCGAGACCGTGACCTGGGCGCAGATCTGATCGTCGGCCTGCGACTGCACGAACTCTTTTTTGGTATCCGTCAGGAACCAGCGGAAGACGTCGCAGCGCGTCGGTGCGGTCAGAGCGAGCCCCTTGTCGTCATTGTTCTCCAGACGGACGGCGAGGTTGACCTTGATCGGTTTGTCCGGTGCGGCCGCTTCCGTCTGCGTCGCGGTCAGCGCCAGCTTGACCGGCTCGTCCGGCTTCACCGTGCCCGTATAGATGAAATAGGCGATGACGCCGATGACGGCCAGCATCGCGAAGGACATGTTCATCATGCGCTGCCCGAGCTCGGACGGCTGTTTGGGCGGGGTCATCGGTTCTCCGGGCTTCAGATTGTTCGGGCTCAGGCGGGCACGCGGTCCCAGCCGTCCATCCCCAAGGCTTCCAGCGGACGGAAGCGCATCTTGTAGGTCATCTTGCGGCAATCCGCGACCCAATAGCCGAGATAGACGTAGGGCAGGCCCTTCAGCCTCGCCCGCCTGACATGATCGAGCACCATGAAGGTGCCGAGGCCGCGGTCCTGCGCTTCCGTGTCGAAGAAGCTGTAGACCATCGACAATCCGTCCTCGAGCGTGTCGGTCAATGCGGCGGCGACCAGCGGCGCTTTTGCACCGGCTTCGATCGCGTTCGACCGGTATTCGATGACGGAGGTCATCACCGTCGTGTCCTCGATCATCGAGACATAATCGAGCGCCGTCATATCGGCCATGCCGCCCTCGGCGTGGCGGACATCGAGATAGGAACGCAGCAACGCGAATTGTTCCTGGGTGGCGCGGGCGGGCCTCTCCTCGCCGCCGATATCGGCATTGTGCGCGAGCACGCGACGGAATGTGCGGTTCGGCTCGAACTCGTCCACGACGATGCGCACCGAGACGCAGGCCGAACAACCGTCGCAGGCAGGCCGATAGGCGATGTTCTGGCTGCGGCGGAAGCCGGATTGCGTCAGTACATTGTTGAGCGAGACGGCATTGTCGCCGAGAAGATGCGTGAAAACCTTCTTCTCGTAGCGCCCCGGCAGATAGGGGCAGGGCTGCGGCGTCGTGATGTAGAACTGCGGAAACCGGTTACCGAAATGCTCTGTCACGTCCTGCGTCCTGCGCTCCAGGCCGGCGCTCACGGGCGCCGCCGGATTTCAGGATAAAGCGGAAGCGCCCGGAAGACGAGCCCTCAGAGGGCATCCCGCCGAACCACCACGGTTCCGCAGAGGAAATCATGCAGGCCCCGGCGACGCTCGTTGAAGAAGGGAACGATGAGCACCACCGCCCAGCTGACGCCGACCGTGACATAGAAGAGGATCGTCTGGAGCGCGGCTTGCAGATAGCCGGGGCGGCGGCCGTCCCAGGTCCTGAGCTCGATCCCCTGCCAGCGCATGCCGGGCGTGGCGGAATGTGGCCCGCCAAGGCTGAGGGTGAAATAGGCAAGGGTGACGAGCGGGCTGAGTGCCGCGCCGGGCCATAACAGGCCGAAAGTCAAAATACCCAGAATGCCGAAGACCACGATGGCGACGGTGAGGATCACCAGCAAAATCAGGAGGTCGGCGATATAGGCGATGGCGCGGGCGGTAATGACGCCATCGAAAGCACCGCGCGGCCACGCGTAGCCGTCATTCCCCGATCCGGATGGCATGCCGATCAGGCCGTTTTCCTCGTTCATTTTCGGTGCAAGCTCCCTGTCCCCGTTTCCCATGACATAGGAAAGCGGATCGGCTGCTGCAAGCCCGACCTCAGGGCTTGAAGCCCGGCGGAGCGGCCGGCGCCTCGCGCAGAAGCACAATCGACAACCGGCGATTGGCCGCCATGCGCGGATCTTCTGGGAAAAGAGGCTCCGAATCGGCTTTGCCGACGACCTGATAGATGCGGTCGTCCGGCAGGCCCTGCGTTTCGAGAATGCGCCGGGCGGCATTGGCCCGGTCGGATGTCAGCTCCCAATTGCTGTAACCCGGCGTGCCCGTATAGGGCACGGAATCGGTGTGCCCGGAAATACTCACCCTGTTCGGCAGCTTGAGCAGAATCTTGCCCACAGCCTCCATGAGGTGGCGCGTGCGTTCATAAGGTTCGGCGAGGCCGGATGGAAACATCGAACGGCCATCCTGATCGACGATCTGGATGCGAAGACCTTCCGGGGTCTCGTCGATGATCACGTTCTTCGAAAGCTCGGCAAGTTCGGGATTGTCCTGCATTGCCTGGCGCAGGCTTTCTGCGGCGCTGCGGAAATTCATTTCATCGCGCGATACGGCATCGGCCGACGCGGCGTTCGACGCCGATTGGTTGGGCGACGATTGCGCCGCATTCGTCGAATCCTTCGAGCCGTTCGAAGCGCTGGCCGTCCGGTTGTCGTTGGTCTCGGGGCTCTTTGGTGCGGCCGGCGTCGAGATGGTCATCACGACGCGCGGCGCCGAGCCCGGCATGCGCGAACCTTCCGCATCGAAGGCCGTGCCGCCGAGAATGCCGCCGGAGCCGCTGGTCGAGCGACTGACGCTGGCGGGCGCAAAATAATCCGCCAGCCCTTGTTTCTGTTCCGGCGTCGTCATGCTGATGAGCCACATCAGCAGAAAAAACGCCATCATGGCGGTCACGAAATCTGCATAAGCGATCTTCCACGCGCCACCGTGATGGGCGTGGGCCACTTTCTTGACCCGCTTGATGATAATCGTCTGTTCGTTCGATCCGGCCATCCTGGCCTCCCGTTACGCGCTTCGCGCCTAGCTCGTCGCGGGTTGCAGATTGCCGGTGGACTGCTCGACTTCCATGAAGGTCGGACGAACATCCGACATGAGAGCCTTGCGGGCAAATTCGATCGACACGGCGGGCGCGTATCCCGCCATATGCGCCAGCAACCCGGCTTTCATCGACAGGTAATATTTCGATTCCGCTTCGTAGATGTTGCGCAGCGACTGCGCCATCGGCCCGAAGAAGCCATAGGCGCAAAGCACACCGAGGAAGGTGCCGACAAGTGCGCCGCCGATCAGATGGCCGAGAACTTCCGGCGGCTCGGTGATCGAACCCATGGTGTGGATGACGCCGAGCACGGCGGCGACGATGCCGAGAGCGGGCGTGCCGTCGGCCAGCGCCTGCAGCGATGCGACGATGCGCTCGCGCTCCTGATGATGCGTCTCGAGCTCTTCGTCCATCAGCGCTTCCATCTCATGCGCGTTCTCGGTGCCGAGCGTAATCATGCGCAGGTAGTCGCACATGAATTCGATCGCGTGATGGTCGGCGGCGAAACGGGGAAACTGGGCGAAGATGGCCGAGTCGGAAGGATTTTCGACATGCGCTTCGAGCGCGAGATTGCCTTTGCTCTTGGCGAGCTTGAATAGCGTGAACTGCAGGCCGAGAAGATCGAGATAGGCGGCCTTATCGTAGCGCGGCCCCTTGAAGAGCGAGCCGAACGTTCCGCCCATGGTTTTGAGCACCGCCGGCGGATTGCCGATGACGAAGGCGCCACCAGCCGCGCCCAGAATGATGAGCAGCTCGAAGGGCTGGAACAGCACTTCCATGTGCCCGCCATTGGCGAGATAGCCGCCAAAGACGCTGCCCAGAACAATGAAAATGCCGACGAGGAGCTTCATCGCGCCCGAAACTTTCTCTCAGTGAACCCCACAAGTGCCGGACTGCTGGCATCCCGACAGCCACATCTTGTCGGCTGCCGATTAACAGCGGGTTTAACCAATGCGTTTTGCAGAAAAATGAGCGGTTTTGCGCGGGCTCCGGGTTGCGTGGGTAGGTTTACTGGGATTTAACGGCTATGCGACGCATGAGCGCGGTGTCGCAGTCCCTCGCGAGTTCCGGTAGATGGAGCAGATTGCCTAAAAATGACGCATGATCCCCGCAAGTTCCGTAATGCGCTCGGCTGCTTCACGACCGGCGTTGCCGTCATCACGACGCAGATGGAGGGTCGCCCCCCGATCGGCATCACGGTCAATTCATTCGCCTCCGTGTCGCTCGATCCGCCGCTGGTCCTCTGGAGTCTCGACAAGAAGTCCGACACGCTTTCGACCTTCAAATCCGTGAACGGCTTCACGGTGAACGTCCTGCGCGAAGATCACCGGGACATTTCATCGCGCCTGGCGAGGCAGGGCGATCACAGCCTTGAGGGGCTCGCCCTGCGCGTGGGAGCTTTCAATGGTTGTCCGGCGCTTGAGGATGCGCTGGCCCATTTTGAATGCAGCGTTGAGACGCGGCATGAGGCGGGCGACCACATCATCATGATCGGCCGCGTTCTTCATTTCGAATATTCGGAAGACGGCAAGCCGCTGCTTTATCACCGCGGCGGCTATCAGGGCCTTGCCGAAGGCACGCCCTGATCCGATTCCGGTTCTCCGGCACGATCCGTCTCGTCGAGTTCGACCAGATTGCCGCGCATCAGCGCGATGCAATCGAGCATGGTCATGTAGTCGTCTTGTCCGATGCCTTTGATCGCGGTGTTGTGGATGTCCGCATAATGGGCAAGGCCCAGGGGTTTGTGCGCATGCAGCAGCGGCGTCAGGAAGATGCATTTGGCGCGGCGGTCGGTCGGATGCGAACGTCGTTCCACGAGGCCAATCGCTTCAAGCTCATTCACGTAAATTCCGATGGAAACCTTGTGGATGTGCAGTTCGTTCGCCAGATCCGTCTGCGTCTGCCCATCGCGCTGCAATAACGACGTGATGATCCGCGTCTGGCTTCGACTCAATCCGCTGCGGCGGTCGTAGATCTTTGCCAGCAACGTGCCGACTTCCGAGATCAGATTCAGAAAATATTGAGGCGAGAGCCGGTTATCGGCCAAGGTCTCCGCCGGAAGCGCGGCGGGGATGTTTGAAACATCCTTCTTTTGTCTTGCCATCGTCGCTTTCCTCCCCAAAAAAGCGGCACTCGAAATTTTCGCAGTACTGTTTCGTATTAAATTTTCGCCAGCGACAACACTCGGCTTGACGCATGGTCGGGCTGGTGCTTTCGTAATATCAATTTACTAAAACTGGCGTCCTTGGCGATAGAAAAAGCGTCATAAGCGTCGAGGGCCCCTGGGGAGGAGCCACCGGAAGCATGGTTGTCCTGGGAGGGGCGGCCACTTCTGGTTCCGCACCTCTATCCAGTCTTGTGAGGGAGGTCGCGCCGGGAAACCGCGCGCTGGGAGCGTATGGTTGCTATAGATTCCGCCTACATGACCTTCTCCCACGGCGACTGGGCCTCGCGGCCCACTCGCCGGCCGCGATATTGGGGGCTGCTGCTCGCGGCGCTGGTGCATGTCCCCCTTTATTTCATCCTGACGTCCGAGGCGGACATCATTCCGCGGGCGCAGAGCCTCATCAACGTCACCATTTTTCCGACGCCCAAGCCGAGGATCATTCCGCCCCAGCCGAGGCCGGAGCCGAAACTGGAGCCAAATCCGGCGATCAGGCTCCAGCGGCCGGAATTCAGGATCAAGGAACAGCCAGTCGAGAAACCGAAGGACGCGCCATTGGCGCATGCGATCACCCCCGTCCAGTCGGCTGCCATTTCCGATCCGATACCGGCGCATAAGGGCGTGCCGCTCAACGGCAACGACATCCGCTCGCGCATGGGCGGACGTCAGTTCCATCTCGAAATGGGGCGTCTCGACCAGCAGGGCAGCAATCGTCTCATCAATACGGTGATCGAGCTGCATGCAGACGGCACAAGCTCCGTCAGCCTGACGCATTACTTCTATCAGACCTATCACAGCGAATATTCATCGACGCGGAACGAGTCCGGCACGGGCCGTTGGTGGATCGAGGGCGACCGCTGGTGCCATCAATCGGACATCATCAATTACGGCACGAAGGACTGTTATGACATTACGGTCGACGGTCCGGTCGTCCGCCTTTATTACGCCGAATGCGACGGCGAGTCGTCGACCCTCTGCAAGACGGGCCGTATCGCCGCCGAGGGCGAGGTGAAGTGACGTCCTCATCTCATCAGTAAACGGATGAATATCTGCGCGATCGCGGCGGTTTGAACTTTGATCCTTGCCTGCTAAAAGCTTCCTCGGGGGAAGCTGCAGGCAAAGGCAAAGCGAAGATGTCGGAAAAAGTCGCATTTCTCGGGCTGGGTGTCATGGGTTACCCCATGGCCGGCCATCTGACGAAAGCCGGTCACCGGGTCGTCGTCTACAACCGGACGGCTGCCAAATCCGAAAAATGGGTCGCCGAACATGGCGGGCAATCGGCCTCAACGCCAGCCGAGGCTGCGCGCGGCGCCCGCATCGTTTTCGCCTGTGTCGGCAACGACGACGATGTCCGGCAGGTGACGCTCGGCGAGAACGGTGCCTTTCAGGCAATGGAAAAGGGCGCGGTCTTCGTCGATCACACGACCGCTTCGGCCTCCCTGGCGCGCGAACTTGACGCCGCTGCGCGTGGGTGCGGCCTCGGTTTTGTCGATGCGCCGGTTTCGGGCGGGCAGGCGGGAGCGGAGAAGGGCATTCTGACGGTCATGGCGGGCGGTGACGCGCCGGCCTATGCGGTCGCAGAACCCGTCATCGTCGCCTATGCGCGCGCCGTCAGGCTGATGGGACCGGCGGGGGCGGGACAGCTCACCAAGATGGTCAATCAGATCTGCATTGCGGGCCTCGTCGAAGCCCTCTCCGAAGGCATTCACTTCGCGAGGAAGGCCGGTCTCGATCCCGAAGCCGTCGTCGATGTGATCTCGAAAGGCGCGGCGCAATCCTGGCAGATGGAAAATCGTTACAAGACCATGATTGCGGATGAGTTCAATCACGGTTTTGCTGTCGACTGGATGCGCAAGGATCTCGCCATCTGCCTCGACGAGGCGAGGACGAACGGTGCGCGTCTTCCCGTGACGGCGCTGGTCGACCAGTTCTATGCCGAAGTGCAGGCCATGGGCGGCAGGCGCTGGGATACATCGAGCCTGATTGCGCGTCTGCAGAAGGCGGACCGCTGACCGAAGGAGTTTTCGCGTGAAGGATGTCAGGTTTCGTTCCGTCGTCGACGTGGTTGGACGTCTCAATCCCTCCTATCCGGTGTTCATGGTCTTTCCGGATGTGCTGCAGGCGACCGCGAAGAGTTTTCTCGATGGCTTTCCGGGGACCGTGCTCTATGCGGTGAAATGCAATCCTGACGTTCATGTGCTGCGCGCTCTTTATGCAGCCGGCGTTCGCCATTTCGACACGGCCTCGCTGCCCGAGATTGCGAAGATCAGCGAGATGTTTCCGGATGCGCATTGCTACTTCAATCATCCGGTGAAGAGCCGGGGCGCGCTCGAGGCGGCATCCGATGTCTACGGTGTGGGGCATTACGTCGTCGACCACATCGACG
This sequence comes from uncultured Alphaproteobacteria bacterium, assembly GCA_903889655.1. GTDB lineage: Bacteria > Pseudomonadota > Alphaproteobacteria > Parvibaculales > Parvibaculaceae > Parvibaculum. Next base: position 39,662 of record CAISYL010000197.1, on the reverse strand, counting down.
AGCTCGACAAGCTCCACGAGGTCGTCGGCAAGGACATTACGGTCGAGGTCCGCATCGCCACGCCGAAAGGTGCGGCGGTCTATGACCTTTCCTCGAAATTCGGTGCGCCGTCCGAAGAAGCTGCCGAGCTTCTGCAGGAAGCGAACCGCCGTGGTTCGCGCACGGCCATCGCCTTTCACGTCGGAAGCCAGTGCCCGGATCCCGACGCCTACAGGGTCGCCATGCGCGAGGCGGCGGGCATCGCGCGTCGCGCCGGCGTGCCGATCGACTATCTCGATGTCGGTGGCGGCTTTCCGGCCGAATATGGTGAAGTGGTGCCGCCGCTCGAGGACTTCTTTTCCGCTATCCGTCAGTCGCGCGATGAACTCGAACTTGAAATGCCACTCTTCGCCGAGCCGGGACGGGCACTTTGCGCCGATGGCTGTTCGGTACTGACGCAAGTGCAGCTTCGCAAGGGGCGCGATCTCTATATCAATGACGGCATCTATGGCTGCCTGGCGGAAATCCAGCTTGGACCTCTGAAGCCGCCGGTGCGCGCCATCGGACGCAGCGAGGGCAGGTGCCATCCGGTCGAAGGCAATCCCAGGACATTCCGCATCTTCGGGCCGACATGCGACAGTCTCGATGTCTTCAAGGTAGAGTTTGAACTGCCGGAAAACATTCGCGAGGGCGACTGGATTGAGTTTCGCCGCATGGGCGCCTACTCGATCGGCATGCAGACCGCGTTCAACGGCTTCTATACCGATACCGTTGTCGAGATCGATGGCTTCCACGACGGGATTTAATCTCATAATCAGTTCACGGACTGTTCCTTCATATCGCTTGCATTGTATGTTAACACCGATAACATGAGGCGGGTCGGACAAAGGGAGAACGGTACGTGCGGGCGAAGCTGAGGGGACAAAAGACGACCTATCACCATGGCGATCTGCGGCGCGCGCTGCTCGATGCGGCGATGACCCTGATCGACATTCATGGACGGGAAGCATTAACGCTGCGCGCGGCAGCCCGGCGGGCAGGGGTTTCGGAGGCGGCGCCGTACCGGCACTTCGCCAATCTCGATGAGCTTCTCGGCGCAATCGCGATCGAGGGCTACGAAATGTTGATTGCCGATCTCGAAAACGCGCGCGGCGCGCGCGGTCTGCGCGACGCCTACCTGACATTCGCGGGCGACTTTCCCGGGCGTTATGCGCTGATGTTCGGTCGGCTCGCCGACCGGAACGCGGCCGCGCGGCGGGCCGAAGAAGTGACGCATGTCGCAGAGCTTGTTGAGGAAGCGGGCGGTCTCGCTGTCCTCCACGGTACCGCGTCGCTCGCCCTCGCCGGGCTGGCGGGCGTCGTGGGCTCGGTGTCATAGGCCTGATGTCATAGGCCCGATGTCATAGGAATGTGATCGTTGAGGAAAATGATCTGGTCCGGTGCAACGAGGACCAAGAACGATGCCGAGATGGACGACTGCCTGTTTGAGCCTGATCATTGCCGCTGTGGCGTGTGTTGTTTCGCGGCCGGCTGCCGCTGACGGGCCGAAGGGCATCGAGGCGATCGATACGGTCGTGGTGATCTATGCCGAGAACCGCAGCTTCGACAATCTCTTCGGCAATTATCCCGGCGCCAACGGCCTCGCCGACGCAAAGTCGGCCGCACCGCAGGTCGATCGTGACGGCAAGGTGCTGGCCGAGCTTCCGCCCGTCTGGGGCGGGCTGACGGAGAAGGGCGTCGAACCCGCGATCACCGAGGCGGACACCACGGCGAAGCATCTGCCGAACGCTCCTTTCGCGATCGACAGCGCCCGGGGTTTCAATCTGCCGCTCAACGTCGCGACGCGCGACCTGGTGCATCGCTTCTATCAGAACCAGATGCAGATCGATGGCGGCAGGAACGATCGCTTCGCCGCCTATGGCGATGCGGGCGGCCTCGTCATGGGTTACTACGACGGTTCGAAACAAAAGCTCTGGGACATTGCTCGTCGCTACACGCTGGCCGACAATTTTTTCATGGGTGCTTTCGGCGGCTCCTTCCTCAATCATTTCTGGCTCATCTGCGCCTGCACGCCGGCCTACCCGCACGCGAAAGAGACCGACGCGAAGGACCAGATCGCCAAGGTCGGAAAAGACGGCGTGACGCTGGTCACGGTTCCGGGCTCTCCGGCGTCGGCGATGCACGGCGTCCCGTATTTTGCCAAAGACGGAACCCTGACGCCCGATCTCTATGCGGTGAACACCATGCAGCCGGCCTATGCGCCGAGCGGCAATCCGTTGAAGCGCAATGACGACCCGGTACGCCCGAGCTCCTCGAAGACGTTGACGCCGCAGACCGAAAAGAATATCGGCGATCTTCTCTCGGCGCATGGCACGAAATGGGTCTGGTATGCCGGCGGCTGGGCCGAAGGGCTCAAGGAGGGCTGCTACAAGGAAAGCGGCAGCAATTTCCAGTGCCATCACCAGCCGTTCAACTATTTTGCGGACATGGCGCCGGGCACGAAGGCGCGGGCACAGCATCTGCTCGACGCGGGCCTGAATGGCGAAACCTTCATCAAGGCGATCGACGCCGGCAAGCTTCAGCCCGTCGTCTTCTACAAGCCGCGCGGCGAGCTCAACGAGCATCCGGGTTATGCCGATGTGGTCTCGGGCGACGACCACATTGCGGAGCTGGTCGCGCATCTCGAGAAGAGCCCGCAATGGGCTCATATGCTCGTCATCATCACCTATGACGAGAATGGCGGCTTCTGGGATCATGTCGCGCCGCCCAAGGGCGACCGCTGGGGGCCGGGCACGCGTATTCCGATGATCGTCGTTTCGCCTTTTGCGAAGAAAGGCGAGGTCGACAAGACCTTCTACGACACGACGTCGATCCTGCGTTTCATCACGAAGCGCTTCGATCTGCCGGAGCTGCCGGGGTTGAGGTCGCGCGCCGATGCGCTGATCGCGAACGGAAATCCTGCGCCCGGCGATTTGACGAACGCGCTCGACTTGCCGAAATAGATCGGCCTAGCGCTTCTGCAGCAGCCTCGCCGCGGCGGGCGCGAAATAGGTGAGGACGCCGTCGGCGCCCGCGCGCTTGAAGCCCATGAGGCTTTCGAGAATGACGCGGTCGCGGTCGAGCCAGCCGCGCTCGATGGCGCCGGCGAGCATCGCGTATTCGCCCGACACCTGATAGGCGAAGGTCGGAACGCCGAAGGCCTGCTTCACGCGCCAGACGATGTCGAGATAGGGCAGGCCGGGCTTCACCATGACCATGTCGGCGCCCTCGGCGATGTCGAGCGCGACTTCGCGCAGCGCCTCGTCGCCGTTCGCCGGATCCATCTGGTAGGTGCGCTTGTCGCCCTTCAGTGCGCCGGACGAGCCGATCGCGTCGCGGAACGGACCGTAGAAGGCAGACGCGTATTTCGCGGCATAGGACATGATCTGCGTGTCGATGTGCCCGGCGTTTTCCAGCGCCGTGCGGATCGCGCCGATGCGACCGTCCATCATGTCGGATGGCGCGATGATGTCGCAGCCGGCTTCGACCTGGATCAGCGATTGCTGGATCAACAGCTCGACCGTCTCGTCGTTGAGAATGCGCTCGCCGTCCATGACGCCGTCGTGACCGTGGCTCGTGAAGGGATCGAGCGCCGCGTCGCACAGTACGCCGAGCTGCGGAAAGGCCTTCTTGATCGCCCGCGTGGCCTGACAGACGAGATTGTCGGGGTCGGTCGCCAGCGAGCCGCGCGGATCGCGCTTTTCCATCGGCGTATGCGGAAAGAGCGCAACGACGGGGATGCCGAGGGCAACGGCTTCCTCTGCCGCGCGCACGGTCTCGTCCACCGACAGCCGGTCGACGCCGGGCATGGAGGGAACCGCCTCGCGTTTACCCTGTCCCTCGATCAGGAAGAGCGGCCAGATCAGATCGTTCGCCGAAAGACCGTTTTCGGAGACGAGGCGGCGCGACCAGTCCGCCTTGCGATTGCGGCGCATGCGGGTGGCGGGGAAGGCGGGGGCGGGGCGGGGAGGTGTTGTCATGGGCGAAACTCATAACGCCTGAGCCTTGCCGCCGACAAGCCTTGGGATGTCCCGATCTTGCGGCTCAAGCGCGCATATAGGCATAAGGGTCTATAAAACGAGTTTTCGACCAATTTGGCGCGAGTTTAAACCAGTCGTTAGGAGCCCGGTGGATATGTTCGAAACGGACGGGGTCGCGCAGGCGATTCCCGAGGAATTTTGTTGAAGTTGAGAGGCCAATCCATGGCTATGACGACGACCCAGGCCAGCATGGCAGCCGCGACCGAAGAGCAGGCCGCCTCCAAACCGGCCTATCTGGAGGCGCTTACCTATGTGGAGCGCCTTCATCGCCGCCTTCTCGATGTGATCAAGGACGAACTCGACCGGATCGGGTGTTCGGAGATCAACAGCGTGCAGGCGCTGCTGCTCTTCAACATCGGCGATGCCGAAATGACGGCAGGCGAGCTGCGTACCCGGGGTCACTACCTGGGCTCGAACGTCTCCTACAATCTCAAGAAGCTCGTCGAAGCCGGCTATATCAGCCACCAGCGTTCGCGGTTGGACCGCCGCTCGGTGCGCGTGCGCCTGACGGACAAGGGCCGGGCGATCTGCAAGTCCATCGACGAGCTTTACAACAAGCATTGCCGCTCGGTTGCGGAAGTGGGCGATATCAGCATCGACGAGCTGAAGCTCATCAATGCGACGTTGCACAAGCTTGAGCGTTTCTGGACCGACCAGATCCGTTACCGTCTCTGAACGATACCGTCGAAATCTGCACGGCTCTTGCAGCGCGCCTTTCATCGAGGCGCGCTGCAGTCGTTTTGGGACCCTCCTGTCCCAAAGAAGCACTGTGTGAGCTAACAGGTTAATATCGCCGGGCGGCATGGAGCAGGGATCGGTGAAGTCATTCGGGCACATGAGGTTTCTGAGCCTGCTGGCGCTGGCCTTTATCAGCGTCACGCCTGCGCTCGCCGCCTCCAGCTACGCACCGGTCGAGACGCAATGGATCGACCCCTGGGCCGACAACGCCAACGCGGAAGTGAACGAAGACCCGGCGATGAAGTCGACCGTGCCGACCTTGGGCGATGCCGGCTTCTGGCCTGTCGTCCGGACGATCTCGATGTACAAGCAGATCGAGAAAAGCGGCGGCTGGCAGAGAATTCCGGATGGTGAGCGGCTGGAAAAGGGCGCCCGCGATCCGCGCATCGCGCTGATCCGCAAGCGATTGATGGCGACTGGCGACATGACCGCCTCGAATGGCGACCAGACGCTCTTCGACGACGCCGTCTTCAACGGCATTCGCCGCTTCCAGGCACGTCAGGGACTGGAGCCTGACGGCGCGATCGGCGGCGCGACGGTCGCCGCCATGAACGTCCCCGTCCAGCAGCGCATCCATCAGCTGGAGGTCAATCTCAAGCGACTGAACGAGGTCGCGCCGACGCTCGGCCGTCGCTATGTCTTCGTCAACATCGCCGGTCAGGAAGTCGAGGCGGTCGAGAACGGCAAGGTCGCGCTCCGCAAGCGCGTTATCGTCGGCAAGGAAGATCGTCAGACACCGGAATATACCAGCCGCATCCTCTCGGTCGCGCTCAACCCCTATTGGAACGTGCCGCAGTCGATCGCAATGAAGGATCTGCTGCCGAAGATCAGGGCCAACCCACGCTTTCTCGATCGCATGGGCATCCGTGTTCTGAAAGGCTGGGGCGACAACGCCCCGGAGGTCGATGCCTCGACCGTCGACTGGTCGGACCCTTCCGTCACCTCGCGTTACCGGCTGCGCCAGGATCCGAGCCGCCTGAACTCGCTCGGGACCGTCAAGATCAACTTCCCCAACCCCTATGCGGTCTACCTGCACGACACGCCGCTCAAGACGCTCTTCGGTCGTGGCGCGCGCAATTTCAGTTCGGGCTGCGTCCGCGTGCAGGAAGTGCGCGATCTCGCGGCCTGGCTTCTCGCCGGCAGGGACGGCTGGGACCGCGCCCGCATCGATGCGACGATCGCCGGCGGCGAGCACAGGGACGTGCCGCTCGCCGCGCCGGTCCCGATCTACATGCTCTATCTGACCGCCTGGGTCGGCGGCGACGGCGTCGTCAGTTTCCGCGACGATGTCTATAATCGCGACGGCAAGCTCTCCCTCGACAATTAGTCTAGACTTCGCTCCGACTCGCTTGAATCCGCGAGATTGGGGGAGACGAACGACGATGGCGCCACGCCGGCCGGCCAGATTTCCATACCTGGAGCATGAGGGCATCCTCGCCTTCGCCCATCGCGGCGGGGCCGGAAGCTGGCCCGAAAATACGATGCCTGCCTTTCAGGGCGCGGTCGATCTCGGTTACCGGTATGTCGAGACGGACGTCCACTCGACGCGCGATGGCGTGTTGCTCGCCTTTCATGACGATCATCTCGATCGTGTAACCGATCGCACCGGCGTCATCGCCGAGATGGATTACGTGGACGTGGCCGGCGCGCGCGTATCCGGCCTCGAGCCGATCCCGAGGCTGGAGGAACTGCTTCTTGCCTGGCCCGAAATCCGGATCAACATCGACCCCAAGCGGGATAACGCGGTGGCGCCGCTGATCCGCGTCCTGAAGTCCTGCAATGCGCTCGACAGGGTCTGCGTCACCTCCTTTTCGGGCGCCCGGACACAGGCCGTCAGGGAGGCGCTGGGGCCCGATCTCTGCACGGGGCTCGGTCCCATGGCGACCATCCGCCTGCGCCTTTCGAGCTGGTGCGGGCCCGCAGGTGCCCTCTGGGGCGGCTTCGTCGAGGGATGCGCCCAGATCCCGGTCGCACAGCACGGCCTCAGGCTGGTCGACCCGATGCTGGTCGCACGGGCCCATGAGGCGGGTCTCCAGGTCCATGTCTGGACCATCGACGATCCGGTTGAAATGAACCGCCTGATCGACCTCGGCGTCGACGGCCTGATGACGGACCAGCCGGCGGTTCTCAAGGCGGTTCTGGTTGAAAGAGGGCTTTGGACCTCGTAATAACCCGGATGTTGGGGCCATGACTTTCATGCGACAATTCGTGGCATCTCAGGCCTGCTCCGGAAGGCTAATGTGTGTTAACTGTCGGGGCGTAAGGTAACGGGGGCTGGCGTTATGCCGGTTCGACGCCATCCCGAAAGGCCGAAGTAAAAACAGGATTGCGGCCATGGACTATCAGACGACGCTCGCCGATGCGCTCCGCTCCGTGAAGGACGAAGGCCGCTATCGCGTCTTTGCCGACATCCTCCGTCATCGCGGCGATTTCCCTCGCGCAACATTCCACACGCCGGAAGGCCCGCGCGATATCGTCGTCTGGTGCTCGAACGATTATCTCGGCATGGGGCAGCACCCCGTCGTGATCGAGGCGATGCACCGCGCGATCGACGAATGCGGTGCCGGCTCCGGCGGTACCCGCAACATCTCCGGCACGACCCATTATCACGTCGATCTCGAGCGCGAGCTGGCCGACCTTCACCAGAAGGAAGCCTCGCTGCTCTTCACCTCCGGTTATGCGGCGAATGACGCAACACTCTCGACGCTTGCCCGCGTCTTCAGCGATTGCGTCATCATCTCCGACGAGATGAACCACGCCTCGATGATCGAAGGCATCAAGCGCGGTGGCGGTCCGAAACGCCTTTGGAAGCATAACGACCTCGCGCATCTCGAATTGCTGCTGAAGGAGATCGATCCCAAGCAGCCGAAGATTGTCGCTTTCGAATCCGTCTATTCGATGGACGGCGACATTGCCCCCATCGGCAAGATCTGCGATCTCGCGCAGAAATATGGCGCGCTCACATATCTCGATGAGGTTCACGCGGTGGGGCTTTACGGCCCGCACGGCGGCGGCATTGCCGAGCGCGACGGCGTTCTCGACAAGGTCGACATCATCGAAGGCACGCTGGCCAAAGGCTTCGGCGTCATGGGTGGTTATATCGCCGGCTCGTCGGTCCTGATCGATGTCGTGCGTTCCTACGCGCCGGGCTTCATCTTCTCGACATCGCTGGCGCCGGTGCTCGTCGCCGGTGTACTCGCGGCCGTACGGCACCTCAAGTCGAGCAACGCCGAGCGCGACTGCCATCAGGAACGCGCCGCGACCCTGCGTGCGAAAATGGCCGATGCCGGCCTGCCGGTCATGATGTGCGAAAGCCATATCGTGCCGGTGATGGTCGGCGATCCGGTCATCTGCAAGCAGGTGAGCGACGATCTTCTGCAGGATCACGGCATTTACGTGCAGCCGATCAATTACCCGACCGTTCCGCGCGGCACGGAGCGGCTGCGCTTCACGCCTTGCCCGGTCCATACCGACGACATGATGGACGACCTTGTGAAGGCGCTCGACCAGGTCTGGACCCGCCGGAAAATCCGGCGTGCCGCCTAACGGCGGAGCGGGTCACCCCCCATCGTCCGGCGGCAAGCCGGGCGAACATCGCGAAGTTATTTTCGAATTCACGCCCGTCGGCGGCAGTGTCAAGGTCACGGCCATCGATGCGGCGACCGGCACAGAAGTTTCCGTGGTCGGTCCCGCGGGCCCTGCGGCCCATCGCGAACTTGAGCGCGTCGCGCTTCTGAAATTGCAGCAAAGGATGATGCGGGAGGGCGACGAAGCGCACAGGCCGCAACCGCAAAAAGCCGATCCCGACAAGGGCGGAGCGGGTGGTGGCGGCATCATCGTCTAAAGGGTAGGCGTGGCCGCAGGGCCGGTTACTTGCGGCGGCGGCCCCGAGGACCGCTGGTGCTGCTGCGACCAAGACCGATCTGCTTGGCGAGCCGCGAACGTTGAGCCGCATAGTTGGGCGCGACCATCGGATAATCGGCCGGCAGGCTCCAGCGCGCGCGATATTCTTCCGGCGTCATTCCATACTGCGAGCGGAGATACCGCTTCAGCATCTTGAGCTTCTTGCCATCTTCGAGGCAGACGATGTAGTCGGCCGTCACGGATTTCTTGATCGGCACCGCAGGCGTAAGTTCCTGGGCCGGGTCGAGGCCACCACCTTGCTCCAGATTGGCCAAAGTATTGTGCACGGTACGGATGATCTCAGGTAAATCCCCGGCACTCAGAGCATTTTTACTTACATAGGCAGATACAATATCGCTCGCCAACCTGAGAAGCCCCGGTGCGTCTCCGTCACTTTTGTTCTTGCTCTCGCTCATTACAGGAACTCGCTTCTCATCGGGGCGGCGACACCGCCAGCCGAATCTATTTCCAGATTAGCGATACACTTCTATCTCGTTAAGTCTCAGCCGATCAAGGTGTGTCAAAGCTGTAGGGAATGTTATTCGCACTAAAGTCGGGTTTAGACCTACGTAAAAGCCATCCTAATCATGCGAAAAGCCCGAATACATCAGGTTGAGTTGCCAATATCCTGTACGTATGTCCGCGCGTTTCCGTGGAGTTGTGAATTCTATAGCTGTTCGCTTCGGTCGTTCTTGCGACGATTGTTCGAGCCGCAATATCCACACGGGATTCATGGCTAAAGACAGGCGTGCGGAGTGTGTTCGTCCATGCTGTAGTGCGTTGGCTTCACCCGCCGATATGTGGTATGACGCGGCCAGAGGCTCAGCGGAATATGGCTCGTGCGGCGGTCCGGGATTTGTCGATCGCGCTCAGAGTCAAAACGCGGTTTTGATTCATTTTCCGTCGAATAAGGTTCAATCGATGTCATCGAGCAACGCAATGGCCGGGCAGGCGGTTCCCGCCGGTTTTTTCAACGACGGTCTTGCCGAGAGCGATCCCGACATTTTGCGCGCCATCGAGAACGAGCTCCAGCGCCAGCAGACCCAGATTGAGTTGATCGCATCCGAAAATATCGTCTCCCGCGCCGTTCTTGAGGCGCAGGGTTCGATCATGACGAACAAGTACGCCGAAGGATATCCGGGGAAGCGCTACTATGGTGGATGCGAATTCGTGGATGTTGCCGAAAATCTCGCGATCGAGCGAGCGAAGCGGCTGTTCGATTGCGCTTATGTGAATGTGCAGCCGAACTCCGGTTCGCAGGCAAACCAGGGCGTCATGATGGCGCTGCTGCAGCCCGGCGACACGATCCTGGGCATGAGCCTCGCGGCGGGCGGCCATCTCACGCACGGCGCGGCGCCGAACCAGTCGGGCAAATGGTTTAACGCAATCCAGTACGGCGTACGTCAGCAGGATCACCAAATCGATCTCTCGGAGGTCGAGGATCTGGCGAAGAAGCACAAGCCGAAGCTCATCATCGCCGGCGGTTCGGCCTATCCACGCGTTATTGACTTCAAGGCATTCCGTGCCATTGCCGACAGCGTCGGCGCGTTGCTCATGGTCGATATGGCGCATTTCGCGGGCCTCGTCGCGGGCGGTGTTCATCCGAGCCCGTTGCCTTACGCGGACGTGGTCACGACGACGACGCACAAGACGCTGCGCGGACCGCGCGGCGGCATGATCCTTTCGAACAACGAGGACATCGGCAAGAAGATCAATTCCGCGATCTTTCCCGGTATCCAGGGCGGCCCTCTGATGCATGTGATCGCCGCGAAGGCCGTCGCCTTCGGCGAGGCGCTGCGTCCGGGGTTCAAGCTCTATGCAAAATCCGTCGTCGAGAATGCACGCGCACTCGCGGCGACGCTTGCCGAGGCCGGGTTCGCAATCGTGTCCGGCGGTACCGATACGCATCTGATGCTGGTCGATCTGCGTCCGAAGAGGCTCACCGGCAAGGTTGCCGAGGCCGCGATGGAACGCGCGAGCATCACCTGCAACAAGAACGGCATTCCCTTCGATCCGGAGAAGCCGACCATCACGTCGGGCGTGCGCCTCGGAACGCCGGCCGGCACGACGCGCGGCTTCGGGGTCGCCGAATTCCAGTTGGTCGGCAAGCTCATCACCGAAGTCCTCACCGGGCTGGCGGAGAATGGCGAAGAGGGCAACGCGAAAGTCGAGGCGGCGGTGCGCGAACGTGTGCTCGGCCTCTGCAGGCAGTTTCCGATCTATGGCGGGCCCCGATAGGGCGTCCGTGATGCGGCGATTTGACGTCAGTGTATTGAAAGAGGCGGGGGCTTGAGGGGATGCGTTGTCCGTATTGCGGCAATGAAGATACGCAGGTTAAGGACTCACGTCCTACCGAGGACAATACGTCGATCCGGCGGCGGCGCTTCTGCACCGCGTGCGGCGGCCGGTTCACGACCTTCGAGCGGGTCCAGCTTCGAGAACTGACCATCATCAAGGCCAGTGGCCGCAGGGTCCCCTTCGACCGCGACAAACTCATGCGTTCCGTGCAAGTCGCGATGCGCAAACGCCCAGTTGAGCAGGAACGGGTTGAGCGTATGGTGTCCGGCATCGTGCGCCGGCTCGAGAGCATGGGCGAAAGTGAGATTCAGTCGTCGACGGTCGGAAAGCTCATCATGGAAGGGCTCAGTTCGCTCGACGCGGTCGCCTATGTTCGTTTTGCCTCGGTCTACAAGAATTTCCGCGAGGCGCGGGATTTCGAGGAGTTCCTGGGTGAATTGAGCGGCCCCGCACGGGACGAGGGCGACGACGACTGAACTGTCTCGCTCCGCCCGGTCAGGATTTGGAGCGAAGATGGCGTCGGCAACAGACACCGATTTCATGAAGATGGCGCTGAGCCTCGCCGCGCGCGGGCTCGGTACCGTCGCGCCCAATCCTGCCGTCGGCTGCATCATCGTCAAGGATGGCCGTATCGTCGGCCGCGGCTGGACGCAGAAAGGCGGTCGGCCACATGCGGAAACCGAGGCTCTGGCGCATGCGGGCGATGCCGCGCGCGGTGCCACCGCCTATGTCACGCTCGAACCCTGTGCCCATCACGGCAAGACGCCGCCCTGCGCCGAGGCGCTGATAGCCGCCGGTATCGCGCGCGTCGTCGGAGCGGTGTCCGATCCCGACCCGCGTGTAGCGGGCAGGGGCTATGAGATGCTGCGCAAGGCGGGCATCGAAGTCGTCGAGGATGTCTGCGAAACGCAGGCGCGCGATCTCAATCGCGGTTTCTTCCTCAAGGTGATGGAAGAACGGCCGCTGGTCACCCTGAAGCTCGCCACGTCCGCCGATGGCAAGACGGCGACCCAGGGCGGTCGCAGCCAATGGATCACAGGAGAGCTGGCGCGGGCGCGTGGCCATTATCTGCGCGCCACGCACGACGCGATCATGGTCGGCAGCGCAACGGCCATCGTCGACGATCCGGAACTCACATGCCGTCTGCCGGGTCTCGAACAGCAGTCGCCGATGCGCGTTGTCGCGGATGGGCGGCTACGGCTCCCGTTGACCTCGAAGCTGGTGCGCGGCGCAAGGAAAATGCCGCTCTGGCTTCTCAGTTCGCCGGGAGGCGATACGGCGCGTCGCAATGCCTTCACCGAATGCGGCGTCGATCTCATTGACGTACCCCCCGGATCTGATGGCCTGATGGACATGAAGATCGCAATGCAACGTCTCGCCGCGCGCGGGATTACGCGACTTCTCGTCGAAGGCGGCGCGCGTCTTGCGGCGTCGCTGATGCGAGCTCGTCTCGTCGACCGCATTGAATGGTTCCGCGCGGCCAGCATCATCGGCGGCGACGGCTATGCGGCGATCGCGCCGCTCGGCGTCGACACGCTGGACAAGATGCCGACATTGGCGCTGACGCGGACGCTCACGCTCGGCGAAGACACGGTTTCCAGTTATGTTGTGAGAGGTTGAATGTTCACGGGTATCGTTACCGACGTCGGTCGGGTCAAATCGATCGAGACGCGCGGCGACACGCGCTTCGTCATCGAAACCAGCTACGATCCGGACACCATCGCGCTCGGCGCATCCGTCTCCTGCGCGGGGTGCTGCCTGACCGTCGTCGACAAGGGCCGGGGAGAGACGCTGAACTGGTTTGCGGTCGACGCTTCCGCCGAAACGCTGGCCTGCTCGACGCTCGGCGCCTGGAAATCCGGCACCCCCATCAATCTCGAGCGCGCGCTCAAGGCGGGCGACGAACTTGGCGGGCACATCGTCAGCGGTCATGTCGACGGGGTCGGCACGATCATCGACATGAAGCCCGAAGGCGACTCCGTCCGTTTCACGTTCGAGGCACCGGAGCCGTTGCGCAAGTTCATTGCCTCCAAGGGCTCGATCACCATCGACGGAACCTCCTTTACTGTGAACGAGGTCGAAGACCTGCGCGTCGGCGCGAACGAGTTCAGGGTGCGCTTCGGCGTCAACATCATCCCGCATACCCAGGCGGTCACCACGTGGGGTGAGGCCGAAGTCGGCGATTCCGTTAATCTTGAAATAGACATGCTGGCGCGGTATGTGGCCCGGCTCGCACAGAAGGACTGATGCCCGTGTACAAGGAATATCTATCGTCCATCGAGGAAGTGATCGAGGACGCGCGCAACGGCAAGATGTTCATTCTGGTCGATGCCGAAGACCGGGAAAATGAGGGCGACCTCGTTATTCCCGCACAGATGTGCACGCCCGAAGCGATCAACTTCATGGCCAAATACGGTCGCGGCCTGATCTGTCTGTCGTTGACCAACGACCGGGCGAAGCAGCTCAATCTGCAATACATGTCGTCGAACAACCAGTCGCGCAACCAGACGGCCTTTACCGTCTCGATCGAGGCGCGCGAAGGCATCTCGACCGGCATTTCGGCGCATGACCGCGCCCACACCGTGTCGGTCGCCATTGATCCGACCAAGGGCCAGAACGACATCGTCTCGCCGGGCCACGTCTTCCCGCTCGTCGCCAAGGATGGTGGCGTCCTCGTGCGCGCCGGTCATACGGAGGCTGCCGTCGACATCGCGCGTCTCGCCGGTCTCTATCCCGCCGGCGTCATCTGCGAGATCATGAACGACGACGGCACTATGGCGCGCTTGCCGGATCTCGTGCAGTTCGCGCAACTCCACGGTCTCAAGATCGCGACCATCGCGGATCTCATCGCCTATCGCCGCCGCTACGACCACTTCATCCACCGCGCCATCGAGACCGAACTCGAGAGCAAGTACGGCGGCGAGTTCAAGATGATGGTCTATCTGAATACCGTCGAATATGCCGAGCACATCGCGCTGGTGAAGGGCGATATCTCGACGCCGGAGCCTGTGCTGGTGCGCATGCATGCGATGAACGTCTTCGACGACATTCTCGGTGCATCCGGCGGCCGTTCCGATCTTCTGAAGGACTCGATGGACATCATCTCGGAAGAAGGGCGTGGCGTCATCGTGCTGATCCGCGACACGACCGCCACCGTCGTCTCCGATCTGCTGCTGCGCAAGGGCGAAAATGTCGAGCAGCGGATGCCGCGTCGCCTCCGCGAATATGGCGTCGGCGCCCAGATACTCCTTGATCTCGGCGTGCATGACATGATCCTTCTCTCCGACACGGATCGCAGCATCGTCGGTCTCGAAGGTTACGGGCTCAAGATCGCAGGCCAGCGCGCCATCAGCGCGCGTCGGCGCGTTCAGGGCGAGACGAAATCGAAGGAGACCGCATCTTGAAGACGACGAAGGCCCACATCCTCATCATCGAGGCGCGGTTCTACGAACACCTGGCCGATGAACTCGCCCGTGGCGCGATTGCCGAGATTGAGAGCCGCGGTGCGACATGGGAGCGCAAGGCCGTTCCGGGCGTTCTTGAAATTCCGGCGGCAGTCAAATTTGCCCTCGATGCCATGGCCCATGGCGGCGTGACGCGCCGGATCGACGGTTTCGTCGTGCTTGGATGCGTCATTCGTGGCGAAACGACCCACTATGATATAGTTTCGAACGAGTCAGCCCGCGCCTTGATGGATCTTTCGGTCGACAGGTCGCTGGCGCTCGGCAATGGCATCCAGACGGTCGAGAACGAGGCGCAGGCTCTGGCGCGCGTCCGGGTGAACGAGAAGAACAAGGGCGGGGCGGCCGCGAGTGCCTGCCTCGACATGATCGATCTCAAGCGCAGCATGGGGTCATGACGCAAGGTGCAGGCAAGATGACGGCCACGGCGGAAACACCCGCTTCCGGCGGAGACAAGCACGACGCTCAGGCGCGCAGTTCGGCGCGTCTCTGTGCCGTGCAGGCGCTCTACCAGATGGATGTGGCAGGCACCGCGCTTGACGACATCGTCGATGAGTTCGTGCATCACCGCTTCGGGCAGGAGATCGAAGGTTCGGTCTATGCCCGCGCGGACGAGGCGCATTTCGAGGACATCATCAGGGGCGTCGTGCGCGAGCAGCGCGACATCGACGTGGCGGTCAATGGTGCGCTGGCCAAGGGCTGGACGCTTGCGCGGATCGACGCCACGCTCCGCGCGATCCTGCGCGCCGGTGTTTACGAGCTGCGCCGCTGCAAGAATGTGCCGATCAAGGTCGTCATCAACGAATACGTCGACGTGGCGCACGCCTTCTTCGAAGGCGACGAACCGGGCGTCGTCAACGCCGTGCTGGACAAACTTAGCGGAACCGTCCGCAAAGCGGGTGGTGTGGGCGATGCCGCCGCCGGATCGTCCTGACGAATTCAGCCTGATAGCACAAGTCTTCGCGCCTCTGGCGGCCGAAGCATCGGGCGCTTTCGGACTGACCGACGACGCCGCGATATTCGCGCCCACCGAAGGCATGGAGATCGTGCTGACCGTCGATGCGATCGTCGAAGGCGTGCATTTCCTCCCGTCCGATCCGGCCGACAGCATTGCCCGCAAGCTGCTGCGCGTGAACCTCTCCGATCTCGCGGCCAAGGGCGCAACGCCGCGCGGCTATCTTCTCGTGACCTCGTGGCGGCCCGATACGCCGCTCGCCTGGATCGAGAGTTTCGCGCGAGGCCTCGCTGACGACCAGCGGACCTTCGGCCTCTCGCTCTGGGGCGGCGACACCGTCTCGACATCCGGCCCGCTCAACTTCTCGCTGACGGCGATTGGCGAAGTCCCGCGCGGACAGATGGTGCGGCGCTCGGGCGCGCATGTGGGCGACGACCTCTACGTGACTGGAACCATCGGCGACGCCGCTCTGGGCCTCCTCGCGGCGCAAGGCCGGCTTGCGGGGCCGGCGGAGGACGCTGCGTGGCTCGCTGACCGTTACCGGTTGCCGCAGCCTCGCAATGCTCTCGGTCCGCGTCTTCCGGGGCTCGCACATGCGGGGCTCGATGTCTCGGATGGTCTCATGGCCGATCTCCGTCATCTCTGCGAAACCTCCGGCGTTGGCGCGCAGGTCGAGACCGTGCTGGTGCCTCTGTCGAAGGCCGCCGCGCGCGCCGTGGCGGCCGAGCCGGTACGGCTCGAAACCGTGCTGACGGGCGGCGACGATTACGAAATCCTCTTCGCGGCGCCGGTCGAAAAAGCAGCCGAGATCGCTCTTGCCGCTGCGGAAACCGGTGTGCCGATCACCCGCATCGGTCGGATTGGAATGAGTGGGGAGGGCCTCGCGGTCATCGACGCAAACGGTCGTCCGCTCGGCCTCAAGCAATTGGGATTTCGGCATTTTTGATGCTTTTGCCGGCTGTGACAAAAGCCTTCGGAATGGTTACCGCCGGTTGCTTTCCCCGCCCGCATTTGGCATCTTCCGCGGCATTCTGCGTTCTAGGAGGGGGGACTCGCAGAGCCTGCTTCGGTTCCGCGGCCAAAGTCTCGCAAAGACACTCGTCAAAGGGAAATCAAGGAACAAACAATGAGCACTGCGTTGTGGGCTATCATTGGCTGCGGCGGTCTCGCAATCCTTTACGGCATTTTCGCGGGTCGTTCCGTGCTGTCGGCGGATGCGGGTAATGCGCGCATGCAGGAGATCGCTGCGGCGATCCAGGAGGGTGCGGGCGCCTATCTGAACCGCCAATACACGACCATCGCCATCGTCGGCGCCGTTATCTTCGTGCTGATTTCTTGGCTGCTGGGCATCAAGGTCGGCATCGGCTTCCTCGTCGGCGCCGCGCTCTCGGGCGCCGCCGGCTATATCGGCATGCTCGTGTCGGTCCGCGCCAACGTGCGCACGACGCAGGCTTCGTCGAAGAGCCTCGCGGCGGGTCTTTCGATCGCCTTCCGCGCCGGCACCGTCACCGGCATGCTGGTGGCGGGCCTCGCGCTTCTCGCGGTCTCGGTCTACTTCTCGGTCCTCGTGGGCTATCTCGGCTATGAAGCCAATTCGCGTGAAGTGATCGATGCGCTCGTCGCTCTTGGCTTCGGCGCGTCGCTGATCTCGATCTTTGCCCGTCTTGGCGGCGGCATCTTCACCAAGGGTGCGGATGTCGGCGGCGATCTCGTCGGCAAGGTCGAAGCGGGTATCCCGGAAGACGATCCGCGCAATCCGGCGACGATCGCCGACAATGTCGGCGACAATGTCGGCGACTGCGCCGGCATGGCCGCCGACCTCTTTGAGACCTATGCCGTGACGCTCGTCGCCACCATGGTTCTTGCCTCGATCTTCTTCGCGAGCAGCGGCGCCGAAACCGTGCTCAACATGATGACCTATCCGATGGCCATCGGCGGTTCGTGCATCATCACGTCGATCATCGGCGTGTTTTTCGTCCGTCTCGGCAAGAGCAACAACATCATGAATGCCCTCTACAAGGGCTTTGTGGCGTCCGCGATCCTCTCGCTCGGCGCGCTCTGGCTTGTCACCGACAAGATCGTCGGCTTCGATAGCTCGTTCACGGTGGGCACGCTCACCTATACCGGCATGAGCCTCTATGAGTGCGGCGTCGCGGGTCTCGTCGTCACCGGCCTCATCATCTGGGTCACCGAGTACTACACGGGCGTCAACTTCCGCCCGGTGAAGAGCATTGCTGCGGCCTCGGTTACGGGCCACGGCACCAACGTCATTCAGGGTCTCGCGATCTCGATGGAAGCGACGGCCCTGCCGGCGATCATCATCGTGGTCGGCATCCTCGTGACGTACAGCCTTGCCGGTCTCTTCGGCATCGCGATCGCCGTGTCGACGATGCTGGCGCTGGCCGGCATGGTCGTTGCGCTCGACGCCTTCGGTCCGGTCACGGACAATGCGGGCGGCATCGCCGAAATGGCCGATCTTCCGGCCTCGGTGCGCAAGACGACAGACGCGCTCGACGCCGTCGGCAATACGACGAAGGCGGTCACCAAGGGCTATGCGATCGGTTCGGCGGGCCTCGGCGCGCTGGTTCTTTTCGCGGCCTATACGCAGGACCTGACCTTCTTCTCGGCCTCGCCGGGAACCTATCCCTACTTCATCGGCGTGACGCCGGACTTCTCGCTGTCGAACCCCTTCGTGGTGGTCGGCCTCTTCATTGGCGGCCTGCTTCCCTATCTCTTCGGTTCGATGGGCATGACTGCCGTCGGTCGCGCCGCGGGTTCGGTCGTCGAGGAAGTACGTCGTCAGTTCAAGGCCGATCCGGGCATCATGGCGGGCACGTCGAAGCCCGATTATGCGCGCGCGGTTGACATGCTCACCAAGGCGGCGATCAAGGAAATGATCGTCCCGTCGCTGCTCCCGGTGCTTTCGCCGGTCGTGCTTTATTTCGTCATCCTCAAGATCGCCGGCAAGTCCGAGGCGTTCTCGGCGGTTGGCGCGATGCTGCTCGGCGTCATCATCACCGGTCTTTTCGTGGCACTTTCCATGACCTCGGGCGGCGGCGCCTGGGACAATGCGAAGAAGTACATCGAAGACGGCCACCATGGCGGCAAGGGCTCCGACGCCCATAAGGCTGCCGTCACCGGCGACACGGTCGGCGATCCCTATAAGGATACGGCCGGCCCGGCGGTGAACCCGATGATCAAGATCACGAACATCGTGGCGCTTCTGCTTCTCGCCGTGCTCGCGCACTGAGCAAAAACCTTCGACGAGGAAAAGCCCCGGTGGAAACGCCGGGGCTTTTTCATTCAGTGCTTTTCTATGGTGCGCTCGAATTGCGTCAACCCCTGGGGACAAACGAGATCGAAGCGAAATCCCTGCGGACCCTTGTTGCCACCCAGTTCGAGAAGACCGACGCCGACGATTTTTTCGCCGATCTTTTCCTGCATCTCATCGGCAAAACGATAGGCAGACGAGGGAACCCAGATATGGCGCGTTCCGCCGCTCACACGGTCGTAGAATTGATGCGTATGCCCGGACAGGAATAGCCGGCAATCGATCCGATCCAGAAGCGACGCAAGCCGCCGGCGCGGCGCCGTCGGTACGTAGCGGATATGCGGCGGCTCCTCATCAATGGCATTCTGATAGAGCGGCTTGTGAGAGAAGATCGCGACCGGGCGACCTCGTGCGCCGTCGCACGCGGATTCGAGCCATGACCAATGCGCTGTCTCTTCGTCGGTACCGGTCGCGAAGAGTTGCGCGTTGATACCGATGAAAAGCCATTGCTGCTCTTCCGTAGTCACCTCATGCGTCCAGTAGTCCGGTCCGAATAACCCGCGGTAGAGACCGAGATGATCGAGCGAGAGCGGTTGCTTGTAGGCGACATCGGGTCCCGGCGGGTTGTCGCCAATATCGTGATTGCCGGGCAGGAAGAGCAGGGGCGTCGGCCATTCGGCGGCAATCGACGCCGCGAATGCGAGCTCGTTCTGTGCCGACCAGGCGTCGCGCGTGATGTCGCCGAGATGAATGGTGAGATCGGCGCCGGCCTGCGCCGCAAAGCCGCGGACGCTCTGCCAGTTTGAAACGGCGTCGGCGGCTTCCGCTGCGAGATGTGTGTCCGTCACGAGCAAGACGCGCATGCGCAAGAGTCCTGCATCTGAGAGAGACCGGACATTAGCTGGTCAAGATGGCGTTTTGGCGACGGGCTACCCAAAAAAAGAAAAGCCCCGGTGAAGCATACCGGGGCTTTTGTGGATAGCGGAGTAGGTCAGCCCCCGCTGCCGCCTTGGCGGCCCGGTGTCGGCCCGCTGTCCTTCTTGTCGTCCTTCGCCTTGTTGAAGCGGCCGAGATTGCTGAAAATCTGACCGAGGACCGTCAGCTCCTTGCCACGAGTCGGCGTGGTGCGAGTCTGGAGGTCGACGATCTGGCCATCCTGAAGCCCGTAATAGGCGACCTGATCGACCACGTCCTCTTTCGTGAAGTAGACGGCGATAACCGTGCGGTCGACTTCCTCGGGCGGATAGAAAGCGTCCGTCTCGAACTTGCTGCTGATGTAATAAAACGCTTCGCCTTCCGGTCCGTTCGGAATGGTCGAAGTCGTTGAGGGCGACCCCATGATGTCCTTGACCTGCTCCTTGGTCGTCTGATGGGGCTTGACCCTTTTCAGGTTCTTTTCATCGACGATATAGCCGCGCTGCTCGATGATCGGCGAGCAGCTCATCAGCGCCGTGGAACTCACCACGGTCAGACAAGCCACGGCGACCAGCAAACCGGCGCGGCGCCGCGGACGTTGAGAAGTCATGTTGGAGAACCCTCCTGGCCCATAGATGTTAGATTGACCTACCCTTGTCGCTCGCTAAATTCAATCTGCTTCTGAACCGGGCGGCGTGCCCCGTTCCCGGGCGGTGGAGTAAGTCATGATATGGAAAAGGATTTTCGGTCGCTCGGACCGTGACGAAGTGCCATTCGCCCTTTATCGGGCTTTGGTCGCACAGGCCCGCCTGCCTGGCCTCTACATCCATGCGGGCGTGCCCGATACGCTTGAAGGGCGCTTCGAAATGGTGATGCTCCATGCCTTCCTTGTCCTGCGGCGCCTGAAGGCGACGGGCGAGACGGGCAGGGGGCTGGCCCAGCGCATTTTCGACATCATGTTCGACGACATGGACCAAAGCCTGCGGGAAATAGGTGTCGGCGATCTCTCGGTCGGCAAGAAGATCAAGAAGATGGCGCAGGCCTTTTATGGCCGCGTCGCGGCTTATGACGCGGGTCTCGACAGCGTCGACGATACCACGCTGGAAGAGGCGCTCCGTCGCAACGTCTTTGCCGAGATGGAGGTGGCCACCGGACAGGTCGCCATGCTGGCCGGCTATATGCGGAAGTCGGTCGCCGTGCTATCGGGCTTGTCCGACGGCGATTTGTTCGAAGGTCGCATTGCCTTCGCCGAGGAGCCCCATGCACCCGCCATTCTCGCGGAAGGACCGATTGCGTGACCTCCGAACCGAAACCTGAATTCAGTATCGATGTTTCCCTCGACGACATCCCGCCGCAAGGCAGGGAAATTTCTTTCGAAGCGACGGCGGCAGAGCGAGAGGGCCTGGCGCGCCGCTTCGGGCTCATCGAGCTGAAGTTGCTGAAGGGAAAGGCGTCCATGCGCCACTGGCGCAAGCTCGGCGTGGCGCTGGAAGGCAACTTCGAGGCCAATGTCGTGCAGGCTTGCGTCGTGACGCTGGACCCGGTTCCGGCCAGCCTCAACGAGCGTTTCAAGGTCCATTTTCTGCCGGCGGACATGCTGGAAGAAGCCGCGGGTGGACCGGGCGCTGAACGCGAGATCGTCATCGACGCCGAGAGCGAGGAGCCGCCGGAGCCTTTCGAGGCAGGCCATATCGACGTGGGGGAAATGATCGCGGAACATCTCGCCCTCGCGCTGGATCCCTATCCACGTAAACCGGGCATCGACCGGGAGGAGCCTCCGGCGACGGGAGCGGAAACCGCCGACGAAGCGAAGCCGAATCCTTTCGCCGTGCTCGAAAAACTCAAGAAAAAAGATTGAATCGCCGGACCGGCGGCCCGCAAGAGTCAGGGTTGTCAGGCCACCGCAACCTTGTATCTTCGGGGCCGGGCCGCCGGGGGCGATCGAGGCTGATCGTCCGTGCGAATCCGGCGGAAAGGAAAGGGGCTTAGGTGACGCGTGGACTCACGATAGCGTTGGACGGCATGGGGGGGGACCATGGTCCGGCAACGGTGATCGGCGGCGCCGACATTGCGTCCGTCCGTCACCCCGACGTGCGTTTCCTGATATTCGGCGATGAAGCCCAGATGCGCCCGCTCCTGAATGAGCATCCGCGCGTCGCGGCGGTGAGCGAGATCGTTCATACCGAAGTCTCGATCGCGATGGACGACAAGCCGAGTCAGGCGCTTCGCCGCGGCCGTAAGACCAGCAGCATGTGGCTCGCGATCGACGCGGTGAAGACCGGCCGTGCGCAGGCCGCCGTGTCGGCGGGCAATACCGGCGCGCTGATGGCTATGGCGAAGGTCATCCTCAAGACCATGCCGAATGTCGAACGCCCGGCGCTTGCCGCCATGTGGCCGACGGCGCGGGGCGAGAGCATCGTGCTCGATCTCGGCGCGACGATCGGCCCCGACGCGCTGCAACTCGTGCAGTTCGCGGTGATGGGCGAAGCCTATGCCCGCGTGATCTTCGGCCTCGAACACCCGACCGTCGGCCTCCTCAATATCGGCGAGGAAGAGGTCAAGGGAACGGAGCAGGTAAAGGACGCGGCGCAGATGTTGCGCGATGCGAAGCTTCCGATGCGGTTCCACGGCTTCGTCGAGGGTGACGACATTTCCAAGGGAACGGTCGATGTCGTCGTGACCGACGGCTATACGGGCAACATCGCGTTGAAGACGGCCGAGGGCACCGTCCGCCTGATCGTCGAGTTCCTGCGCGCGGCCATGGCGAGTTCAATCCTGTCTCGCATCGGGTATCTCTTTGCACAGGGCGCCTTCCGCGCGCTCTCGAAAAAGCTCGATCCGCGTGCCTCCAACGGTGCTCTTTTCCTCGGTCTCAACGGCCTCGTCGTGAAGAGCCACGGTGGTACGGACGGTCTCGGCTATGCCGCCGCGATCGACGTCGCCATCGATGTTGCCTCCGCCGATCTTCTGAAGAAGATCGTGACCGACCTCGATGCCCTCAAGAACATCGAATTGGCAGGCGGCGGTCGAAAAAACTCCATCAGTGAAGAATCCGAGGCTGCGATATCGTGAGTATCATCCGGAGTGTCATTACCGGCTGCGGCAGTTACCTGCCGGAGCGGCGGGTCACCAATGACGACCTGACAAAATTGGTGGATACGACGGATGAATGGATCGTCGAGCGCACCGGCATCCACGCGCGCCATATCGCGGCCGACACCGAACTGACCTCGCATCTGGCGCTCAAGGCGGCGCGCGCGGCGATCGCCAATGCAGGCATCGACGCGCAGGAGATCGACACGATCATTCTGGCGACGACGACGCCCGATAATACTTTCCCGGCCACTGCCGTGACCGTGCAGGCTGAACTGGGCCTTCATCACGGCGCCGCCTTCGATGTGCAGGCCGTCTGCTCGGGCTTCGTCTACGCGCTCACCATTGCCGATACCTTCATCCGCTGTGGCCAGTCGAAAACAGCGCTCGTCATTGGCGCCGAGACCTTCTCGCGGCTCCTCGACTGGACCGACCGGACGACCTGCGTGCTCTTCGGCGACGGCGCCGGCGCGGTGGTCGTCCAGGCGGGCGAGGGCGAAGGCACGACGGCTGACCGGGGCATCCTGACGGCACATCTTCATTCTGACGGCCGTTTCAAGGAAAAGCTCTATGTGGACGGCGGCCCGTCCTCCACAAAAACCGTCGGCCACGTCCGCATGGAGGGCCGGGAGGTCTTTCGCCACGCCGTCGTCAATATCGCCGATACGATCAACGAGGCGCTGGCAGCGACCGGGCTGACCGCAGCCGATATCGACTGGTTCGTGCCCCATCAGGCCAACAAGCGCATCCTCGACGGCACGGCGAAGCGAATCGGCCTGCCGCCCGAAAAAGTCATCATCACGGTGGGCGAACACGGCAATACATCGGCTGCCTCCGTGCCGCTGGCACTTGATGCAGCCCTGAAGGATGGCCGAATCAAGCGGGGCGACATGGTGCTGCTGGAAGCGATGGGTGGCGGTTTTACCTGGGGCTCGGTCCTCGTACGCTGGTGAATCGAGGGCCGGAGCTTTAGGGAATCCGGCGCCGGGATAGCCTCAGAAATTTCTGCCATCCTATTGATATTGACGGGTTTCTCCGCCCGCAATACCCTTGAAGTTAAATTGGAGGTTGAGGCCATGGGGGATACAACGATAACGCGCGCTCATTTGAGCGAGGCCGTCTATCAGGAAGTCGGTCTTTCCCGCAATGAGTCGGCGGATCTGGTCGAATCGGTGCTGCAGCACATCTCGGATTGCCTCTCGAACGGCGATACCGTGAAGCTGTCGTCGTTCGGCTCTTTTTCTGTGCGGCAAAAAGGCGGGCGTATGGGCCGTAACCCGAAGACCGGCGAGGAAGTTCCGATCAAGCCGCGGCGGGTTCTGGTGTTCCGTCCGAGCCATGTGCTCAAGGAGCGCATCAACGCGGCGCTAAGCGGCAAGGCCGCAGCCGCAGAGTAATCAACCCGAGGCGTCACTTGTCCAGATCCGTATTCAAAGATCAGATCGGGGAACGCCAGCAGGGACATGTTTTGTCGATACAAAAGTCGCCTGACGCCTTCCGGACCATCAGCGAAGTGGCTGCTGAACTCGACGTTCCGCAGCACGTTCTGAGATTCTGGGAGAGCAAGTTCAGCCAGATCCGCCCGCTGAAGCGCGGGGGCGGCCGGCGCTATTACCGGCCGGAAGACGTCGACCTGCTGCGCGGGGTGCGCACGCTTCTCTATAACGACGGCTACACGATCAAGGGCGTCCAGAAGGTCTTTCGCGAGCAGGGCGTGAAGTTCGTCAGCGAGACCGGCAAGGGGACCGTCGATGCCTCACTGGCCGAACTTGCGCGCGAGGCCGTCCAGCGGAGCGAACGCGAGGAGGTCGCCTCCGCCGGCGCAGGGACCGCGCTCGATGCCGCCGGCCGTGAGACGCTCGAGGCGATCCTCGGCGAACTTGTCGCGCTCAAGGAAGAGATCGACGAAACCCTTTGGGAGACCGAAGGCGACGAGGCCTGAGCAGCGCTTTCCGCGTTGTTGAATTTACCAGCAGAAAGCTTGGATTGAGGCGTTGCCCCCCGGAAGGCCCGCGTCTATATTCCGCGCCTTCGGAACGGGCCTCGGCCCACTTCCCACCGGTTTTGTCGGAGCGTAGCGCAGCCCGGTAGCGCACTTGTCTGGGGGACAAGGGGTCGTCGGTTCGAATCCGGCCGCTCCGACCATCCAATAAGGGCCGACGGGGCAGCGCCTCGTTGGCCCTTTCCTTATCGCGCGGCTTGCGGCAATGTGCGGCGCAAATCCCGAGTCTCAGGAGTCTCAGATGACCACCATTCTGCCGATCGTGATCTTCCTTCTCGTCATGCTGGCCCTGAACAAGGTTCAGACAGGCACGTTCTTCTGAATCGGCCGGCGCCCGGTCAATCCGGGCGCAGCATCCAGATCATCAGGTAGCGGGCCGGAAAGGCCCAGATCGTACCGGCGATCAGGTAATAGAAGAACTGCACGGCCCCGTGTTCCGGCAGATGACCGCTCACCGCGATTGTCATGATCAGGAACGAGTAGAGGGTCAGAAAGACCAGCAGCACGATGGTGCCGATGAGCTTGCGGGCGCGAAGGGGCAGGCGGCGCATGTCGGTCTCCGGTCGCCGTGGAATGCGGATCGCGCTCTGATACGGCATTCCCGTGAGCTCCGCAAAGAGCGTTTCGAGGGCCCCATGACCATGAGTGCCGAAACCCGAATGGCCGAACCTCTGGTCGGCCCGACCGAGCGGCAGACCGCCGCCCGCCGGCAGATCGCGATCTGGCTCTTCGCCGTGGCAGCCCTGATCTTCGCGATGGTGATCGTCGGGGGACTGACGCGCCTCACCGAATCGGGCCTTTCCATCACCGAGTGGAAACCGGTCATGGGGGCGCTGCCGCCCCTGAGCGACGCTGCCTGGGCCGATGCTTTCGCCCGCTACCGGCAGATTCCGCAATACGAGCTCGTCAACAAGGGCATGACGCTCGGCGATTTCAAATCGATCTTCTGGTGGGAATGGAGCCATCGGTTTCTCGGCCGCTTCATCGGCTTCGCCTTTCTGGTGCCTTTCCTCTGGTTTCTCGGCACGCGCCGCATCGAGCGGGCGCTGGCGCCGCAGCTCGCGATCATGTTCGTGCTGGGAGGCCTTCAGGGCGTGCTCGGCTGGTGGATGGTCAAAAGCGGGCTGTCGGACCGCATCGACGTCAGCCAGTACAGGCTGACCGCCCATCTCGGTCTCGCGACGCTGATCTATGCCTATATGGTCTGGGTCGCGCTCGGCCTCTGGCGTGGCCGTGCGGCGATCGCCGCAAGTGAGGGCTTGCGAAGGGCTGCGTTGGTACTTGCCGGTCTCGTCTTTTTCCAGATGCTGCTCGGCGGCTTCGTCGCGGGCCTCAAAGCCGGCTACATCTACAACACCTGGCCGTCGATCAACGGCGCTTTCATCCCGTCCGATCTCTTCTTCGTGACGCCGTGGTGGAGGAATTTCTTCGAGAGCCAGCTCACCGCGCAATTCGATCACCGCATGGTGGCCTATCTCGTCGCGATCGCGACTGCATGGCATTGGCTCGCCGCACGGCGTTTTGCGGAAGCGTCGCGCAGCGCAACCTGGCTGGCGCTGGCGGTCGCCGCCCAAATCTGCCTCGGCATATGGGCGCTGCTTTGGGCCGTGCCGGTTCCGCTTGGCGCGGCGCATCAGGCGGGCGCGCTCGTCGTCTTCACGCTTGCAATCGTGCATGCGCAAAGGCTCGCCGCGCGCCCGGACTGAATTACGCGTTCAAGGCCTGGTCGAGATCGGCGATCACATCGGCGGGTTCTTCGAGGCCGACAGACAGCCGGACGACGTCGGGACCGGCGCCCGCCGCCTTCTGCTGTTCTTCGGTGAGCTGGCGATGCGTCGTCGATGACGGATGAATGATGAGGCTTCGCGTATCGCCGACATTGGCGAGATGCGACAGGAGCTTCACCGAATTGACGAGCTTCACGCCTGTCTCATAGCCGCCCTTGACGCCGAAGGTGAAAACGGCGCCCGCGCCCTTCGGTGAATATTTCTGCTGGAGCGCGTGGTAGCGATCGTCGGGAAGACCCGCATAGGAAACCCAGCTCACCTTCGGATGCGTCTTCAGATATTGCGCGACCTTCAGAGCCGAATCCGAATGGCGCTGCATGCGCAGCGGCAGTGTCTCGATGCCGGTCTGGATCATGAAGGCATTGAAGGGCGAGATCGCCGGCCCGAGATCGCGCAGGCCGAGTACGCGACAGGCGATGGCGAAGGCGATATTGCCGAAGGTCTTGTGGATTTCGAGGCCGTGATAGGACTCGCAAGGTTCCGAAAGCGTCGGATATTTGCCGCCCTTGGACCAGTCGAACTTGCCTGCATCGACGATAATGCCGCCCATCGAATTACCGTGGCCGCCGAGGAACTTCGTCGCCGAATGAACGACAATGTCGGCGCCATGCTCGATCGGACGGATGAGGTACGGCGAAGCGAGGGTGTTGTCGACGATGAGCGGGACGCCCGCCTCATGCGCGATCTTCGCGATGGCCGCAATGTCGGTGACGATGCCGCCGGGATTGGCGAGGCTCTCGATGAAGATCGCCTTGGTCTTCGGCCCGATAGCCTTCTTGAAGCTCGCAAGATCGTCGACATCCGCCCAGTCGACTTCCCAGCCGAATTTCTTGAACGAGTGCCCGAACTGGTTGATCGATCCGCCATAGAGCTGCTTGGCGGCGACGAAATGGTCGCCCGGTTCGAGCAGCGTGTGGAAGGCGAGCATCTGTGCCGCATGACCGGAGGCGACGGCGAGCGCCGCCGTGCCGCCTTCGAGCGCCGCGACGCGCTCCTCGAGCACGGCGGTCGTCGGGTTGGTGATGCGCGTATAGATGTTGCCGAAGGCCTGCAGGCCGAAGAGCGAGGCCGCATGATCCACGTCGTTGAAGACGAAGGAGGTTGTCTGATAGATCGGCGTCGCCCGCGCGCCCGTCGTCGGATCGGGCTTCGCGCCGGCATGGATTGCGAGCGTATTGAAATCGTAGTCGGCCATCTGGGTCTCCCTGTTCAGCGAGGCTGAACTCTACAGGCCCAGCCTCGGCATTTCGATCTTCGGACAGCGGTTCATCACCACCTTGAGGCCGGCCGCCTCCGCTCTGGCCGCCGCTTCGGGATTGACGACCCCGAGCTGCATCCAGATCGATTTTGCACCGACCGCAACCGCCTCGTCGGCGACAAGACCTGCCGCTTCCGAGTTGCGGAAAACGTCTACCATATCAATTTTGTAGGGAATGTCGCGAAGCGTCGCATAGACAAGCTCGCCGTTGAGTGTCTTGCCGGAAAGTCCCGGATTTACCGGGATCACACGATAGCCTTTGGACTGAAGGAACTTCATGACGCCATAGCTATCGCGGGCGGGATTGGCGCTGGCGCCGACCAGCGCGATTACTTTCGTCGACTGTAAAATTCCCCGGATGTAATCCGGGTTGTATACGCTGTGGTCCATCAAACTCTACCGATCTTCCCATTTGGGATCGCGCTTCTCGATGAAGGCGCCGATGCCTTCCTCCGCGTCGCGGGCGAGCATGTTCGTCACCATCACGTCGCTGGCGTAGTCATAGGCGTCGGAAAGCCCCTTCTCGAGTTGTGTGTAGAAAGCCTCCTTGCCGATCGAAACCGTGAGCGCGGATTTCGATGCGATGGTCTCCGCGAAATGCGCAACCGTCGCATCGAGTTCCGCAAGCGGCACGGCGCGATTGACGAGGCCGAGTTCGGCGGCGCGCGCGGCATCGATCATCTCGCCGGTCAACAGCATTTCCATCGCATGTTTGCGACTGACGTTGCGCGACAATGCGACCATCGGTGTCGAACAGAAGAGGCCTATATTGACGCCCGGAGTCGCGAACTTGACCGTATCGGCGGCGACGGCCAGATCGCAACTTGCGACGAGCTGGCAGCCTGCCGCCGTCGCGATGCCGTGCACGCGGGCGATGACAGGCTTCGGCAGCCGCACGATGGCCTGCATCATCGCGCTGCATTGCTTCATCGTCTTTTCGTAATAGGCGCGGCCGCGATCGGCGTCGCCGCGATGCGCCGTCATCTCCTTCAGGTCATGACCGGCGGAGAAAGCCGGACCGTTCGCCGCCAGCACCACGACGCGCACATCGGGATCCTTGCCTGCCAGCGACAATTCTTCCGTCAGCGCGGTCATCAGCGCTTCGGAGAGCGCATTGCGCTGCGGTCCGCGATTGAGCGTCAGCGTCGCGATGCCGTCGCGGTCGTCGCGCAGCAGAACGGGTTCGGCCTGTCTGGTCGCCGCTTGGGACATGACGTTTTCTCCCTGTTTGCCGAATGCTTTTCGAAGAGCATAGCCTTCATGCCGGCTGGAGGCGAGTATGACCGGTCGGAACGCGGAGGATGGGATGCAGGTGCTGAAAGCGGCGGCGGTCTATTTCGGGCTCATATATGCGGTCGGAATTTTTCTCGATCCGATCCGCGAAGATTGGGCCGTGCCGCGTTTCGGGCCGCTCGGCGGCCTGTTGCTTGAAGCGGTCGTGATGCTGCCCGCGATGGTCGCGGCGGCGGTCTGGATCGTCCGCCGCTTCGACGTGCCGGCGGTGCAGAGAACCCGACTCAATATCGGATTCGCGGCCCTGGGTTTTCTGCTGGTCGGAGAGGTATTGGCCGCCGTTCTGCTGCGCGGAATGTCGGTGCAGTCATGGCTCGTGAGCTACGGCTCTGCGCAGGGGCTGATTTCGCTCGTTCTGTTCGTCGTCTTCGCGGTCATGCCGTCGCTCATTCGCGCATGAGGCAGGTGGTTGCCTGAAACGACGAGGCGGCGGAACGTCGCCGTTCCACCGCCTCGCCAAATGCTGAATCGGGCCTGGCCTCAGAAGGTCGACTTCGCCACCCCGGACAGGTCGCGTGCAGAGCCGGGCTTGCGGTCCGACTGGAAGGCATACATCCAGCCCGGATAGATCGGGGAGGGCGCGCTTACCGCGTCGATCGCCGCCAGGTCCTCATCCGAGAGCTTCACATCGACGGCGCCGAGATTGTCGTTCAACTGGGTTTCGTTTCGCGCGCCCATGATGACGGAGGTCACGTAGGGCTTGTGAAGCTGCCAGCCCAGCGCCACCTGCGCGACGCTGACGCCGTGCTTTTTCGCGATGCCGCCGAGCACGTCGACGATGTCGTAGACTTTCTCGACGTCGACAGGCGGGAAATCGAACTGCGTGCGCCGTCCTTCATTCGCGCGATTGGTGCGGCTGAACTTACCGGACAGGGCGCCGCCGGCGAGCGGGCTCCAGGTCATGAGGCCGAGCTTCTGGTCTTCGAGCAGCGGCACGATCTCATGTTCGAGGTCGCGGCCGGCAAGCGAATAATAGGCCTGAAGCGTTGCGAATTTCTCGAGGCCCAGACGCTCGGAGATGCCGAGGGCCTTCATGATGTGCCAGGCCGCCCAGTTCGACACGCCGATATAGCGGACCTTGCCCTGACGGACGAGATCGTCGAAGGCGCGCAGTGCCTCTTCCATCGGCGTCACGCTGTCGAAGCCATGGATCTGATAGAGGTCGATATAATCCGTACCGAGACGTGTCAGGCTCGCATCGACCTGCGCCAAGATCTGCTGGCGCGAAATGCCGGTCTCGTTCGGGCCGGGCCCCATGCGTCCGAAGACCTTGGTGGCAAGAATGACATCCTTGCGCTTTGCGCCGAGGGCCTTGCCGGTAAGCTTTTCCGACTCGCCGGCGGCATAGACATTTGCCGTATCGACGAAGTTGACGCCGGCATCGAGAGCGCGACCGACAATGGCGTCGGCTTCCTTCTGGCCGAGGCCGCCCATCATGGCGAAGAGCGAATTGCCGCCGCCGAAAGTCATGGTTCCGAGGCAGAGGCGCGAGACGAAGACGCCGGTATTTCCGAGCTGATTGTATTGCATGGCTGGACTCCTGAGGCTTGGGGGCAGGGGAGAAGTGTCAGTGACGGTCGGCGATTGCATCCCAGCAGGCGTCGATGACGTCCTGCATATGCTCTTCGCTGAATTTGCAGGTGCGGGCGATCGCGCGCGCGGCGAGCGCGTTCATCGGTCCGGAGATGAGGGCGGTGAGGATTTCGGGCCTGAGCGGCTTGAAGACGCCGTCGCGATAGCCTTCGGCGAAGAACCGTCCGAGATCCTCGAAAAGCTCGCTCTGGATCGATTTCTCCGCATCGCGGAGATAGGGCGAGTGGGCGTATTGCTCGGCGAAACGGAATTCGCGCGGATGTTCGACGCAATAGAGAAAGCCGTTCCGCCAGAGCCGGTCGAAACGCTCGCGCAGCGAAAGCGAGGGGTCGTAGTCGGCCAGGGTCGCCTTGATGCGCTGTCCCTTTATGTCGCCATAGAGCGCGTGGATCAGCTCTTCCTTGTTCTCGAAATGCCGATAGATCGTGCCGACCGGAACACCCGCGGCCTGGGCGAGCTTCGCCATGGGGGCGGCATGAAAGCCGCCTTCCCAGAACAGATCGAGCGCCGCCTCGAAAATCTGGCGGCGTTTCTCGTCTTTTTCGGCGTCAGCCTTGGAATGAACGTTCAGTCCGGCTAAATGGGCAGGCATCGGCCGATGCGCAAGCCCTCTCCTCGGTTTTTTTGAGTGGGCGGAGCGAGCGCCGGGATGTATGGAGTGCTGCCCCAAAGTCGATAAGCCCCTATTCCGAAAAGGTAATACGTCATGGCAGAGCCCAGCCCCGTGATGACCGTCGAGGAACTCGAAGGGTTCATGGACAAGGCTTTTCCCCAGATGCATGAGGGCGGCCGGCTCAATGTGATCGAGGCGGTGGGGCCATCGACAGCGCGGCTGCGGCTCCGCTACGCCGATCGCAATCTCCGCCCCGGCGGCACGATCTCGGGCCCGGCGATGATGGCGCTGGCCGATTACGCGATGTATGCGGTGGTGCTCGCCCATATCGGACCGGTGGCGCTCGCGGTCACGACAAATCTCAATATCAATTTCCTGCGCAAGCCCGGTCCCGCCGACATCATTGCCGAGGCGAAGCTCCTCAAGCTCGGGCGCCGGCTCGCGGTCGGCGACGTCCTGATGTGGCAGGACGGGTTCGACGGTCCCGTTGCCCATGTCACCTCGACCTATTCGATCCCGCCGCTGCGAGACGAGCAGGGGAACGCATAGACGGCCTTGCGATTTGGATGAGCGATATTTGGACGTCTCCGCGCATATCGCGCGATCTTTCCGGTGAGTGACGATGGAACCGAGCGCCACAGACGGCCTGCCGACACCTCAGCGCTACACGGCCATCATCGTTGTCGGGCTAGGCGTGACCATGGCCGTGCTCGATGGCGCGATTGCAAATATCGCGCTGCCGACCATCGCGCGTGAACTCAATGCGACGCCCGCCCAGTCGGTCTGGGTGGTGAATGCCTACCAGCTTATCGTCATGGTCTCGCTGCTGCCTCTATCCTCGCTGGGCGAGACGATCGGCTATTCCCGCATCTACCGCGTCGGTCTCGCGATCTTCGGCGTCGCGTCGCTCGTTTGTGCGCTCTCGGACTCGTTGACGACGCTTACGCTGGCGCGTGTGCTGCAGGGCGCGGGCGCAGCCTGCCTGATGAGCGTCAACGCGGCGCTGATCCGCTTCATCTATCCGCGCGCGCAGCTTGGCCGCGGTATCGGTCTCAACGCCTTCATCGTTGCGACGGCGGCAGCGGCGGGCCCGACCATCGCCGCCGGCATTCTCTCGATTGCGAGCTGGCCGTGGATATTCGCGGTCAACGTGCCGATCAGCCTGATGGCGTTCGCGATTTCGAACAGCCTGCCGCGAACACGGCGCTCGCCGCATCGTTTCGATTGGGGAAGTGCCGGGCTCAACGCGATCACGTTCGCGCTTCTCATTTCGCTCATCGACGATGTCGGCTATGGCGTCGGCAATCTGGGCCGTGTCGCTGCCGAGGCCGTGATCCTTGTTGTTTGCGGCGTCTGGCTGGTGCGCCGTCAGCTCTCGCAGAAATCGCCGCTGCTGCCGATCGACCTGCTGCGCATCCCGATCTTCGCGCTGTCGATCTGCACGTCGGTCCTTTCCTTCGCCGGCCAGATGCTCGCCTTCGTCGCGCTGCCTTTCTATCTGCAGAACGTGATCGGCCGCAGCGAAGTCGAGACCGGCCTGCTGATGACGCCCTGGCCGATCGTCATCATGATTGTCGCCCCATTGTCGGGGAGGCTCGCCGACCGCTATCACTCAGGCCTCCTCGGCGCCATCGGCATGGCGCTCTTCGCGGGCGGCCTGGTTGCTCTGGCGCTCCTCCCGGCCAATCCTTCCTCGCTCGACATCATCTGGCGCATGATGCTCTGTGGCGCGGGCTTCGGACTTTTCCAGTCGCCGAACAACCGCACGCTGATCGGCTCCGCGCCCATCGAGCGGACGGGCGGGGCAAGCGGCATGCTCGGCACAGCCAGGCTGCTTGGCCAGACAGTGGGCGCGGCGCTGGTGGCGCTGATCTTCAATCTTTATGCCGGGCAAGGCACGCGGGTGGTGCTGTTCACCGCCGCGGGCTTTGCGGTGGCGGCCATGCTCATGAGTTCCATGCGGCTCACCGGAGCGGCACGCGGGAATCAGCCCTCGCAATGAGGTATCTGGATACCGTACACAAAAAATGGCGCTATTTCCGCCATTTTAAGGGCATTCTCGTTGACAGGTGGTGCAGCCTGCCTTAGAAGCGCCGCCAGACGAGGGCCGATTTCCGGCTCTTTTTGCAGATTCCGTAGGATTTTTCGCATGAAGACCTATTCCGCGAAACCCGCCGAGATCGAGAAGAAGTGGATCGTGGTCGACGCCGAAGGCGTCGTCGTGGGCCGTCTCGCGACGTTCATCGCGAACCGCCTGCGCGGCAAGCACAAGCCGACCTATACGCCTCATCTCGACGACGGCGACCATGTCATCATCGTCAACGCCGAGAAGGTCGTCTTCACCGGCGCGAAATACGAAGACAAGCGCTACTACCGCCACACGGGCCACCCCGGCGGTATCAAGGAAACCTCGCCGAAGAAGATTCTCGAAGGCCGGTTCCCCGAGCGTGTCATCGAACTCGCCGTGAAGCGCATGATCGCGCGCGGTCCGCTCGCCCGCAAGCAGATGGGCAACCTGCACATCTATGGCGGCCCGAGCCATCCGCATGAAGCGCAGCAGCCGCAGAAGATCGATTTCGCGTCGCTCAATCGCAAGAATGTGAGGATCGCATAATGGCGCCTGAAACCCATTCGCTCGAAGACCTGAAGGGCGCCATTCAGCAGGCCGACGCTCCTGAAGCGCGCGTGCAGAAGCTCGACAAGTTCGGCCGTGCCTATGCGACCGGCAAGCGCAAGAATGCCGTCGCGCGCGTCTGGCTGAAGCCGGGCTCGGGCAAGATCATCATCAATGGCCGCGAGCTGGAGCGTTATTTCGCGCGCCCGGTTCTGCGCATGATCCTGAACCAGCCTCTCGTTGCTGCCCAGCGCGAGAAGCAGTTCGACATCACCGCGACGGTCGTCGGCGGCGGTCTCTCCGGTCAGGCCGGCGCGATCCGTCACGGCATTTCGCGCGCGCTGACCTATTTCGAGCCCGGCCTTCGCGCCGTGCTCAAGAAGGACGGCTTCCTCACGCGCGACAGCCGTGTGGTCGAGCGTAAGAAGTACGGCAAGGCCAAGGCCCGCCGCAGCTTCCAGTTCTCGAAGCGCTGATCGCTTCCGAGATTACGGATCAAGGGCGCTTCGGCAAATCCGAGGCGCCCTTTTTTTGTCGGATCGAGCTGTCGGACACCAGCTCCGATATCTGCGGCGCCAACCAGTTTCTGGCTGTCATCGCCTGCACGACGCCCCGCGCCAGCAGCGAGGCGCCTACGCTGTCGAAATGATCGTCGTCGAGATACAGCGACTTGCCGTCGACTTCGGCGACGCATCGCGCCGCAAGATACGTGTTACAAAAAATCTTCTCGGGCTCGATGCGGACGAGATTCGGATTGTCCGGCAAAGCGTCCAGTTGTTCCCGCGCATTGCGGGACCGCTCCCTGAAGAGGTCGAAGCTCGTCGAAAGCGGCTCGCGTCGCTTGATGCCGTAGACGACCTCCCGCGCCAGATAAGTCGGCACGTCCCAGCCGGCTTCAGGTTCCGGATATACCAGGACGACACGTTTGCCGGAGGCCAGGAGAGCTTGTATGGACGCTCTGACCAGGCGGCCCATTTCGTCGATGCGCGCAGGGTCGGAAATATAATTCGCGCCTTTGCCCAGCGGCAGGCCATAGATGGGCGTGCCCATTTCCACTCCGCCTTCGCGATTGTCAAATCGCTCCCCTTCGAAAAGCAACGACCAGCGGGCAACGAGAATGACCGTTCCCGGCCGCTTGCGCGAAGTCAGGAAGTTCAGCACCGCGGCGTTGTGCATGGGGCATCTGTCGGTGGTATCGGAACGGTGATACCCGACAACCGGCGAGCAACCGCTGTAGGTCAATTGCCGCAAGCCTTCGTGCTTGGGGGCCAGTGCCTCGGCAAGTTGATAGGACAACGCCATGGCGTGGCTGTCGCCCCAGATCGCGATATCCGGATCCTTGTCGCTGCCATAGATGCAACCTTTGTCCGGGCTCTTGTATATCTCGCCCCCTACAAAACATTCGTCCTGTCTGGGATTTTGATCGTTGGCCCAGGCGGCCAATGGAACCGCTTCCGGCGGAAGCCGCCCCGGCACGCCCCGGCCCATATCGACGGCGACGCCGAAGGCGATGATGAAAACCGACGAATATACGGCGTAGGAAAAGACCTGCCTTTTGATGAACCCGGATTTCCGGCGGAACGGCTGCTCGATGAAGTGCAGCGAGAGATAGGCGAGAACGAGCGCCAGCGCCGACAGGGCCAAATACGTTGCGGGCGGAACGGCGCTGAGCGATCGGATTCGGGCAAATGCGAACAGGGGCTGATGCCAGAGATAGGCGCTGTAACTCATCAACCCGATTTCGACGACGGGACGAAAGCCGAGAAACTTTCCGACGACCGTGAAAGGCCGCGCACCGACGATAATCAGCGCAGCGCCCAGCACCGGCACAAGCGCCCATATACCGGGGAAGGGAACCGTCTCGTCGAAAGCGACCGTTGCATAAGCGATCAGGCCGATGCCGGTGATTGACCCCAACTGAGCGAGCCGGGAATCCATGTCGCGCCAGGTCGTAGCTGTCATTGCCAGTATGGCGCCGATGCCGAGCTCCCAGGCGCGGGTGGGTAAAAGAAAGAAGGCGGCCGGTGGATGGGTCCTGGTTGCCCATTGCGCGAGCCCGAGGCTGGCGATCGTCAGGACTATCAGGACCGCGAGGAGCGTCGTTTTCGATGTCTTGCGAAACAGCAGGAGGAGGAGAGGGAAGAAAAGGTAAAATTGTTCCTCCACCGCCAGCGACCAGGTGTGGAGCAAAGGCTTCAATCCGGCGGCCGCGTCGAAATATCCGCTTTCGCGCCAGAACAGGATATTCGACGAAAACAGATTCACCGCGATGAGACTGCGCGCAAAGGCCTCGAATTCCTTTGGCAGCATCCAGAACCACGCGAACGGAATGCAGGCGAGACATACGGTAAACAAGGCGGGCAGGATGCGCCTGACCCGTCGCTCGTAAAAACGGACGATCGAGAATGTGCCTTGCTCGATCTCCTGATGAATGATGCCAGTGATCAGATATCCGCTGATCACGAAAAACACATCGACCCCGACAAAACCGCCGCTAAAGCCTTTGAAGCCGGCATGGAAGAGAATGACCGGTACCACGGCCACTGCCCGAAGGCCGTCGATCTCGCGCCGATATTTCATGTGTTGCCATCGCCGACCTCGAGCCGCCGGCGGTCCCCTTAAGGAGTTGCCTGAAGAAACGATTGGTCCGGCGCTTTGGTGCCACCATCTCTCGATGAATGAGACAAGCATCTCAGTTGACGGATGAGTTCGAGAGCCCAACTTGATCCATAAGCGCGGTGCATCTTGCGTTGCCGCATCCGCGCGAAGGCGTCTGCAAAATCACGGCGCGATCGGCGCGCTTGACAATTGTTTCAAATAAAGACAAATAAAAACAACGAGTTATGTGTCTATTTTTATTGCCTGCCGTCGACCTCTGTAACGATGGCCGGAGGACGAGATGCCCACGAAGATATTCATCGACGGTGAGGCCGGAACCACCGGGCTCCAGATCAGGGCGCGGCTCGAAAAGAGACGCGATCTCGAATTCATTCGCCTGGGCGACGACAAGCGCAAGGACGCCGCCGCGCGGAAAGACGCGCTCAATTCGGCCGATATCGTGATCCTCTGCCTGCCCGACGAAGCGGCGAAGGAAGCAGTGGCGCTGATCGAGAATCCCGCCGTTCGCGTGATCGACGCATCGAGCGCGCACCGCACCTCGCCGGGCTGGACCTACGGTCTGCCGGAAATGACCGACAGGCAGCGGCAGGTGATCTCCGGCGCAAAGCGCGTCACCAATCCCGGCTGCTACCCCACCGGCGCGATCTCGCTGATCAAGCCGCTGGTACGCGCGGACATCCTTCCCGCCGATTGGCCGGTGACCATCAACGCGATCTCCGGCTATTCGGGTGGCGGCAAGCAGATGATCGCCGAGTTTGAAGATGAAAGCGCACCGGACTACACGCATGTGCCATACCGCATCTACGCGATGGGTCTTGAGCACAAGCATGTCGAGGAAATCCGCGTGAACGGCGAGTTGAAACACCGGCCGCTCTTCGCGCCGGCGGTCGGCCGCTACGCACAAGGCATGATCGTCGAGGTGCCGCTGCAGCTCTGGGCCTTGCCCGGCGGCGCGACGGTGTCGCATGTCTATGAGGCGATCGCGGATTCCTATTCCGGGGAACGTTTCGTTTCCGTCGCGACGCTCGACGAGGCGGCCGCGCTGAAGACGCTCGATCCGGAGGGCCTCAACGGCACCAACGAGCTGAAACTCTTCGTCTTCGGCAACGAACTCAGGAAGCAGGTACGCCTCGTCGCCTTGCTCGACAATCTCGGCAAGGGAGCTTCGGCGCAGGCGGTTCAATGCCTGAACATCATGCTCGGTCTCGACGAAGGACTCGGCGTCAATCTGGAGGCGTAGTTTCATGGCGAAGCAGTTCGCGTCCATCGAACCGGCGCAACGTGATTTCATCGAGCGACAGCATGTCTTCTTCGTGGCTTCGGCCACAGCCGACAGTCGCGTGAATGTCTCGCCGAAGGGGCTCGACGCGCTTCGCGTGCTGGGGCCGAACGGCGTCGTCTATCTCGACCATACGGGCAGCGGCAGCGAAACAGCAGCGCATCTGAAGGCGGATGGCCGGCTGACGATCATGTTCTGTGCCTTCGAAGGCGCGCCGATGATCCTGCGTCTTTACGGCCGCGGGCACGTTGTTCCGCGCGGCAGCGAAGCCTATGCCGAGTTGCTCGCGGCGGAATTCGGCGGTCGAGAGCCCGCGGGCGCGCGGCAGATGGTCATGCTCGACATCGATCTGGTGCAGACATCCTGCGGATATGCCGTTCCGCATTTCGATTATGTGGAGGAACGCCCCGGATTGACGCGATGGGCGGAATCGAAGGGCGAGGCTGGCCTCGACGCCTATCGCCGCGAGAAGAACATGCTCAGCATCGACGGGTTGCCGACGGGGCTCTTCGAGGATGAGACGCTCTAGGCGGGGATAAGTCCGGCTGATTTTTCCGCATGCGGAACGATGACGTCGCGCCTCTTGACGAGCGTGACGCTCCTCCCCACTTGAACCGCTATATCCCGAACTACATCTTCAGCAGGACGACACCGGCGGCGACGGTCGCGGCCGCGATGACGGCGCGCCATCCGAGACCTTCCTTGAGGATGAAGCCCGAGATCAATGCGCCGAAGACGACGCTGGTTTCGCGCAAGGCCGCGACGGGGCCGAGCGGCGTGACCGACATTGCCCAGATGACGATCCAGTAGGCGGCGGTGGAGGCCGCGCCGCCGACGGCGCCGTGAAGCCATTTGCGCTGCGGCCGGAGCAGGACCGGGCCGCGCCGCCAGAGTGCGATGAGGACGATCGAGACACCGTCGAGCGCGAAGAGCCAGATCACGTAGTCGGTTGCGGTCGGCGCAGTGCGGCCGCCAAGGCCGTCATTCAACGTATAGCTGGCGATGAAGAGGGAGGTACCGAGTGCGTAGAAGATCGCATGCGGATTGGTCGGGGCCTGCGTACCGTTTTTCGAGCGCCAGGCGAGGCTGACGACACCCGCGAGAATGAGAACGATGCCGATCGTCGCCGTGATCGGCAGATCCTCCTTCAGAAAGAGGAAGCCGACCAGGGTCACGATGGCGGGCGCGAAGCCGCGGGCCAGCGGATAGACCTGGCCGAAATCGCCATGCTGATAGGCTTTGATGAGGAAGACCTTGTAGCCGGTGTGCAGCGCCAGGGAGATGAAGATGATCTTCCAGACGTCCCAGCTCGGCACGGGCGTGAAGGGCAGGAGCGGGAGCATCATCAGGCTGCCGCTGCCGGCAACGAAAGCCATCATCGACAGCCGGTCCTCGTTCGATTTGAGGAGCGCGTTCCAGACGGCATGCAACAGCGCGGCGAGGAGAACGAGGAGCGTGATGGAAAGGGACAGGATGATCTCCGGCGCCGACGTGTCAGATTTGCGACGGAGAGTAGCTGCGCGGGCCGGAGAACCCTAGAGGGGTTTTACGAGAAGGGGGTTGCGTGAAAAGTGGACATCAATCGTCCGACTTCACCATGACGTAAGACCCCGGCGCATCCTCGAGCACCGGCAGTTTGCCGTCGCCGGGCTTGCGCCCCGGAACGAGCGGGCCGGCATTCGCCCTGATCCAGACTTCCCAGTCCGGCCACCATGAGCCCGGATGTTCCGTCGCGCCGGCGAGCCAGTCGTCGGGCGTCGCGGGCCGATCGTCATTGGTCCAGTACTGGTCCTTCTGGGCCGACGGCGGATTGATGACGCCGGCGATGTGGCCGGAGCCGGCGATGATGAATTTTACCGGGCCGCCGAAAAGCCGCGTCGCCTTGTAGACGGAATTGTAGGGCGCGATGTGG
>CAISYL010000196.1 GCA_903889655.1 uncultured Alphaproteobacteria bacterium | reverse complement strand
TCTGCGGTGGACGCTGGGCGGCTCGGCGGTGTCGAGAAGCTCGTGCCGCGCGCGGCACTCCTCGATGAGGCACGCGCCTTTGCCGGCGTCATCGCCTCGAAAAGCCGCATGGCTCTCGTGCTCGCCAAGCAGGCGCTCAACGGCCTCGAGGCGCGCGACGTCGATCGCGGCTACCGCTTCGAGCAGGGCTTCACGCTCGAAATGTACATGAACGAGGACTCGCAGAAAGCGCGCGACGCCTTCGTCGAGACCAAATCCACCGCGAAGTTCTGAGGCTGTCGTGAAACTCACCTACACACCGGAGCAGGAGGCTTTCCGCCGCGAGGTACGCGGCTGGATGGAAGCGCATGTCCCGGCAAAGCCCCTTCCCTCCTTCGACGCCTCGCGGGAAGGTTTCGAGGCGCATCGCCAATGGGAACGTACGCTCAACAGCGGCCGCTGGGGCATGGTGACATGGCCCGAGGCCTATGGCGGCCGCGCCCTCGACTTGATCCAGTGGCTGATCTTCGAGGAGGAATATTACCGCGCGGGCGCGCCGCTGCGCGTCAACCAGAACGGCATTTTCCTGCTCGCGCCGACCATGATGGAATTCGGCTCGGCCGAACAGAAGGCACGCTTCCTGCCGCGCATGGCGGCGGGCGACGACATCTGGGCGCAGGCCTGGTCCGAGCCGCAGGCGGGCAGCGACCTTGCCGGCGTTCGCGCCAGCGCGACGCTCGACGGCGATCATTACGTTCTCAACGGTCACAAGATCTGGTCGTCGCGCGCGGTCTTCGCCGACTGGGCCTTCGGCCTCTTCCGCACCGACCCGGCGTCGGAGCGGCACAAAGGATTGTCGCTGATCCTCTTCCCGCTTTCGGCAGAGGGCGTTCGCGTTCAAGCCATCCCGCAGATCGACGGCGAAACGGGTTTTGCTGAAATCTTCCTCGAAGGCGCCCGCATTCCGGTGGAAAACCGCCTCGGCGAGGAAGGCCAAGGCTGGGCCATCTGCATGGCGACGGCGGGCTTCGAGCGCGGGCTGATGCTGCGGAGCCCCGCCCGTTATCAGGTCGCGGCGCAGAAACTCGTCCAGCTCTATCGCCGCCACGAGAATGAGGTCGATCCGACGGTCAAGGCCGCCGTGATGCAGGCCTGGATGGATTCGGAGGCCTATGCGCTCTCGATCTATGCGACCGCGAGCCGGCTGATGGCGGGCGGCAAGATCGGCCCCGAGGCCAGCACCAACAAGATCTTCTGGTCGGAGATGGACATCGCGCTCCATCGCACCGCGCTCGCGATCCTCGGGCCCCGCGCCGAATTGCTCGACACGGCGCCCGATGCCGGCGACGTCGACGGCTGGCTCGGCGGTTATCTCTTCTCTCTGGCCGGGCCGATCTATGCCGGCACCAACGAAGTTCAGCGCAACATCATCGCCGAGCGGATGCTCGGCCTGCCGAAAGGGTGAAGCGATGGATTTCACCTTCTCGGACGAGCAGCGGATGATGGCGGAGGTCGCGCGCGACATGCTGGTGACGGAATGCTCGTCCGCCGCCATGCGCCATCAGATGAAATCGGGCGTCGCCCGGGACGATGTGCGCTGGGCGAAGATTTGCGGGATGGGATTGCCCGGCGTGCTCGCGCTGGAGGCATCGGGCGGACTGGGTCTCGCGGAGACGGATTTCGTTCTGATCGCGGAAGCCTGCGGCTACACGGCTCTGCCCGAACCGCTGGTCGAACATGCGGGTGTCGCGCTCCCTCTCCTCGTCGAAGCGGGCGGCGAGACTTCGCTTCTCGGACGCACCACGAGCGGCGAGGCCACGATTGCCGTCGGGCATCCGGCCAACCCCTTTGTTTCCGAGGCCGACACCGCCGAGGCTCTGCTGCTCGCGCATCGGGGCGAGGTCCATCTCGTCGAGACGCGCAATGTCGGGCTCGTGCGGCAGGAAAGCATCGACCCCTTCCGCCGCCTCTTCCGTGTCGAATGGGCGCCGACCTCCACAACGCGGATCGCAC
This sequence comes from uncultured Alphaproteobacteria bacterium, assembly GCA_903889655.1. GTDB lineage: Bacteria > Pseudomonadota > Alphaproteobacteria > Parvibaculales > Parvibaculaceae > Parvibaculum. Next base: position 4,439 of record CAISYL010000196.1, on the reverse strand, counting down.
CCGCCGCGGAAGGTGACGTGCTCTGGACCCGAACGCTCGATCGCGGCGCTCTCTTCGCAGCCGCGCAATGTCTCGGCCTCGCGCAGCGCGCGGTCGATCTCGCGACGGATTATGCGAAGGAGCGTCAGCAATTCGGCAAGCCCATCGGATCCACGCAGGCGATCAAGCATCTGCTCTCGACCGTCCAGGTGAAGATTGAATTCGCAAAGCCTGTGGTTCATGCGGCCGCCGCCGAACTTTCCGCACGCAGCGCTTATGCCTCCCCGCGCATCTCGCAGGCGAAGCTCGCGGCGAGCGAAGCCGCCGACCTCGCGGCGCGCACCGCCGTGCAGGTTCACGGCGCCATGGGCTATTCATGGGAAGTCGATGTGCATTTCTTCCTGAAGCGCTCGCTTGCGCTCACCCATACCTGGGGCACGCCGGCCTTTCATCGCGCACGCGTTGCGCAACGCATCTTCGAGGGGCCGCTCGGTCCCGATCACACATTCATCCGGGAGTCCGCGAATGCCTGAAGCCTATATCGTCGACGCGGTGCGAACGCCGGTCGGTCGCAAGAAGGGCGGGCTCGCCGCCGTGCACTCCGCCGATCTCGGCGCGGCCCCCATCGCGGCGCTGATGGCGCGCACCGGCGTCGATCCCAATGCGGTCGACGATGTGGTCTATGGCTGCTGCGACACGGTGGGTTCGCAGGCCGGCGACATTGCCCGCACCTGCTGGCTCGTTGCCGGCCTGCCGCAGCATGTGCCCGGCACGACGGTCGACCGGCAATGCGGCTCGGCGCAACAGGCGGTGCATTTCGCCGCGCAGGGCGTGATGAGCGGGACGCAGGATCTCGTCGTCGCGGGCGGCGTCCAGAACATGAATGCCATCCCGATTTCGGCGGCGATGTATGCGGGCCAGCCCTACGGCTTTCCGAACCCGTTCACGACGTCGCCCGGCTGGCTGAAGCGCTATGGCGACGGAGAGGTCAGCCAGTTCAACTCCGCCGAGATGATCGCCGAGAAGTGGCAGATCAGCCGCGAGGACATGGAAGCCTTCGCGTTGACGAGCCATGAACGCGCCCTCGCGGCCGCGGAGGCCGGCAAGTTCGACAACGAGATCGTGCCGGTTGGCGACGTCACGAAAGACGAGACGCCGCGCCAGACTTCGCTCGAAAAGATGGCGGCGCTGCAGCCATTGCAACCCGGCGGGCGCATCACGGCGGCGGTGTCGAGCCAGACGGCGGACGGCGCAGCGGCGCTGCTCATCGCATCGGAACGGGCCGTGAAGGATCATGGGCTGAAGCCCCGCGCGCGCATTCATCACATGTCGGTCAGGGCCGACGATCCGGTCTGGATGCTGACCGCGCCGATCCCCGCGACGCTGCATGCGCTGAAAAAGACCGGTCTCCGTATCGAGGATATCGACCTCTTCGAATGCAACGAGGCCTTCGCCTCCGTCGTGCTCGCCTGGATGAAGGAACTCGGGCTTCCGCGCGACAAGGTCAACGTCAATGGCGGCGCCATTGCGCTCGGCCATCCGCTCGGCGCCACCGGCGCGCGCATCATGACGACGATGCTGAACGAGCTCGAAAAGCGCAAGGGCCGCTACGCGCTCCAGACCATGTGCGAGGGCGGCGGACAGGCCAACGTCACCATCATCGAACGACTCTGAGGATCTGAAGATGGCAGGCATCTGCGAGGGACGCGTCGTCGTCGTGACGGGCGCGGGGCGAGGCCTGGGGCGCGAATATGCGCTGGCGCTCGCCGCCGAGGGCGCGAAGGTCGTCGTCAACGATCTCGGCGTCGGAACACATGGCGAGACGGGAACGGGCGAACGGCCGGCGCAGGAAGTCGTCGACGTCATCAAGTCGAGGGGCGGCGAGGCCGTCGCCAATTACGACGACGTCGCCGATTTCGATGCGGCAAAAGGCATTATCGATGCGGCGGTCGCCGCCTTCGGCGATCTTCATGCCGTCGTCAACAATGCGGGCTTCGTGCGCGACCGCATGTTCGTCTCCTGCACGCCGGACGAATGGGACGCCGTCATCCGCGTCCATCTGCGCGGCCATTTCTGCGTCTCGAGCTGGGCCTGCCAGTATTGGCGCGGTCAGCAGAAGCAGGGGAAGCCCGTCGACGCGCGGATCATCAACACCTCGTCCGGCGCCGGACTTCAGGGCAGCGTCGGCCAAAGCGCCTATTCGGCGGCGAAGGGCGGCATCGCCTCGCTGACGCTGGTGCAGGCCGCCGAGCTCGCGCGCTACGGCATCACTGCAAATGCACTCGCCCCCGCCGCCCGCACGCGCATGACGGAAACGGCCTTTGCCGATGCGATGAAGGCGCCCGAAACGGGCTTCGACGTCAACGATCCGGCAAATATCGCGCCCGCAATCGTCTGGCTCGCCAGCGCGGACTCGAAAGACGTGACCGGCCAGGTCTTCGAGTTGAAGGGCGGCACGATCATGCTGTCGGAAGGCTGGCGCGACGGACCGGGCAAGGATATCGGCAGGCGCTGGCAGCCGAAGGATGTGGGCCCCGCCGTGCGCGCGCTGCTCGCCGCGCGGACGCCGCCGAAGCCCGTATGGGGAAGTCAGTAGGACTTTGGCTGCCCGAGGACCTTCTCCGCGATGAAGCTCAGGATGAGCTGCATGCTGACCGGCGCGATGCGCGGGATCCAGCTTTCGCGCATGTAGCGCTCGACATGATATTCCTTCGCATAACCCATGCCGCCATGCGTCAGGATCGCCGTCTCGCAGGCATGGAAGGCCGCTTCGGCGGCGAGATATTTCGCGGCGTTCGCCTCCGCGCCGCAATCCTCGCCCTTGTCGTAGAGCGAGGCCGCCTTGAAGGTCATCAGGTTCGCGGCTTCGAGTTCCGCCCAGCATTTCGCCAGCGGATGCTGGATACCCTGGTTCTGGCCGATGGGCCGGCCGAAGACGACACGCTCGCGCGCATAGGCCGACGCCTTGCGCAGCGCCGCGCGGCCAAGGCCGATCGCTTCCGCCGCGATCAGAATGCGCTCGGGGTTGAGCCCGTGCAGGATCTGCTGGAAGCCCTTCCCCTCCTCGCCGATGCGGTTCTCGACAGGAATTTCCATCCCGTCGAAAAAGAGCATGTTGGAGTCGACCGCCGAGCGGCCCATCTTCGGGATTTCGCGGACCTCGACCTTCGAGCAGTCGAAATCCGTATAGAAGAGGCTGAGGCCGTCGGTCTTTTTCTTCAGCTGATCGTAGGGCGTGGTGCGCGCGAGGAGCAGCATCTTCGAGGCGACCTGCGCCGTCGTGATCCAGATCTTCTGGCCGCGCACGACATATTTGTCGCCCTTGCGCTCGGCGAAGGTCTTGAGGCCCGTCGTGTTGAGGCCGGCATCGGGCTCGGTCACGGCGAAGCAGGCCTTGTCCTCGCCGCGGATGAGCGGCGGCAACATGCGGGACTTCTGTTCGTCTGTGCCGAAAATGACGACGGGATTGAGGCCGAAAATATTGAGATGCACGGCCGACGCGCCGCTCATGCCGCCGCCCGATTCCGAGATCGCCTGCATCATCAGTGCGGCTTCGGTGATGCCGAGGCCTGCGCCGCCGACTGCCTCCGGCATCGCGATGCCGAGCCAGCCCTGATCGGCGACGGCCCGGTAGAACTCTTCGGGGAAGCCGCCCGCCTTGTCCTTCTTCAGCCAGTAATCGTCGTCGAAGGGCTCGCAGAGCTTGAAGATCGCGTCGCGGATCTGCTGCTGGTCCGCCGAGAGCGAAAAATCCATGAGGCCCGGCCTCCCCGCCGGTTATTCTATTCCGCAGGCCCGATGGTAAGCGCGATGTCCCCCACGCCTTCGACCATGCCTTCGAGGCGGTCGCCCGGCTTCACCGGCCCGACGCCTTCGGGTGTTCCTGTGTAGATGATATCGCCGGGCTGCAGGTGATAGTAGCGCGAAAGATGTGCGATGAGCGCCGGGACAGGATGAATGAGATCGGAGAGATCGCCCGCCTGCTTCAGCTCGCCGTTGAGTTTCAATTCGACGCGGCCCTTCGACGGATGGCCGATGACGCTCGCCGGCACGATGTCGGACAGCACGGCGGCATTCTCGAAATCCTTGCCGATGTCCCAGGGCCGCTGCTTCTCGCGCATCGCGAATTGCAGGTCGCGCCGCGTCATGTCGAGGCCACAGGCATAGCCAAAGACGTGACCAAGCGCTGCGTCGGCGGTGATGCGGAAGCCGCCCTTCCCGATCGCGACGACAAGCTCCATCTCGTATTGATAGTTCGATGTCTCGGGCGCATAAGGCGTGGTGACGCCCGAGGCGACATAATGATACGCCGACTTGTTGAAATAGAATGGCGCCTCGCGGTCGGGCTCCACGCCCATTTCGCGCGCATGGGCCGCATAATTCCGTCCGACGCAAAAGATACGATGGATCGGAAAGAGTTCGCCCATCCCACGAATGGGCGCGGCGACGGGCGCCGGCGG
>CAISYL010000195.1 GCA_903889655.1 uncultured Alphaproteobacteria bacterium | reverse complement strand
GACGTCGCCAGGCTGTTTTCGCGAGCTGGCATCATGTCGCTCGTCGAAAAGACGAGGCGCATGCTGCCGTACAATCGCAGCAGCAACAGCGCACGCGGCGACTTACATGTGAGACCGGATCAGTTGCGCAAGATCCGCGCGCTTTATGCGACGGATTTCGAGACTTTCGGTTACGACAGGCAGAGTGACAGCGCCGACAGGCGGATCGGCAGTTACGCCTGACGGACGGGAAACCCCACCGCGGTTTCGAGATCGGCCAGCGCCTGTTCCGCATTCAGAACCTTGATCGTCTTCATGCCGAGTGCCGCCGCCGGCTTCAGGTTGATACCGAGATCGTCGAGATAGACCGAGCCGCCGGGCGTGACGCCAAGTGCTTCGCAAGCCATCGCGTAGATGCGCGGATCGGGTTTCCGAATACCGACCTTCGAGCTTTCGATCACATGATCGAAGAGCGACATGATTTCTCCGACCATCGCAGCCTTGGCCTCGCTGCGCGCCATGCCGGCGCCTGAACCCGCCGAAACATTGTTTGTGATGCAACCGACGGGGACGCGCGCCTTGCAGAGCCTGAGTGCCTCGACCATTTCGGGGCGGATATCGCCGGAGAGAAGCTCGACCACGTCGCGGCCGCGCACCAGCGCGCCTTTGGCCTCGGATTCCTTCGCAAAGAGCTCGTCGAATTCGTCGAGCGAACATTCGCTGCGCTCGAAGAGCGCCCAGGCATTGGTGTCGGGATTGGTGGCGTTGATGCCGCGGATGAAATTATGCGGCAGCCCGCGCTCGGCCTCATAGCGGTTGAAGGCTTCGAAGGGGCTCGACGTCAGGACGCCGCCGAAGTCCCAGATGACAGCTTCGATCATGATTTTCCTGCAGATATGAATTCCGGCTGGCGGGACCCTACACCGGGTTTGCGCAAACCGGAATAGCGGTCAGTCGCCCGGATGGCCGGGCGCGAGCGCCGAGGGCGGATCGCTGCGCGAGGTCCCGAAGAGGCGCTCGAAGAAGCCCGGCTCTTCCCAGTCGCGCTTTCGGTTTTCATCATTGTCGGCGGCCGCAGGTGCCGCAGGCGATGAAGCGGCGGCGACGGCCGATTGCGGCGGGTAGGTGCCGGGAAGGTCGGCGACCGGTACGCCCGTCTGTGTCCGGACCATGAAATCGTGCCAGATGGTGGCCGGCAGCGTGCCGCCGGTCACCTTCTTCATCGGCGTGCGATTATCGTTGCCAATCCAGACGCCGACGACGAGGTCATGCGTGAAGCCGACGAACCAGGCGTCGCGGTAGTCTTGCGTCGTGCCCGTCTTGCCGGCGGAGGGTCGATCCGGAAGCGCCGCCTTGCGACCGGTGCCTTCGAGCACGACGGCTTTCAGCATGTAGTTCATCTCGCCAAGCGCCTGCGGGCTCATGACCGTACCGAGACCCGAGCCCGAGCGCTGATAAAGCTGGTCGCCATCGCGGGTGTGGACTTCGTCGATCCCGTGCGGAATGACGCCATAACCGCCATTGGCGAAGGCGGCATAGGCAGCCGTCAGCTCGAGCAGATTGACGTCGCAAGTGCCGAGGGCGAGCGAGAGGTTGCGCGGCAGCGTTTCCTGAATGCCGAGACGATGCGCGGTGCGGATAACGTTGGCGACACCGACTTCCTGAGCCACCTGTACCGCGACCGTGTTGATCGATTCCGCCAGCGCATGGCGGAGCGTCATCGGCCCGTCGTAGCGGGCAAGATAATTCGACGGTGCCCAGCCGCCGTAGTTCACCGGCCGGTCGACACGCACGGTTTCGGGTGTGAGGCCATGCTCCATCGCGGTCAGATAGACGAAGGGCTTGAAGGCGGAGCCCGGCTGGCGCAATGCCTGCACCGCGCGATTGAACTGGCTCTGCGCGTAGGAGCGTCCGCCGACCATCGCCCGCACGGAACCGTCCGGCGTCATGGCGACGAGAGCCACCTGCGAAGCGCCGACCTTCGGTCCTTCCTCCGCCATGGCTTTCGCCACGATCTCCTCCGCCACGCGCTGCATGTTCGGATCGATGGTGGTGCGAACGATGAGGTCGGTGTTCGGCTCACCGGCAAAACCGGGCAGCACGTCGGCGACCCAGTCGACGAAATAGTTGATGGAGCCCGAAGCGGAATAACCTTCGAGAGAGGCTGGATGAGCATTCGCATCGTTAGCCTGCGCCACGGTGATATATCCCGCGCGCACCATGTTATCGAGCACGACGGAGGCGCGGCTGCGCGCGATCGCAAGATCGTTGGTCGGCGAATAATGCGACGGCGCCTTGAGGAGGCCGGCGAGCATGGCCGCTTCCGGCAGCGTCAGGTCGTGTGCGCTTTTCTTGAAGTAGCGCTCCGATGCACCTTCGACGCCGTAGGCGCCGCCGCCGAAATAGACCCGGTTGAGATAGAGCGTGAGGATTTGCTCTTTCGAGTAGCGCGCCTCGAGCCAGATCGCGAGCAGCATTTCCTGGACCTTGCGGTGAAAGGTCCGGTCCGGCTTCAGGAAGACGTTTTTCGCCAACTGCTGCGTGATGGTCGAGCCACCCTGAACGATGCCGCCGGCGCGGAAATTCTGATAGGCGGCGCGGGCGAGGCCGATCGGGTCGACGCCGAAATGCCAGTAGAAACGCTGATCCTCGGTCGCGACAACGGCCTCGGGCACATAGCTCGGAATGTCGGCGAGCGCGACGCGGCCGCCAAGCAGATCGCCGCGATGGCTCAGCGCCTCACCATCGGAGGCGAGGATCGAGAGCGACGGCGTATGCGCGACGTCATAGAGGCCCGACGTATCCGGAAGCGACATCGCGTAGTAGAAGAGAAGGCCGCCGATGCCGATGGCGAACCAGAGACCGGCGACCAGCGTCCAGTAAAAGAAGCCACTGAAGAAACCGCCGGCGGCGGAGGAGCCTTTGCGTTCGGCGCGCGGGCGGCGACGTTCCTCATGCTCGAAAGACGAGGAAGGGGGAGCGGAGCGCATGCGTGCGTCGGCGCGCAGCACGATGCCTTTGCCCGGCTTCTTCTTCGCGGCCTTCGGCTTGTCGGATTTTCCAGCCTTGCCGGATTTCGGCGCGGTTCGCGGCGGCGGTTTGCGGCCACTATTGGCATCGACACCAATGCGCACGGGGCCGAGACCGGGGACGCGGCGCGTTACCCAGTCGTCGCCATCATCCCCCCGACCACCCTGGCCGCGCCTGCCTTTTCCCGATGACATATACGCCTTGCGGATCAGTTCCCCTGGCCAGTCCGGCCCGCCGGAAAGTGCCGGTGAATCAGGGACGCCCAAGTTAGCAGCGACAGGTGCCTCAGCCAAACCGGTGCTTTCATGCCCGATTTAACCGGCAATCCGGGTCGAAATAGGGCGGACCGCGTCGAGAAAGGCCCGGAAGCCGGGGAGCCGTGCGGCGCCTGGACAGGTCATGAAGGAGGAGCGGGAAGGACTTCCTGTCCTTCCGCCCGTCTGGAGTAAGCAGAATCAGGCGAGCAGACTCGCGGTGTTCGATTTGGCCTGGTCCGCATAGCCCGACATCATCTGCTGCATGTAGGCCTGCAGCTGCTTGGCGAAGTCGGCGGATACGCTCGATGCAGACGAGGCCGTGCTGCTGTCGTTCGAAGCCGCCGCCAGCACGTCGGCAAGCGAGGTCGGGCTGGTGCTGCTGTCCGTCGAACCGGAGAGGAGATCGGCAAGCGACTGATCGCCATCCGAACTCGACGTGTCCGACGAACTCGACGAACCCGACGACGCATGCATGTGCCCGCCGCCGTGATGGGCCTTTGCACCCGCGCTGAGTTCGCTCTGGCTCAGCTGGCCGTCGCCATTCGTATCGAGCTTGGCGAACATTTCCTTTGCCTTGTCGGAGGCACCGGTGGACGAAGTGCCATCCGGACCCGCGGCGGCGAATTCCGCCAGCGAGAGCGAGCCATCGCCATTCGTATCGGCCCTGGAAAGGAAGTCGGCCGAAGGATCGGTCCCATCCTGCTGCTGGACCTGAAGGAGGGAGGCCGTCGTGTCGGGGCTCAGCTTGCTGAAATAGGAGCTGAACTCCGCATCGCTCAACTGGCCATCGCCATTGCTGTCGATGGTCTTGAAGAGCTGGGCCTGCTTCGTCGTGTCGGCAGAACTTGCCGACCCGGAAGAACTTGCCGACCCGGTCGACTCGAATTCGGAGAGCGAAATCGAGCCGTCGGTGTTGGTATCGGCCTTGTTGAAGAGCATCTGCTGGAGCTGCTGCAGATAGGAACTGCTTGAAGTTCCTGATACTTGCATCGTGTTGACCTCATCAGAACGAGGAACGCCGTTCCCCCCGGGAACGACGGAGTTCCGGCCCCATGCCGTTTACCCGGAGTGGCACGATGCAAATCGCACACAGGGGTGTTTCAAACGGCTGTTCGGGGATTGAAGGCGTGGCGCAGAATACGAAAGAGCGGTTGCTGGAAGCGGCCCGCGGACTTTTTGCCGAGAGAGGGTTCCATAACGCGACCGTGCGCGACATCGCCGCGCGGGCCCATACGAACCTCGCTTCCATCAATTATTACTTCCGCAGCAAGGACGATCTTTATCGCGAGGTGCTGAGCCATTCGTTCCGCAAGGCGATCGACACAGAGGATGTCGGCGTCGACGGGGCGGGCGCCACGACCCGCGAGGACAAGCTGCGCTCCTTCATCCGCAGCCTCATTCCCAAGGCGATCGAGGATGGCAGCAGCGCGCAGCACATGCGGCTTCTCGCCTGGGAGATGCTTTCGCCCACGGGCGCGCTCGACCATATCGAGGAGACGGAGATCAAGCCGCATCTCGACCGCGCCAAAGACGTGGTGCGGGAATTCCTCTCGGCCGAAACCGCGCCGGCCGATCTCGCCGCGACGGCGCTCTGGCTCGTCGGGCAATGCCTGATCTTCCGCGGGCTCGCCGAGCGGGTCCGGCTCGGGCTGATGCCCGTGCCGACCGACGCCGACCATGCCGAGCATCTGGTCGCGTTGATCTGCGACCTCGCCCTCAAGGGCCTTTCGTCGATGCCGTTCTGAACCTCAGATATCGAGGTTCGCGACGTTCAGCGCGTTTTCGCGGATGAAGTCGCGGCGCGGTTCGACGACATCGCCCATCAGCTTGACGAAGAGATCGTCGGCCTCGTCGAGTTCGCGGATCTTCACCTGGAGGAGCGAACGGGCCTCCTTGTCGAGGGTCGTTTCCCAGAGCTGCTCGGGGTTCATCTCGCCGAGACCCTTGTAGCGCTGCATCGCGATACCCTTGGAACCTGCCGCGAAAACAGCATCGAGCAGCTGCGACGGCGAACGGATTTCATGCAGGTCGTCCTTGCGGCGGAGCGTCGCCGCCTTGATATAGATCTCCTGCATATGTTCCGCCTGCGCATCGAGGCGGCGGGCGTCGGCGCTGTCGATCAACGGCGCGTCGATCATGACTTCCTCTCGCACTCCGCGAACGTCGCGGTGGAAGGCAAGGCCGCCATCCATCGTCACTTCGCCGATCCAGCCGCGCTCGGTCTCGTCGGACAGGAGATCGAGGCGGCGGCCGATATAGGCCGCGGCTTCCTTCGCCTGCTCAGGCTCGGCCAGCGCCTTGGGATTGAGCGCGCCGGCGATTGCCGCCTGTTCGACGATGAAATGCGGGTACTTCGCGGGCAGGCCCTTCAGCACACTGCGGATCGCGCGCGCCTTCTCGACGATCTCGCGCAGATCCTCTCCGGAGCGCTGCGAACCGTCATGCAACGTCAGCACCATGTCCTCGAGACCGGTCGCGACGAGGTAGTCTTCAAGCGCGCGCTCGTTCTTCAGATAGGTTTCGGACGAACCGCGCCGCACCTTGTAGAGCGGCGGCTGGGCGATATAGAGGTGGCCATGCTCGATCACTTCCGGCATCTGCCGGTAGAAGAAGGTGAGGAGCAGCGTGCGGATATGGGCGCCGTCGACGTCGGCGTCGGTCATGATGATGATCTTGTGGTAGCGGAGCTTGGCGATGTTGAAATCGTCGCGGCCGATGCCGGTGCCGAGCGCGGTGATCAGCGTGCCGATTTCCGCCGAACCGAGCATCTTGTCGAAACGCGCACGCTCGACGTTCAGGATCTTGCCGCGCAGGGGGAGCACCGCCTGATGTGCGCGGGCGCGAGCCTGCTTGGCGGAACCGCCGGCGCTATCGCCCTCGACGATGAAGAGTTCGGATTTTGCAGGGTCGCGTTCCTGACAGTCGGCGAGCTTGCCGGGCAGGCTCGAAATGTCGAGGGCGCCCTTGCGCCGCGTGAGTTCCCGCGCCTTGCGGGCGGCTTCGCGCGCGGCTGCCGCCTCGACAACCTTGTTGACGACGGTCTTCGCATCGCCGGGATGCTCCTCGAGCCAGGTCGTCAGGGCTTCGTTGACGAGGCTTTCGACGACGGGGCGAACTTCCGACGAGACAAGCTTGTCCTTCGTCTGCGAGGAGAATTTCGGATCGGGCACTTTCACCGACAGGACGCAGGTCAGGCCTTCGCGCGCATCGTCGCCCGTGAGGCTCACCTTTTCGCGCTTCGCGATGCCGCTCTCGTTCGCGTAATTGTTGATGACGCGCGTCAGCGCGGCGCGGAAGCCCGCGAGATGCGTGCCGCCGTCGCGCTGCGGAATGTTATTCGTGAAGCAGAGCATGTTCTCGTGGTAGCTGTCGTTCCACCACATGGCGAGTTCGACCGTGATGCCGTCGCGCTCGGCCTTGAGATAGATCGGCGCAGGGATAAGCGACGTCTTGATGCGGTCGAGAAAGCGGACGAATTCCGAAAGGCCGCCCTCATACATCAGGTGCAGAGTCTTCGGTTCGACGCCGCGCATGTCGGAGAGCGCGATCTTGACGCCGGAATTGAGAAAGGCGAGTTCGCGCAGACGGTGTTCCAGCGTGCCGTAGTCGAATTCGGTATGCGTGAAAGTCTCCGACGACGGGTGGAAGGTAATCTCGGTGCCGGTGCGCAGCTTGCCGTTTTCATCGACGCCCGCATCGCCCACCGCGGCGAGCGGCGCCACCGGTACGCCATTCTCGAAACGCATGCGGTGTTCCTTGCCCTGCCGCCAGATACGCATTTCGAGCCAGTCCGACAGGGCGTTGACGACGGAAATGCCGACGCCGTGGAGACCGCCCGATACCTTGTAGGAATTCTGGTCGAACTTACCGCCGGCATGGAGCTGGGTCATGATGACCTCGGCGGCCGAGACGCCTTCGCCCTTGTGGATCTCGGTCGGGATGCCGCGGCCGTTATCGGCGACGGTGACGGAACCGTCGGGATTGAGGCGCACGAAGACCGTGTCGCAATAGCCGGCCAGCGCCTCGTCGATCGAGTTGTCGACGACCTCATAGACCATGTGATGAAGGCCCGAGCCGTCATCGGTGTC
>CAISYL010000194.1 GCA_903889655.1 uncultured Alphaproteobacteria bacterium | reverse complement strand
GCGGCATTGGCCGAGGTGATCGTGTATTTGATCGGATCGCTGCTGAACGGATCCGGAAGATGATCGCCGGCCTTGTAGCTGACATTGCTCGGCACGGTCGTCAGACCGCCGGTCCAGGCCGGAATGTCGCCCTCACCCGCCTTTTCGGCGCCGATCGGCGTCAGATCATTCCCCAGACGACTGGCCTGCCCATCGGGCACGGCAGCATTCGCTGCCATCGGCGCGCACACGGCGAGCGCAATGGCGACTCTTGAAACTTTCATTGACGGAAACCTCCCTCTCCAACTCAGACTAGAGCGTGTGTTCTAATTTTCTTCGACTATTGACTGATAATAATCGTTTTTTGTCAACAATCAACCTGACGGAGGCGTCATGCATCTCGGCCTACCCGCGCGAAGACCGCCCCACAAAGTAGGTCAATAACACCTAGCTTGTGGGGCACTGGCGATATGATAAATTTCGTCAGCCGTTACTGGGGAGGAATGGCGACATGAGCGTAATGGAGGACACGCGAGACAGGATTCTCGCGTCTGCGTCAGCGCAGATACAACGACACGGCCATATCAAGACGACAGTCGCGGACGTCGCGAAGCATTGCGGCATGTCGCCGGCCAACATCTATCGCTTCTTTCCAACCAAGGCCGCGTTGATCGAGGCGGTCTCGGAAATCTGGCTCTCGATGGCGGAAGACAACGCGCGCGCCATCGCCCGTCAGCCGGGCAGCGCCGCTGCGCGTGTGCGGGAATATGTCCTCGGGGTACATGAATTCAACCGGGACCGTTACACCCGCGATGGCGAGGTGCACGAGACCTGCGTTGCCGCGACCAGCGAGCGTTGGCCGATCGTCTTCCGGCACGAGAAGATGCTCACCGACATCTTTGCGTCCATCCTGAGAGACGGCGTCGACACCGGTGAATTCGAGATCGACGACATCGACCAGACGGCGGCTATCATGATCTCGGCCATGCTGAAATTTCACAACCCGATCATGGTCGCGCAATATCACACCGACAGCCTGACGGAACAGGCGGTCGCGCTTTCCGATTTCATGCTGAAGGCGATCAGGAAGCGTTGAGCGGCGCTCAACGCTTCAGGATGCTGCGACCCGCATATTCGGCCGTCGGTCCGAGCAGTTCCTCGATGCGGAGGAGCTGGTTGTATTTGGCGAGCCGATCGGAGCGCGCCAGCGAGCCTGTCTTGATCTGACCGCAATTGGTCGCGACGGCGAGATCGGCGATGGTCGAATCCTCCGTCTCGCCCGAACGATGCGACATCACCGCGGTGTAGCTTGCCTTGTGCGCAAGCTCGACGGATTCGAGCGTCTCGCTCAGCGAACCGATCTGGTTGACCTTCACGAGAATCGAGTTCGCGACGCCCTTTGAGATGCCATCGGCGAGGCGCGTCTTGTTGGTAACGAAGAGATCGTCGCCGACAAGCTGCACCTTGTCGCCGAGCGCATCGGTCAGCATCTTCCAGCCGTGCCAGTCGTCTTCCGCCATGCCATCCTCGATCGAGACGATCGGATAGCGGTTCACCAGGTTCTTCCAATACTCGACCATCGCGCCGGCTTCGAGCTTCTTGCCCTCGCCTTCGAGATCGTAGACGCCGCCTTTGTAGAACTCCGTCGAGGCCGCATCGAGCGCGAGGTAGATATCCTCGCCGGGCCGGTAGCCGGCCTTCTCGATCGCCTTCATGACAAAACCGATGGCATCCTCAGTCGAAGCCAGGTTCGGCGCAAAGCCGCCCTCGTCGCCGACATTCGTGTTGTGACCGGCCGCTTTCAGTTCGCCCTTCAGCGTATGAAAGACTTCGGCGCCCATGCGCAGGCCGTCGGCGAAGTTTTCGCCGGCCACCGGCATGATCATGAATTCCTGGATGTCGATCGGATTGTCCGCGTGCTGACCGCCATTGACGATGTTCATCATCGGCACAGGGAGAATACGCGCCGACGGGCCGCCGACATAACGGAAGAGCGGCTGCCCTTGCGAGATCGCCTGCGCCTTGGCGATGGCCAGCGACACGCCGAGAATGGCATTGGCGCCAAGGCGCGACTTGTTCGGCGTTCCGTCGAGCTCGATCATCGCCCGATCGATGGCGATCTGTTCGGCCGCATCCATGCCGCCGACGGCGTCGTAAATTTCGCCATTGACCGCCGCGACCGCATTGCGAACGCCCTTACCCTTGTAACGCGCCCCGCCATCGCGCAGTTCGACCGCCTCGTGTGCGCCAGTCGAAGCGCCGGATGGAACGGCCGCGCGGCCGAGTGAGCCGTCTTCGAGAAGCACATCGACCTCGACCGTCGGATTGCCACGGCTGTCCAGAATTTCACGGCCGATGATGTCGATAATGGCAGACATGGCGTCTCAATCTCCGCTTCAGTTGGAAGGCGCCCGGCAAACCGCACCAGCTGCCGAGACACCGCGTTTCTATCGGAGAGAGCGGCCGAGCGAAAGAGGGCGCACGATCGTGCGCCGACGCAAATTGACAGCTTTCAGGGGCCTCTCTAGTTTTCGCCTAGGCCCCGGGGGAAAACAATGCCGATAAAGCTGGTCACGGATACGCCGATCGACGGCCACCACAGGCGAATTTACAGGAACTCGCCTGGCCTTGCCGCCCGGCAACAGGCGAGCCGCTACACGGCTTTCTGCATGTGGGCCGAAGCGAACGACTTCAATCCGATCGAATATCTTCTGCCGCAGATCATCGTCCCCACCGAAACGACCCCGTTTCTCTATGAAACCCGTTTTGCCGGATCCGATATCGTGCCCCCGACTCCGGCGGAAATCGCCTCGCTCGGCCCATGGCATTATCAGCTTGAATTCGGGCCGGTCTCCACCCGTAACAGGCGGGACGAACTCGACTGGTATATTCATCGATATCGCGCCAACGCGCTTGTAGACCTTGCCGCGGAGATCGCTGGCGGGCAGCAGACGGACCTTTCCGTGCTCGATGTCGCATCGCATTGCGGCGTTTTTTCACTACAGTTCGCGGAGCACGGCTTCGGTTCGGTAACCGGCCTCGACCTGCGCAACGAAAATCTGGCGCAGGCACGTTTCCTCGCCGACGCCTACCGGATCGACGGCGTTCGTTTCGAGCAAGGCAACGTCCGCAATCTTGGCATGCGCGAGCAGGCGGATATCGTCTTCTGCGGCGGACTGCTTTATCACGTCACCTTTCCGATGGAGCTATTGACCGATCTCTTCGAGACGACGAAAGAGTTCCTGATTCTTGATACGCTTTGCCAGAAGCATCCTTTCTCGGGCTTCCATCTCATCTGCTCGAAGGACATCGGCTACACCGCCGAAGGCGAGACCCACTTCGAATTCATGCCGACCTATCGGGGCGTCATCGACGGTCTTTTCGCCGTCGGCTTCACTGAGGTCTACGAGATCCTGGGAAGCGGCGCGAAGGACACGCGCCTCTATAAGGACGGCAATCTGCGTTCGTTCCTCGCCGTCAAGAACAAGGACGGGATCTTCAGAAAATGGGCGAGCCGGATCGATCAGTCATCGGCCGCCATCATGTCGACGTGAGTTCCCGCGCAATCGATTCTTCTGGCGTCCGATTTAGCAGCCACTCGCGATTCTGCGCGATGTACGCCCGCTCCGCTTCGATCATCGCGCGGCCGAGACCGACACAGAATTTCTGGCCCGCCGGCAGCGAATATCCGAAGGTTCCATCTTTGCCTTCAATCGCCTGAAGTGTCGCTTCCGTGCCTGCTATCTCGGCGAGACGCTGATCGAGAAGTTCGCGGACGCGCCTCGCCGGCAAATATGGAGCAAAGCTGAGGATGAACATGAATTCCGAGCGCAGCCTATGCTTGGCGGGCTCCGTCATCAATGTGTGAAGACACACCGACTTTCCCGCTTCGGTGATCTCGTAAACCTTCTTGTTCGGCCGATTCTCCTGCTCCACCCGCTCGCAGCTGACCAGGCCCTCGGACGCCAATTCGTTCAGCGCCGGATAGATATTGCTGATCGTGACATCGATTACGTTCGACACCTCGTTCTCAAGCACCTTCTTGATGTCGTAGCCCGTTGCCGGTCCCGACATGAGGACACTGAGCAACAGTTCCTTCGTATTCAACCCGCTTCCCTCCCCGTCAGCAGATCAGCCTCTTGCGAAGCTTTGTATGACCTATTTATAAAGTTTCTCGACTTAGGTTTTTTTTACCTAATCAATAAGAACGACTGACCCTCACCTCCTCTGTGCCGGGTCGGCACCACCTACCGGCGATCGGCTCTCCCTGCGAGTAACCGGTTGCCGTCTATTCGGATCCCACGGGGGGCTCCGAATCTGAGTAAGCGGGAGAAACCCTCAAAATGAGAGTATCGGCGGGAACGTCGCCTGTCACGACAGAACAGGCAAAAGGGGCTACACTGAAATCTCTATTTTTCGGCGCTGCCGTTGCGGCAACCCTGATCGGAGCTGCGCCGGCCTACGCAGAAAAATTCAAAGTCGGCGATGTGGACGTGTCGGTCGACACGACCCTCTCCGCTGGCACGACGATCCGGGCGAGTGCCCGGGAGTGTCAGTTCATCAATACCGTGAGCGGTGGCTGCAAGACGCCGACCGGTGATGAACAAAGCATCAATTCAGACAACGGAAACCTGAACTTCGACAAGTGGGACTTCACCAGCGCCCTTGCTCGCGCAACGGTCGACGTCGAAGCCAAATGGCAGAATTACGGCGTCTTTGTCCGCCCCACGGCCTTCTACGATCTCGTCTATGCAAACAACGACATGCGTTTTCGCGATCTGAATCATGATGGTCGCGATCAGATGCAGGGTGGCCTGAAGGTTCTCGATGCTTTCCTCTACGGCAAGTGGGACGTCGATGGTCATTCGACGACGGTTCGCGTCGGCAAGCAGGCCTTGAACTGGGGTGAGAGCCTTCTCATTCCGGGCGGCATCAACGCTTTTCAGACTTTTGACGTGAACGCTCTCCAACAGCCCGGCTCGGAACTGAAGGACGCGATGACGCCGATGCCGATGGTTTACGGCTCCTTCGCCGTCACCGACAAGCTGACCGTCGAAGCTTTCTGGCAGTTCCGCTACGAAAAGAGCGATTTGCCGGCCGCCGGTTCGTTCTTCTCGACTGACGATATCGTGGGCGAAGGCGCCCTGCCGGCCTTGTCCGCAGCAGGCGTGGATAATCCCGATCTCGCGGCCCCTCCCGGAAACGCCTTGGCCACAATCATTGCGGCTTTGACCGGCGGAGTACCCATCGCGCTCGATCGCACAGGCGACAGGGGGCAAAGCAATTCGAACCAGTTTGGCGTTGCTGCTCACTACTACGCAGAGGATCTCGGAAACGGCACGGATCTCGGCCTCTATTACGTTCGCTACAGCAGCCGCTTGCCCTTCCTCGGCTTCACCAACGGCAATCAGACGTTTTCTCAGGCTTGCGGTGACGTATTCAGTCAGACCGGGTTGAGCTGCGCTTCGTCGACCGGCGCGCAGGCGGCGTTCGCATATGGCGCCAACCAGTCGACCTACTTCTTCGATTACCCGAGCAGCATCGACATGCTGGGTGCGAGCTTCAGCACAACCGTCGGAGACGTTGCATTCGCCGGTGAAGTGAGCTTCACACCACAAATGCCGCTCGCGCTTCCCGACTCGGAGATGAATGCCTCCCAGATCGATGGCTTGGGCGCCAGCGGGCCGCTCTCAGGCGGCGCCTCGGATAAGTTCAGCGATCTCGGCTATTCGCCAGGTCCCGGGCAGTCAACCCTTACTCATATCGATCTGCAAACCTGGCAGGGTCAGTTCAATACGATCTCGACCTTCAACACGAGCGATCCGATCCCGTCCTTCCTGAATGCCGATGGTGGTCTCTTCATCGTCAATGCAGGCTTCGTTTATGTGCCGGACGCGGGCGACTATCCGTTGTCGCGCGGCGGCAACATCGGAGCAATTGGCAATCCCTATGCCGCGGCTCTGCTGACCAACGGACAGACGAATCCGCAATACGCGACGAGCTTCTCGGCAGGTTATCGAATGATCCTATCGATCGACTACACCAACCCCGTCGGCCTGCCACTGACACTCAGCCCCTATATCGCCTGGCGGCACGACGTCCTCGGCTATGCGCCCGGTCCGATCACGGCGGGTTACGTCAAGGGCGTGAAGGAGGCGGAGATTGGCGTCTCTGCGGACTACCAGACACGCATCAAGGGTTCGCTGAGCTACACCAACAGCTTCGGTGGCGGCTGGTACAATTCGGAATCCGACAAGGACTTCATCACGGCGAGCGTTTCCTACTCGTTCTGATCGGTCCCACGACGGACACTTCAACATGGCCGCTCCGGATGTCTTCTCCGGAGCGGCTTTTTGCTGCGCTTGACGTCGGGGCCCGGCTCCTGTTCAACACCGGAAACGGAGCGGATATTTCGATGTCGGACGCAAAAAACGGCAAGGCGCTTGTGCTTTTCTCGGGTGGGCAGGACTCGACGACCTGCCTTGCCTGGGCGCTCGACCGTTTCGAAACCGTAGAAACCGTCGGTTTCGACTACGGTCAGTCGCATCTGATCGAGCTGGCCTGCCGCGAGAGGCTGCGGGCGGAGCTCGCGCGGTTTCCGGGCTGGGAAGCCGCCCTTGGGCCGGATCATACGATCTCGCTTCGCGAACTCGGCAATATCAGCGAGACCGCTCTGACCCGCGATGTCGCCATTGAAATGGCCGACAACGGTCTGCCGACGACCTTCGTTCCCGGCCGCAACCTTCTCTTCATGACTTATGCCGCTGCGCTCGGCTATCGACGCGGCGCGACGCATCTCGTCGGCGGCATGTGCGAGACCGACTACTCCGGCTATCCGGATTGCCGCAACGACACGCTGCAAACGCTAGGCCACGCGATCAGCCTCGGCATGGCTCGCGAGTTCACCATCGAGACGCCTTTGATGTGGCTCGACAAGGCGGCCACGTGGGTTCTCGCGGAGAAACTTGGCGGGCAAGCACTCGTCGACCTAATTCTCGAAGACACGCACAGCTGCTACCGCGGCGACCGCACCCATCGCCACGAGTGGGGATACGGTTGTGGTACCTGTCCTGCCTGCGAGCTGCGCGCGAACGGATACGCGACCTGGGTCGCAGCGAGGACCTGACGCAATGTATTCCGTGAAGGAAATTTTCTACACATTGCAGGGCGAGGGCGCGAACGCCGGTCGACCGGCCGTCTTCTGCCGCTTCGCGGGTTGCAACCTCTGGACCGGCCGCGAGGAAGATCGCGCCCGCGCCGTCTGCACCTTCTGCGATACCGATTTCGTCGGCACCGACGGCGAAGGCGGCGGCAAGTTCGCCGATGCGGAAGCACTCGCCAGCGCCGTCGAACGCACATGGAAAACCGGCACACGGGAAAACCGCTTCGTCGTCTGCACGGGCGGAGAGCCCCTGCTCCAGCTCGACCCGGCATTGATCTCAGCGTTGCACGAGCGCGACTTTGAAATCGCGGTCGAAACCAACGGCACCATCGCCGCCCCCGAAGGTCTCGACTGGATCTGCGTCAGCCCCAAGGCCGACGCACCGTTGAAGCAGATGTCGGGCGACGAGATCAAACTCGTCTTTCCACAGGCGAAGGCTCGCCCGGAGCGTTTCGAATCCCTCGCCTTCCGCCATTTCCTCCTGCAGCCGATGGATGGTCCGGATGCCGCGGAAAACACCAGGGCGGCGACCGACTACTGCCTCGCACATCCGAAATGGCGTCTATCGCTCCAGACACACAAGATGATCGGTATACCGTGATGCGTATCTATAAGGAATTCTTCTTCGACTCGGCGCACTTTCTTCCTTATGCGGAAGAAGGGCATCCGAATCGTCGCATGCACGGCCACTCGTTCCGCGTCGTCGTCTGGCTCGCCGGAACGCCGGCGCCGGACACCGGCCTCGTGCGCCATTTCGAAGACGTCGAACGAGAACTCATGCGCGTCCGTGAAAAGCTCGATCACCGCCTGTTGAATGAAATCGAAGGCCTCGAACTTCCCACGCTTGAACGCATCGCCGCCTGGATCTGGCGCGAACTCGAGAAACCGCTGCCCGAACTCGCCCGTATCGAGATACACCGCGCATCCTGCCGCGAAGGCTGCATCTACGACGGACCGGAGAAATCCCGATGACCCGGATAACCAGGAAGACGCCAGCGAAAGGCCCGCTGACGCAGCTCGGCGCGAATGTGGCGATCCCCGCTTCGCCCGATAAGGCAGAACTCGAGCGCGTGGCAAACCCGCACGCGGATACAAATTATGTTGCCCGCTTCACGGTGCCGGAATTCACGTCGATCTGCCCAGTCACCGGCCAGCCGGACTTCGCGCATCTCGTCATCGATTATGTGCCCGGAAAATGGCTCGTCGAATCCAAATCGCTGAAGCTTTATCTGCAGTCGTTCCGCAATCACGGTGCCTTCCACGAGGATTGCACCGTCGCGATCGGCAAACGACTGGCAAAGCTGCTCGCGCCGCGCTGGCTCCGCATCGGCGGTTACTGGTATCCGCGCGGCGGTATTCCCATCGATGTATTCTGGCAGACGGGAAAGCTTCCCGCAGGTGTCTGGGCGCCCGATCAAGGTGTCGCGCCTTACCGCGGACGCGGTTAATGAAACCGCAATTTTAGTTAAGTTTTGATTTACACGCGCCCCGTATCATCGGATCGAACGGATGTATGACTATCCGTTCTGCGGGAGTAAGGCGCGGTGTGGCTCGAAAATATCGTTCGTAGACAGACTGATGACGAAGACCTCGTTGGCAACGAGCTCGACGCCATTCTGCTCGAGTCGGTATTCCCGGTTTCGATGTATCTGTCCGGCCTCTTCGCGCTCTTTTCCGTTCTGCACGGCATTCTGCTGCCGCCGCCGATAGGTATGCAGATGACGTTGATCGCCGTCGCGAGCGGTCTGCTCTCGGCCGCGATCGGATTTTCGGCGCGTACAGGCAGGATCACGGTAGATCATGCCTATCATGCCGCCTTTGCCCTCTTCGCGCTTGGCCTGTCGAACTCCGCCATCCACATGTGGATGGTTCAGGATATCGACCAGTCGACAAACTTCGCGCTTGTCTATGTGGCCGTCGGCCTCTTCTTTCTGTCTCGCCGGCGCCTCGCCATTGCCTATGCGGTGACGTTCGCCGTCTGGCTCTATCTGGCCATGACGATTGCCGACACACAGCACGAGATCCTGCATTTTTCGATCATGAATACGCAGGCGATCGTGATCGGCCTCCTCGCCCAGGACCTGCGCGTTCGGGTCAATCGCCGTCTTATAAAAATGCGATCGGAAGCCAACGAACGCGAGCACAAGCTCGCCGAAGCCCTGTCACAGGCGAAACTTTATTCGGCCGCCCAGCAGGAGAACAAGGCAAAGACCGAATTCCTGGCCAATATGAGTCACGAACTCAGAACGCCGCTCAATGCCATCCTCGGTTTTTCGGAAATGATGTCGCGGGAGATGTTCGGTCCGATCAACAACGAGAAGTACAAGGAATATACGAACACCATCTTCGATGCAGGTCAGCACTTGCTGTCGCTGGTCAACGACATCCTTGATCTTTCGCGCATTCAGCTCGACGAGAAAAATCTTGTCGTGCAACCGGTCGACATGGATCGCGTCTGCAATAATTGCATCTCCATCGTGCGAGAGCGCGCTCAACGCGGTGGGGTCTCGCTCGCATTCAAATCCGAGCCAAATCTTCCGCAGGTCGAAACCGACGAACGCCGACTGAAGCAGATTCTCATCAACCTTCTGACGAACGCGGTGAAGTTCACGCCGCATAACGGCTCCATCGTGGTCGAAGTGGCACATAGGCAGGATGGCAGCGTCGTCCTATGCGTCCGCGACACGGGGATAGGCATGAGCGAAGAGGAATTGCAGAACGCCACCAAGCCGTTCTGGCAAGCCGATAGCGGACTCGACCGGAGCTACGATGGAACGGGGCTCGGCCTCGCCCTGGTACGCGAGCTTGCAATTGTGATGCGCGCCGATTTTTCGCTGAAGAGCAGGCGCGGCCGGGGCACGGTCGCCACACTCGTTCTCCCGGCCACCATTGAACAGCCGGCCATCGTCGAGCAGACTGCCGAGAACTCGAACGCCGCCTAGACCGGATGTCGGGCAGTTTCAATAAGCGGCACGCAGCCTCTCGAAGCGATCCGGCGCGTCTATTGCCGGCGGTAGGTCGAGCCCGAGTCGTCGCGCAAGGCGCGGCCCGAACTGCCCGGGAGTATCCCGTCCCCCGGTTCGATAGGTGAGCGCACGCAGATATTGCGCGACGGCATAACGCCCGCCGATCCGCTCAAGCGCCTCGCTCGAAACAAGATCGCCAATCTTTACCGACATCGAGCTGCCGATGCGCGACTGCACTTCGTTGAAGAGCAGCGCGAGACGCAAGGTCAGGCTCATGTGGCTCGCCGCGTGAAATGCCCAGCTGTTCTCGCCCTCGAAATAGAACGGCACAACACCGGCACCGCTCCGTTGCACGAGTTGCGCGACGAAAGGTTTCCAGGCCGGATCGGCCGCTGGCGGGGCGCCGAAGAGCGAGATACGCGTCGAAACCGTGCCGCTCGGAAAAATCAGGAGCGCGCCGCCTTCGGCGAGATGTCTACGGGCTTCGGCACGGGTACGCAGATTGGTTTCGATGGCTTCCGGCACGTCGCGAAAATCGATCGGCAGCGAATAAGCCGCCATTTCGGGTGGCCGCGTCAGGATCGAATTGATGAGTATCTTGAAGTCCGGCCGGGCCCGATGCGCAAGCGCGCAGGCGACCAGCCCATCGAGCACGCCATAGGGATGATTCGACACGAAGACGAGCGGCCCCGTCTGCGGAACACCGGCGAGCTGCGCCGCGTCGTATTGGACTTGCAGCCCAAGCCGTCTCAGCGCAGCGTCGAAGAAACTCTCGCCGGGAACCGGATGAAGCAGATTGTCCAGATAGATTTCGAGAAGCTTGGGTTGTCCGGTCAGCCTTTCGACCAGCCGGATCAAGGCCCGACGGATCGGACCGTCTTCCGGGGAGGCGAAGCTGAATTGTGAAGCGATCTCGTCCATTCGTGAATTTTATATCGCTTCACATGACAGTTCTGCGTCAGGCTGCTTTGGCTAATCGGTCGAACTTCTGGAGATTGGCAAGCAGTGCCTCCAGTTCCGTCAGCTTCACCATGTTCGGCCCATCGGAAGGCGCATTGTCCGGGTCTTCATGCGTCTCGATGAAGACGGCGCCGACACCGAGAGAAACTGCCGCCCGCGCGATATAGGGCACCATGCGGCGGTCGCCACCGGATGCGTTGCCCTGCCCTCCGGGCTGCTGCACCGAATGCGTGGCGTCGATCACCACGGGGCATGCGCACTGCTCCTTCATGATGGGGATCGCGCGCATGTCGTTGACCAGCGTGTTGTAGCCGAAGCTGACGCCACGCTCCGTCGCGAGGACATTGGGATTGCCGGCATCGACGATCTTCGCAACGACGTTCTTCATGTCCCAGGGCGCGAGGAATTGTCCCTTCTTGACGTTGACGGCGAGGCCCGTCTGCGCGGCCGCTTCGAGAAGATCGGTCTGGCGGCAAAGAAACGCGGGGATTTGCAGCACATCGACCGAACCCGCGACTTCCGCGCATTGCTCGCGCTCATGCACGTCGGTCAGAACCGGCACGCCGAATTCCTTGCGCAGATCCTCGAAGATCGGCATCGCGAGCTCGAGCCCGAGACCGCGCTTGGCATTGCGGCTGGTGCGGTTCGCCTTGTCGAAGGACGTCTTGTAGATGAGGCCGATCCCGAGCCTGTCCGTGATCTCCTTGATGCCGCCCGCCATGTCGAAGGCGTGCTGCCGCGTCTCAAGCTGACAGGGGCCCGCAATCAACGTGAAGGGCTTGTCGTTGCCAATTTCGAGATTGCCGACTCTGACGACTGCATTCGCCTGCATGAAATGACCTATACGAGCCGGCTCTGCGCCACAGCCGCTTCGATGAAAGAACGAAACAGCGGATGTGGGGCAAACGGCTTCGATTTCAACTCGGGATGATACTGAACGCCAATATACCACGGATGGGTCGGTATCTCGATGGTTTCCGGCAGCAGCCCGTCCGGCGACATGCCCGAGATCAGCATGCCGGTGGCTTCGAGCTGCTGGCGATAGGTCGTATTGACCTCGTAGCGATGACGATGGCGCTCGCTGATGCGGGTCGTGCCGTAGATTTCGGCGATGCGGCTGCCCTCTTTCAGGACCGCGTCATAGGCGCCGAGACGCATGGTCCCGCCGAGATCACCATTGGCGGCGCGCTTTACCAGTTCGTTCTGCTGCATCCATTCGGTCATGATGCCGACGACAGGCTCATTGGTCGGGCCGAACTCCGTCGAGCTGGCACCGGTAAGACCGGCCAGGTTGCGCAGCGACTCGATCACCGCCATCTGCATGCCAAAACAGATGCCGAAATAGGGAACGGCGCGCGTACGGGCGAACTGGGCTGCCGCAATCTTGCCCTCGCTGCCACGCTCGCCGAAGCCGCCCGGCACCAGGATGCCGTCGACGTCTTCGAGGTAATATGCCGTGTCCTCGGTCTCGAAGATTTCGGACTCGAGCCACTTGATATTGACCCGCACCTTGTTCGCGATGCCGCCATGAACCAGCGACTCGTTCAGCGACTTGTAGGCATCCTTGAGGCCGGTGTACTTGCCCACGATCGCGATCGTGACGTCGCCTTCAGGCTCGCGAATATTGTGGGTGATGGTGTTCCACTTCGCGAGGCTCGGCTCTTTCGAATCCCTGATGCCGAAGACGGCAAGCACTTCGGAGTCGAGGCCCTCGGCATGATAAGCGTTCGGCACGTCGTAGATCGTGTCGACATCCATCGCCTGAATGACGGCACTTTCACGCACGTTGCAGAAGAGCGCGATCTTGCGGCGCTCATCCTTCGGGATCGGCCTGTCGGCGCGGCACATCAGAATGTCCGGCTGAATACCGATCGAGCGCAGCTCCTTCACGGAATGCTGCGTCGGCTTCGTCTTCATCTCGCCGGCGCTCGGAATGTAGGGCAGCAGCGTCAGATGGATGAAGCAGGTCTGCCCGCGTTCGAGCTCGTTGCCGAGCTGGCGGATCGCCTCGAAGAAGGGAAGACCCTCGATGTCGCCGACCGTGCCGCCGATCTCGCACAGCACGAAATCAACGTCGTCATTGCCGGAGAGAACGAACTCCTTGATCGCGTCGGTGACGTGCGGAATGACCTGCACCGTCCCGCCGAGATAATCGCCGCGCCGTTCTCGCGCGATGATGTCCTGATAGATCCGGCCTGTGGTGATGTTGTCGCCGCGCGTCGCGGGCACGCCCGTGAAACGCTCATAGTGTCCCAGGTCGAGGTCGGTCTCCGCCCCGTCATCCGTCACATAGACCTCACCATGCTGGTAAGGTGACATCGTGCCGGGATCGACGTTGAGGTAAGGATCGAGCTTGCGAAGCCGCACGGAAAAACCACGCGCCTGAAGAAGCGCGCCGAGTGCTGCGGATGCGAGACCCTTGCCAAGAGAGGAGACCACGCCGCCGGTGATGAAGATATACCGCGTCATGGGCTCTTAAAGTACACCAACAAAAAACGATTCGGATCGCCAAACGATCATCGTGAGGCCGCCTGACGAAAATAACTGTGGGTCGTGTGCCCCGGCGAACCAGGGCGAGTTCTTTTATTGCGCGCGCGGAACGCTCGGCTCGCTGGGCGCCGCCGGAGCGGCCGGCGTTGTGCCGGTTTGAGCCGGTTTCCCCGTCTGGTCGAGGCCCGAGCCGGGCGGCGGCGGGACCACCGGTCCCTGGCTGCTCACCGGAGGCGGAGCAATACGGTCGAGCACGGAGCCGCCCGTGCCGCTCCGCGAGGCGATCACGACGAGGCTGAGGCTGGTCGCAAAGAACAGGGCTGCCGCCACCGCCGTCGCCCGAGTCAAGGCATTGCCCGCGCCGCGCCCCGTCATCAGACCGCCACCACCGCCGCCGATACCCAGCGCACCGCCTTCGGAACGCTGAAGCAGCACAAGGGCGACGAGTGCCACCGCAACCATCAGATGGATAATCAGGAGGATGGTAGTCATGGCGGGGCGGAATCCGATCTGTTCGTACTGGTCATGGCGTAACCGCCCCGTAAGGGCCGGCCGACGGGGCGGTTTGTAGCGCATGCGGGCCTGCGTTTCCAGCCCCGCGGCGCTGCGTCATATATAGGCTGAAATAATGCCGAAAAAGTCCTCGGCCTTGAGACTGGCGCCGCCGACCAGAGCACCGTTAACGTTCGGCACCGCCATAAGCTCGGCCGCATTGGAGGGCTTTACCGAGCCGCCATAGAGAATGCGCATGGCGGCGCCCTCTTCCCCGAACCGCCCGACCAGGGTCTCCCGGATGGCCGCATGGACCTTGGCGACGTCATCCGCAGTCGGGGTACGGCCGGTGCCGATCGCCCAGACCGGCTCATAGGCGACCACGGTCGTCTTCGCGGTTGCGGCATCCGTCAGCGAGCCGGCGAGCTGCCCGCCGATCACCTTGAGGGTTTCGCCCGCATCGCGCTGCTGCTCGGTCTCCCCCACGCAGACGATGGCGACGAGACCCGCCCGGTGCGCAGCTTCCGCTTTGGCCCGGACGGTTGCGTCCGTTTCCCCGTGATCGGCCCGGCGCTCCGAATGTCCGACGATGACGAAGCCTGCGCCCGCATCCTTCAGCATCTCGGCGCTGATGTCGCCCGTATGGGCGCCCGACGCGTTGGCGTGGCAGTCCTGACCGCCAATGGCGATCTTCGAGCCCTTGGCTTCTTCCTTCAGCAACGAGATCAGCGTTGCCGGCGGACAGACCAGCACGTCGCATCCCACGCGTTCTGCTTTCGCCAGCCGCCGGGCAAGACCCGAGACTTCCTTTCGGGAAGCCTTCAACCCGTTCATCTTCCAGTTGCCCGCGACCAACGCCGTGATCCGCGGTGCTTTCTTTCCTGCCGCCATGCCTTATCCCCGCCTTTGGGAGCCCGGTTAAACTTGCAATAGGCCGCCCGCGGATTTACCAGAGTGGCCGCGCCTCGCCAACGCGTTTTCGCGAGGAAAATCAATCGGAAAGCGGGGTTTGCCCGCTTGCGGCAGAAAGGACCCGCACCTATCATGCCGCGCTTCCAGAAAGGCCGGTTCCCGGCCACACCAAAGAAACGGCCTGCCTGCGGAAACGGCCCGCTCCTTCAGAAACGGAAATGACCACCAATGCTTGAAACCCTGAGGAGAGGCGCCAGCGGCTGGATCGCAAAGGCATTGATGGGCCTTCTGGTGATCAGCTTCGGCATCTGGGGCGTCGCGGATATCTTCCGCGGCTATTCGACCGACGTCGTCGCCAAGGTCGGCAAGGAAGAAATCAAGCTTCCGCAGTTCGAACGCGAACTCGACAACCAGACAAAGCAGTTCTCGCAGCGCCTCGGCCAACCGCTGACCCGTGCGCAGGCGCAGGCCTATGGCGTGGTCAATGCAGCCATGACGCGGCTGATTGCCCTCGCCGCTCTCGATGGCGGCGTCCGCCAGATGAAGCTCGCGGTCAGCGACGAAGCGGTGGCAAACAACATCGCCTCCGATCCGAGCCTTCAGAGCGGCTTCGGTCATTTCGACCGTGCCGCCTTCCGTCAGGCGCTGCAGCAGGCCGGCCTCACCGAAAAGGCATTCATCGCCGACCGCCGCGCCTATATGGAGCGCAGCCAGGTCAACGACGTGCTGACGGCCGGCGTGAAGGCGCCGACGGCGCTCCTCGACGCGATTTCGACCTATCAGCAGGAGACCCGCGTCGTCTCCTATATCATCGTGCCGCCGAGCGCGGTCGGCGACATCAAGGACCCCGACGACAAGACACTCGAGGCCTACCACAAGAAGGCTGCAATCCATTTCACGCTGCCCGAGACGCGCGACTTCACGGTCATGGCGCTCGAACCTTACAATCTCGCGGCGACCGTCTCGATCACCGACGATGAGCTGAAGAAGGCTTATGAGCAGCGCCGCGCCGAATTCGACGTGCCGGAGAAGCGCACCGTCGACCAGATTCCCTTCGCGACGATGGACGCTGCCAAAGCTGCCGATGCGCGTCTCAGGAAGGGCGAGTCCCTCGACAAGATCGTCGGCGAACTCGGGCTGACGAAATCCGATGTCGCGCTCGGCTCGGTTACCCGCGCCCAGATGGTGTCTCCGACGGTGGCCGATGCGGCTTTCACGCTCAAGATCGGCGAATATAGCGAGCCGGTTCAGGGCCCGCTCGGCGCCGTCATCCTTCATGTGACGGCGATCGAACCCGGCAAGGCGAGCACCTTCGAACAGGAAAAAGACAAACTGCGCGCCGACCTCGCCAGCGACAAGGCGCGGAGCGACGTTTACGACGTGCAGAACACCATCGAGGACGCGCGCGCCGGCGGCGCGTCGCTCGAGGACATCGCCTCGAAGAACGGCCTCAAACTCGTCAAGTTCAATGGCGTGTCCGAGAGAGGCCTCACTGCGGACGGTAAGAAGATCGACGGCCTGCCTGACTACAAGGACCTCCTCGACACCGTCTTCAAGAGCGAACAGGGCGACCAGATCCCACCGGGCGACACGGGCCATGGCGGTTATTACTGGGTCCGCGTCGACAGCGTGAAGCCGGCTGAATTGCAGCCGCTCGCCAAGGTGCGCGACGACGTCGTCAAACTCTGGAAGACCGAAAAGCGCAAGGCCGACCTCAACGTGCTGGTGCAGTCGCTGGTCGAGCGCGGCAACAAGGGCGAAAGCTTCGACAAGCTTGCGGCAAGCGTCGGCCGTAGCACGCTCGACTCGCCCGAGTTGAAGCGTTTCTCGGAAAACGACACCTTCTCGCGCATGGCCGTCACGCGGGCCTTCGCCGCGCCCCAGGGCGGTTTTGCCTATGGCCCTGTCGGTTTCGGCGACAGCCTCCTCGTGATGCAGGTGAAGACGATCAACGATCCGAAGCCCGATCCGCAATCGGCCGATTACAAGAAACTGCAAGCCGACCTTCTCGATGCGGTGCAGACCGACATGATCACGACCTATGTCGCAAGCCTCGAAAAAAGCCTCGGCGTCGACATCAATACGAAGCTTCTGGAACGCGCCATCGCTTCGGATAACAGCCAGCAATGATGCGCTTCATTCCCTGACCCCGCCGGTATCGTCATGATTCTTCCCGCCTTCGCGGATTTCGAGCGCATCTACAACTCCGGCGCGGCCCAGGTCGTCTGGACGCGGCTCGTCGCGGATCTCGAAACGCCTGTCTCCGCGATGCTGAAAATCGCCGACGGGCGGCCGAACAGCTTCCTGCTCGATTCCGTCGATGGCGGCGACACGCGCGGCCGCTATTCGATCATCGGCCTGAAGCCGGACGTGATCTGGCGGACGCAGGGCGACAAGCCGGAGATCAATCGCCGGGCTCTGGTCGACACTCAGGCCTTCGAGCCGAGCGTCGGCGGCGCGCTCGCCTCGCTGCGCGCGCTGATCGAGGAGTCGCGCATCGAGCTGCCCGACGATCTGCCGCCCATGGCGGCGGGCGTCTTCGGCTATATGGGCTACGATACGATCCGGCTTATCGAAAATCTGCCGAACCAGAATCCGGACCGGCTCGGCCTGCCCGACGGGCTCTTCCTGCGTCCGACGATCATCGCCGTCTTCGATTCCGTGAAGGACGAAGTCACCATCGTGACGCCGGTACGCCCCGAGCCGGGCGTCAGCGCCCGCGCCGCCTATGCGCGCGCCGGGGAACGCCTGACGGATGTCGTTTCGGATTTCGATCGCTCCCTGCCGCATGTCGATCAGATCGAGAACATCGGCGATCTGCCGGCGCCGAAATCGAACACGCCGCAGGAAACCTATTACGAGATGGTCCGCAAGGCGAAGGACTACATCGCGGCGGGCGACATCTTCCAGGTCGTGCTCTCGCAGCGTTTCGAGACGCCGTTCACGCTGCCGCCCTTCTCGCTCTACCGCGCGTTGCGTCGCATTAACCCGTCGCCTTATCTCTATTTCCTCAATTTCGAGAATTTCTCGATCGTCGGATCAAGCCCGGAAATTCTCGTCCGTGTACGCAACAATGAGGTCACGATCCGTCCGATCGCCGGCACGCGGCATCGCGGAAAGAATGCGAGCGAGGACGCCGAAATCGGCGAGGAACTGCTTGCCGACCCGAAGGAGCGCGCCGAGCATCTGATGCTGCTCGATCTCGGACGCAACGATGTCGGCCGCGTTTCGAAGATCGGCACCGTGCAGGTCACAGAGAAATTCGCGCTGCAATACACATCGCATCTCATTCACATCGTCTCGAATGTCGAAGGCGAACTCGACCCGCATTACGATGCCATCGAGGCGTTGATCGCCGGTTTCCCGGCGGGCACGGTATCCGGCGCGCCGAAAGTGCGCGCGATGGAAATCATCGACGAACTCGAACTCGACAAGCGCGGCGCCTATGCCGGCTGCGTCGGCTACTTCTCGGCGGCGGGGCAGATGGACACCTGTATCGTGCTGCGCACGGCCATCGTCAAGGACGGCAAGATGTACGTTCAGGCGGGAGGCGGCGTCGTGGCGGATTCGACGCCGGAAGGCGAATATCAGGAGACCGTCAACAAGGCGAAGGCGCTCTTCCGTGCGGCCGAGGAAGCTGTGCGCTACGCTTCGAGAGGCGGGAGACGGCAGTGAGCGGCGAACCCGGGGGCAAGCCTGTCCTCGTTTTCGATTCCGGCATTGGCGGGCTCTCTGTGCTCGCCGCCATCCGCAAGCTGATGCCGACGCAGCGCCTCGTCTATGTCGCCGACGACGCGGCCTTTCCCTATGGCAACTGGAAGGAAGACGAGCTCAGTGCGCATATCGTGCGACTGATGGGCGACCTTATCGCCACGCACGATCCCGCCGCCATCGTCATCGCCTGCAACACGGCATCGACGCTTGTGCTGCCGCCGCTCCGCGCCAAATTCGCTATTCCCTTCGTCGGCACCGTGCCCGCCGTGAAGCCCGCCGCCGAGCAGACGAAGACCGGCGTCATCGCAGTTCTCGGCACGCCCGCGACCATCGCGCGCGACTACACGCGCCAGCTCATCGCGAGTTTCGCGCAATCGGCGCGCGTCCAGCTCGTCGCCGCGCCTCGGCTCGCCACGATCGCGGAAGACCTGCTGCGCGGCGTCGCGATCGACCGCGAGATCATCCGTCAAGAAATCGCGCCCTGCTTCGTCGAGATCGACGGCAAGCGCACCGACATCGTCGTGCTCGGCTGCACGCATTATCCGTTCCTGATCGCAGAGATGAACGCGGTCGCTCCCTGGCCGGTGACATGGCTCGATCCCGCCCCCGCCATCGCGCGGCGGCTCGTGTCGATCCTCAACGGCGCGATACCGGGACCGGGCGGCGAGAGCATCGCCCTCTTCACAAGCGGACGCCCCGTCCCGCCACCGCTCGCATCTCTTCTCAAGAGCGATGGATTGATCGCAACGGCCTGAAAGGCGTCACGTCGCCTCGTGATATTTCAGGATCGCGGTCAGCGGCACCAGCGTGAAGCCGCGGGCGCGGGCTTGTGGGATCCATTTCTCCAGCATGTCGAGCGTGACGGCGTGAGGGTGGCCGATGGCAATGGCCGCGCCACGCTTGCGCGCGATCTCCTCCACCCGTCCGAGTTCCGCCGTCACCTCCGTGCCCTCCTCGTCATTGTCGAGGAAGACGTCGCGGGACAATGTGGGAAGGCCGGCCGCGCGCGCGGCATTCGCGGCCTCCGTCTGCGCGGAGGTGCGCGAGTCGAGGAACATCAGCCCACGCGCCTTCAGCGTCTTCATGACGAGCGCCATGCCCTTGGCGTCGGCCGTGAAGCGGCTGCCCATATGATTGTTGATACCGACATATCCGTCGAACTGGCTGAGGTTCCAGACGAGGTCGGCATCGAGCTGCTGGTCGGTCTCGCCGGTGCGCAGCGCATGCGGCCCCGGATCGGCATGGCCAACCGGCTCCATCGGCACATGAACGATGATCTCGTGGCCGCGGTCCCGGGCCGCCTTGACGAAGGCAGCAACCTTGGGCGCATAAGGCAGGAATGAGAACGTGACCGGCGCCGGCAAATCGAGCGCGCGCTCGGTGCCCTTGCGGTTCGGTCCCATGTCGTCGAGTACGATGGCGATCATCGGCGCTTGGGGCGGTGTCGCCAGAACGACAGCATTGCGCTTCCAGGCCGGCTGCTCGACAGGCACCGGCTTGACCGGCGCGGGCGCTTCAATGGCGGCCTGGGGCGGCAGCACCGGTGGTGGTGGCGTCTCGTGCCCTTCGATCGGCACCCGGGGCCCGGCAGGTGGCGGCGGGGCCGGCTGATGCCCTGCCCGCCAGTAAAGCGCAAGGCCGACCGCGAGGACGACCGAAAGAGCGCCGACCGCCAGATCCCGCCGGAATTGAGCCTCCGT
Organism: uncultured Alphaproteobacteria bacterium; assembly: GCA_903889655.1. Classification (GTDB taxonomy): domain Bacteria; phylum Pseudomonadota; class Alphaproteobacteria; order Parvibaculales; family Parvibaculaceae; genus Parvibaculum. The sequence continues at coordinate 18,735 of CAISYL010000194.1, read as the reverse complement.
CCAGAGCTTCCTGATATGCTTGAGAGCTTTTCTATGCGGCATGAAACCCTGCGACTCGGACACTATATAAGGGTGGATACGAGCACGGCCCGGCTCCGGCCGTAAAGCGTCCGCCTTGCCCCGCCGCGCCGCTGCGGCCTATAAGTTTGCTTCAAAGGCGGCCATTTGCCGTCCGGCGGTCCGTTCTGTCGCGCCATAGGTTCATCATGCTGCTCCTGATCGATAACTACGACAGCTTCACCTACAATCTCGTGCAGTTCCTGGGCGATCTGGGGGCCGAGACGGAGGTGCACCGCAACGACAAGCTGTCGGTCGGACAGGCCCTGTCGAAGCGCCCGGATGCGATCGTCATTTCGCCCGGCCCTTGTGATCCGGACAAGGCCGGCATCTGCCTCGATCTCATCAAGGCGGCCGCCGAACATCGCATCCCTCTGTTCGGCGTCTGCCTCGGCCATCAGGCCATCGGCCAGGCTTTCGGCGGCCGGATCGTCCGCGCGCCGACGCTGATGCATGGCAAGGTCGATGCGATCGAGCACACCGGCAAGGGCGTCTTCCGCAACCTGCCGAGCCCGCTACAGGCGACACGCTATCATTCGCTGACCATCGACCCGGCGAGCTTCCCGCCCGTCCTCGAAGTGACGGCGACCTCTTCCGACGGCGTCATCATGGGGTTGCAGCACAGGGAACTGCCGATCCATGGCGTGCAGTTCCACCCCGAAAGCATCGCGACCGAACGCGGCCACGACATCCTGTGCAATTTCCTCGAGATCACGGGCGTGAAAACGCGCGCCCTCGCCTGACGGATTTGTGCGCATGGGGGATTTCAGGGCACTCATAGGCAAGGTCGCCGACGGTCACACGCTCGGCAGCGCCGAGGCGGAAGAAGCCTTCTCGATCATCATGTCGGGCGAAGCGACGCCCGCGCAGATCGCAGGCTTCCTGATGGCGCTCCGCATGCGCGGCGAAACCGTCGTCGAGCTGACGGCAGGCGCCAGCGTCATGCGCGCAAAAGCGCTCGCCGTGAAGGCGCCCGAAGGTGCCGTCGACATTGTCGGCACGGGCGGCGACGGCCATCAGACCTACAACGTCTCTACCGCGACGGCGCTCGTGGTCGCCGCACTGGGCGTGCCGGTCGCCAAACATGGCAACCGCGCCGCCTCCTCGAAATCCGGCACGGCGGACGCGCTGACCGCGCTCGGCGTCAAGCTCGACATCGGGCCGGACGCCATCGCGCGTTGCATAGCCGAGGCTGGCATCGGCTTCATGTTCGCACCGGCGCATCACGCGGCGATGAAACACGTCGGCCCTGTGCGCGCGGAGCTCGGCGTTCGCACGATCTTCAATCTTCTCGGGCCCCTCTCCAATCCGGCGGGTGTCAAACACCACACGATCGGCGTCTATGCCCCGCGCTGGGTCGAACCCTTCGCGGAGACGCTTCGCAATCTCGGCTCAGTGCGCGCCTGGGTCGTGCATGGCACGGACGGGCTCGACGAGTTGACGACGACGGGCGTCTCCTATGTCGCCGAATTGAACGAGGGCAGGATCCGCACTTTCGAGGTGACGCCGGAAGAGGCAGGCCTGCCGCGCGCTACGCTTGCCGATCTGCGTGGCGGCGATCCCGCGCATAACGCCGCCGCCATCGTCGCGCTGTTCGACGGTGCCAAGAATGCCTATCGCGACATCGTTCTGCTCAACGCCGCCGCGGCGCTCATCGTCACCGGCAAGGCCACGACGCTCAAGGACGGCGCGGCGCAGGCTGCCCGCGCGCTCGACGAAGGCGCGGCGAAGAAGGCCCTCGCGCGCCTCGTCGCCGCTTCCAATGAAGAGGCCGCCCATGTCTGACATTCTCGACAAGATCGGCGCCTACAAGCTCGAGGAGATCGCGGCGGCAAAGAAGGCCCGGCCCTACGCCGATGTCGAGCGCGCCGCGCGCGCGGCTTCGCCGGTGCGCGGTTTCGCCGCCGCCCTCGCGCGCAAGGTCGAAGCGAAACAATATGCGCTGATCGCCGAAGTGAAGAAGGCAAGCCCCTCGAAGGGCCTGATCCGCGCCGATTTCGATCCGCCCGCACTCGCCCGCGCCTATGAACGCGGCGGCGCGACATGCCTCTCCGTGCTGACCGACGGCCCCTCATTCCAGGGCAGCGCGGATTATCTCACCCTTGCCCGCGCCGCCGTCTCGCTACCGGTGATCCGCAAGGATTTCATGTACGACACCTATCAGGTGGCCGAAGCCCGGGCGATGAATGCCGATTGCATTCTCATCATCATGGCTTCCGTTTCGGATGCACAGGCACGCGAACTCGAGGACGCCGCCTTCGATTGGGGCATGGATGCGATCATCGAAGTGCATGACGAGGCAGAACTCGACCGCGCGCTGAACTTGAAGAGCTCGCTGATCGGCATCAACAACCGCAACCTGAAAACCTTCGAGACGACGCTGACGACCACCGAAAGGCTCGCGCCGCGCATCCCGAAGGAGCGCCTCGTCATCGGCGAAAGCGGCATCTTCACACCGGACGACCTCGCGCGCCTCGCCAGGGTCGGCGTGCGGGCCTTCCTTGTCGGCGAAAGCCTGATGCGGCAGGCCGATGTCGAGGCCGCGACGCGGACGCTGCTCGCCTGATGTTTCGGCAAGGCCCGACCGAAGGACCTCGCTCATGACGAGCCGGACCGTGCGCTATGTCATTCGCCTCGCCCGGCTCGACGATTTTGCGGTCCTTCCCGGCATCGAACTGGCCGCCGGACGCCTTTTCGCCGAAGCAGGCCTTGATGACGTGGCGGACAACCCGCCCGTCTCGACCGAATTCATCGAATCCTTCGCGCGCGCCGGCGCGGCACATGTCGCGGTCGACAACGACGACATTCCGGTCGGCTTCGCGCTTTCGGCCCCGCTCGACACGCAGGGCCATCTCTATGAATTGTCGGTGCATCCCGACCACGGGCGGCGCGGTCTCGGCAAGCGGCTCGTCGATGCCGCCTGTGGCGTCGCCTATGCGCGCGGCGCACACGCGATGACGCTGGCGACCTTCCGCGATCTCGCCTGGAACGGGCCGTTCTACGAGCGGCTCGGTTTCCGCGAACTTCAATTCCACGAGTGGACGCCCGCCCTTCATGTGCTGCATGCTCGCGAGATCGATCTGGAGCTGCCCGTCGACCGGCGTTGCTTCATGCGCAAGGAATTGAGGTAGGCCTGTGCCGAAAAAGAAACTCACGCATCTCGACGCCGGCGGCCGCGCCAGCATGGTCGACGTGTCGGCGAAGAAAGTGACCGAGCGGACCGCGACGGCAAAGGGCCGCATCGTCATGGAACCGGAAACCCTGAAACTCGTCACAGGCGGCGGCCTCGCGAAGGGCAATGCCCTCGAAGTCGCGCGTCTCGCCGGCATCATGGCGGCGAAAAAAACGTCCGATCTCATTCCGCTTTGCCATCCGCTGATGATCGCGAAGGTTTCGGTCGACTTCGCGCCCGACACGAAAACATCGAGCATCGAAGTCGAGGCGACGGTGAAACTTTCCGGTCAGACCGGCGTCGAGATGGAAGCGCTCACCGCCGTCAGCGTCGCCTGCCTAACGCTTTACGATATGGCGAAAGCCGTCGACCGTTCGATGCGGATCGCGGACATCCGGCTGACCCATAAGACGGGCGGCAAATCCGGTACCTATAAGGCAAAGTAGATGGCGCAAGCCCTGATCCCCGTCACGGAAGCCCGCGCCCGTATTCTGGCGACGCTGGTGCCGACCGCGACCGAGCCCGTGCCGCTTGCGCAGGCCGCAGGGCGCGTGCTCGCCGAGAATGTCGTGGCGCGACGGACGCAACCGCCCGCCGATCTTTCGGCCATGGATGGCTATGCGGTCCGCGCCGTCGATGTGGAAAGCGTGCCGGCGCGTCTGCGCGTCGTCGGCGAAGCACCGGCGGGCGGCGCCTATGAAGGCGTCGTTGGAGAAGGCGAAGCCGTCCGCATCTTCACCGGCGCGGCGGTGCCGCAAGGCGCCGATACCATCGTCATTCAGGAAGATATGGAGCGCTACGACGACATCGTCATCGCGCGGGAAAGCTCCGTTCCCGGACGGCACATCCGCCGCGCCGGTCTCGATTTCACCGAAGGCGCGACGGGCCTTCTCGCGGGGCGCCTGCTTTCACCCGCCGATATCGCGCTGGCGGCGGCGATGAACGTGCCGACGCTCTCAGTCCGCAAGCGCCCGCGGATCGCCTTCTTCTCGACCGGCGACGAACTCGTGCGCCCTGGCGCGGCGATCGGTCCGAACCAGATCGTCTCCGCCAACAATGACGGCCTCGCCGCACTGATTGCGGCGGCGGGAGGCATCCCGATCGACCTGGGCATCGCGCCCGACAGCAGCGAGGCGATCCGCGCGACGGCGCGCAAGGCTGCAGGGGCCGACATGCTCGTTACGCTGGGCGGCGCCTCGGTCGGCGACCACGATCTCGTCCAGTCGGCGCTGGTCGAAGACGGGCTCGACATCGATTTCTGGCGCATCGCCATGCGTCCGGGAAAGCCGCTGATGTTCGGCCGCTATGGCAGGGTGCCGATGCTCGGCCTGCCGGGCAATCCCGTCTCCGCACTCGTCTGCGCGCTTCTCTTCCTTATGCCCGCGATTTCGAAGCTTCAGGGCTCGGACGCGACAACGCCCCGGACGACGCTCGCCCGGCTCGGCCGGAGCCTCCCCGAGAATGATCGCCGCGAGGACTATCTCCGCGCCCGGCTCGACCATGTGCCGGGCGAACTTCCGGTGGCGACGCCCTTCGAAACGCAGGACAGCTCCATGCTGTCGGCCCTGTCGGCAGCGGATTGCCTCCTCATCCGCGCGCAGGAAGCCCCGCCCGCTAAGGCGGGCGATGTGGTGACGATCATGCCGTTGCGGGAGTGATTTAGAAAAATTCCGCTGACGGAGCATATCCACAACCCGCTTGTGTTACAAAGCAGGTGTTGTGTTCCCGGAATCGTATCAACAACATCGATCTCGTAGAGGCGCTGGAATGAAACGTCTCAAAGGCTGGTGGAGAAGTCCTTTCCCCATTTTACGCCCGCACACTCGCAAGCACGCTCAAGCCAAGCGTTGGTCTCTTGCGCCGAATTGTTGGTTCCATACCACCAGCCTTCCATGAGCTTCTGGCTGTAGGTTTCCGACAAGCCAGGGGTGTCAAACAAATCCGAAGGGTTCTGAGCAACAATGCGTTTGGTGCTTTTTTTCACCTTAGACAGTTTTTCAAGGGTGCCGGGCTTGGCTTTTTCAAGCGCTTGAAGCCCCGCACTCAGCAGGTCTTTGAGCGAATAAGTGTCTACGGTCTCGCCAAACCAAATCAACTGATACTTCCCGCTCTTCCGCGAAGCCTTGGGAGCGGTGACAGGGTTTTCCACCGGACTATTCCCTGGAATGATCTTTTCTTCGGCAAGATCGATGATCGAGACCTGCTGAAATGAGTCCGTTTCGAGCGACAGACGCGTTGTGTTCAGTACACGCACTAGCAGCGCCTTCTGAGGGTCAGCGGCGGCGAGCAGAGAAGTTAGTTTTGACGTCGGGATGAACGAAACACTGGCCATGTGGGCACTCCTCTAAAATCATTCCTTCTTATAGCAGCTTCCTTATAAGGAAGCAATCTACTTGTAAGGAAGCATAACCACGTCAGGCAAAATCCTTGAAAACCTTTCCTCCGCGCTCGCACCATGTCGCGGGCGGGCTTACGACGCTGTGCTGCTATTGCGGGGAATTCCGGTGAATTTTATCCACAGAAATGCTTGACGCCATAAAAGAACCAAACTAGAACGTGTGGCAAGGTTTATGGTTTGTTCCATATTTGGGGCCGGAAAGCATGCTCACACGCAAACAGCACGAACTCCTGATGTTCATTCATGAGCGCATCAAGGAGGGTGGCGTGTCCCCGAGCTTCGACGAGATGAAGGAAGCGCTGGATCTGCGCTCCAAATCCGGCATCCACCGCCTCATCACAGCGCTGGAGGAGCGCGGTTTCATCCGCCGCCTCGCGCATCGCGCCCGCGCGCTGGAGATCGTGAAGCTGCCCGAATCCGCGTCGCCGAGCCTCGCCATCTCGCGCAACAAGGGCTTCTCGCCGAGCGTCATCGAAGGCAGCCGCGGTAAGCCGCTGAGTCGCGATCTGCAGCCCGCGCATCAATCCGAAAACACGGTCACTCTTTCGGTCATGGGCCGCATCGCCGCCGGTACGCCGATCGAGGCGTTGCAGGAGGAAAGCCATCAGGTCGCGGTGCCTCTGACCCTGCTCGGCTCCGGCGAACATTACGCGCTCGAGGTCAAGGGCGACTCGATGATCGACGCCGGCATCCTCGACGGCGACACGGTGCTTATCCAGCGCTGCGATACCGCGAACAGCGGCGAGATCGTCGTCGCGCTTGTCGACGGCATGGAGGCGACGCTGAAGCGCTTGCGCCGCAAGGGCGACTCGATCGCGCTTGAAGCGGCAAACCCGGCTTACGAGACGCGCATCTTCGGGCCGGACCGCGTCAAGGTGCAGGGCAAGCTGGTCGGTCTCCTGCGCCGCTATTGATCTTCCGCAGCGGTCTTCACGACAGGCTGCCGCTGCACCCAGGGACGTCGGCCGCGCTCGTCGCGCGACGTTTCCATTCTGATCCCACCATCCTCTTCGTAATAGAGAGCCACCGCGCCATTTCGCCAGAGATCGAAACGATCGATGACGAGCTGTGCCCGGCAATGCGCCCGCAACCGTCGCGGCACGGGAACGGTCGCGATGATGACATCCGCTTTCGCGCAATCGTCGGTCAATGCATCGATCCCTTCGGGAAAGGCGACGAGCGGCCTTCCCTCCTCCCGCCAGACGCATCCTTCCGCGTCGCAATGCAGGGATGACGGCTGTGCGGCAAGCTTCGGCTCTCGCCGGTCGCCGTCATGCCGCAGCCATTGCTCCGCCGCATAGGACGATCGCGCCGAGGTGAGACCGAGCAATCCGTTGTTTCCACGCACGGCGGCAAGCGCGCCGTCGCGGTCGATGAGGACATCCGGCCGCGCGCCCGAGCCCCAGAGCGCAATGCTGAGCGCCATCGGAGCGATGCCGACGAGACGCCAGCTCCCGCGCCAGAGGGCGAGCCACAATCCGCCCAGCGTCAGCAATGCCAGCGACGCCATGGGCGCCGAAGCCACGACCCGGTCGGCGCCTTCCCAGCTCGACACCGCATGCGCCACCCAGAGCATGCCGTCGACCCCCTTGCCCATGACCCAGAGCGCGGGTTTTTCGAGCCCGAACGGCATCAGGATCAAGGCGGCGAGCGCCGCCGGCATGACGAAGGCGCTGACGATGGGCAACGCGCCAAGATTGCCCGCCATGCCGTAAAGAGCCACCCGTCCGAAGTGATAGGCGGCATAAGCGCCGGTCGCAAAACCGGCGACCGTCGTCGTCAGCATGATGCCGGTCAGATGGTTGAAGCCGAAGCGCAGGGCGGCCACCACCGGCCCATCGCCGCGCTCGCTCATCGCCGAGGTGAAGCGTTGTGCGAGCGGGCTTTCGTAAAAGGCAATCAGCGCCACCACGGCGGCAAAGGACATCTGGAAACTCGCGCCGAGCAGACTTTCTGGTTGCCAGGCGAGAACGATCAGCGCAGCCAGCGCGACGTTCCGCATGCTGAGCGCCGGCCGGTCGAACAGGATTGCGACGAACATCAGCGCGATCATGATCCACGAGCGCTGCGTCGCAACTTCCGCACCCGAAATAAGCAGATAGCCCGTCGACCCGAGAAGCGCCGCCGCCGCGCCCCATTTCTTGATCGGATAGCGCAACGCAATAGCCGGCACCAGCGCGAAGACCGCGCGCACCAGCCAGAAGAGCGATCCGCCGAAGAGCACCATGTGAAGGCCGGAAATCGACAGCACGTGGGAGAGGCCGGCATTCCGCAGATCGTCCGCCGCCCACTCGGGAATGGCCCGCTGCTCGCCGGTGATGAGGGCAGCCGCGATGGCTCCCGAAGCGCCGCCAATGCCGTTCTGCACCCGCGCCGTGATGCCGTGCCGGAGGGTGGCGAGCCCGGTCGTCCAGTCCTCCGGCGGCGGTGCGACGATCTCTGGCGCCGCGAAGGCAAAGCCCACACCGCCGAGACTTTCGAACCAGACCTGACGCGCATAGTCGAAGCCACTCGGCTCGACAGGCTCCGGCGGCGGCATCAATCGCCCGCGCAGCCTGATCCTCTGGCCGGGCTCGATGACGCTGTCCGGAAAGCGAACCTGCAGACGAACCCGCGCCGGAAGCGCTTCGGCGGCGACCCGTTCCATCGATAGCGGTTGCAAGGTGACCGACAGCGCCCCTTTTTCTGTGCGCTCGACTTCGACAACTCTCCCTTCGACGGTTCCGGCCCAGGGCTTTTGCAACACCGGCGCCCAGACGGCGGCGGTGCGTATACAGGCGAGCCCGAAACCGAGAGCGACACAGAAAAAAGCTGCGGCAAAAACGCCTGTCGTTCCTCGCCGCAGAGCCACGGCAAGCCAGATCCCGGTAATCGCCAGCACCGCGATCGCGGACCAGAACGGCGGTTCGAACGGGAGGCCGAAATAGAGCGCGATGCCGAGGCCGAGCAGGACCGGCGACCAGAGAAACCAGCGGTCGCTCTCCCCGAAGAAGGACGAAGTCACGTAACCGACGCCCGCGCGAAGACGCGGCACAACCACCTCCTGCAAGGGGCCATTGCCGGGTTCAGCCGTTTCCGTGTCCGCCGCGGTGCTCACCCCGCCCCCTCTTGCAGAAGTGCCGAACAGGCCGTGAACAAAGGCCAAAAACCCTTGGTTCGGCCACCCCTTCGGGCTTACGCTGCGTTGCCGCAATGTGCTAGAAAACCCTGCCCCGCAGCAGATCCGAATGCCCGCTTGTCGCGCTTCCGGATCGAAGCATGCCAACAATAAATCGCCTTGCCTACCTGCCTGGGTTCGCCCTTCACGGGTGCGGCCCAAAAGGTGGGACCTCGGGAGATCATGACGGAACAGAAGCAAGTCGTAACCCGCTTTGCTCCCTCGCCGACCGGTTATCTGCATATCGGTGGCGGACGCACGGCGCTATTCAGCTGGCTCTATGCCCGTCGGCACAACGGCAAATTCCTGCTGCGCATCGAGGACACGGACCGCGAGCGCTCGACCGAGCCCGCCATCGAAGCGATCTTCGAGGGCCTGCGCTGGCTCGGCCTCGACTGGGACGGCGAGGTCACCTACCAGTTCGCGCGCCAGGCGCGGCACCGCGAAGTCGCCGAGGAACTGCTGCGTCAGGGCAAGGCCTATCACTGCTATACGAGCGCGCAGGAACTCGAGGAGATGCGCGAGAAGGCCAAGGCCGAGGGCCGGCCGATCCGCTATGACGGACGCTGGCGCGACCGCGATCCCTCTGAAGCGCCGGCCGGCGTCAAACCTGTCATCCGCTTCAAGTCGCCGAACGAGGGCGAGACGATCGTCCGCGACCATGTCATGGGCGATGTGCGTTTTGCGAACGAGCAGCTCGACGATCTCATCATTGTGCGGAGCGATGGCACGCCGACCTACAATCTTTCGGTCGTGGTCGACGATCACGACATGGGCGTGACCCACATCATCCGCGGCGACGATCACCTGACCAATGCCGGCCGGCAGAGCCAGATTTATGCCGCCATGGGCTGGGATATTCCCGAATTCGCCCATGTGCCGCTGATCCACGGCGCCGATGGCGCGAAGCTTTCCAAGCGTCATGGCGCACTCGGCGTCGACGCCTATCGCGACATGGGCTATCTCCCCGAAGCGATGCGCAACTATCTTGCGCGGCTCGGCTGGAGTCACGGTGACGAGGAGATCTTTTCGACCGAACAGGCGATCCAGTGGTTCGATCTCGAACATATCGGCCGCTCGCCCTCGCGCTTCGACTTCGTCAAGCTCGAGAACCTCAACGGACATTACATCCGCGTAACGGACGACACGCGGCTGGCGGACGAGACGATCGCCCTGATGAAGCATCTCGGCCTCTGGGACGATGGCAGCAATTTCGGCTCCGACTTCCGCGCCAAGCTGATCGCTGCCATGCCGGGCCTGAAGGAACGCGCAAAGACCTTGCTCGATATCGGCAAGGGCGCCGAATTCCTGCGCGCCAAACGGCCGATCCCGCTCGACGACAATGCGCAGAAGCTCCTCAACGATGAAGCCCGCGCGTTGCTCCGGCGTCTGCTGGCAACCTTCGAAACGCGTCAGGATTGGGCGGCCGGCGAGATCGAGGCCACGGTGCGCGAATTCGCGGACACCGAAAACCTCAAGCTCGGCAAGGTCGCGCAGCCGTTACGCGCAGCGGTGACTGGCAGTTCGGTATCGCCACCCATTTTCGACGTCCTGGCGACCCTCGGTCGCGAAGAGTCGCTTGGAAGGATCAGGGATCAGGCTGCGTGACGCTCGCACGGGCTCACGCCGCCGACTAGAATGTTCAACAATCGACGGACCGCGGCTCTCCGCCCGGACCGACAAACAGCAAAGGACAGGCAGGCATGACGAAAACTGGAACCGAAGGCGGCGCCAAGTCGAACGCGACGCTCGCGATCGACGGAAAGAATTTCGACCTGTCCGTCACTCCCGGCTCTATCGGCCCGAGCGTCATCGACATTTCGAAGCTCTACGGCCAGACCGGCCATTTCACCTATGACCCCGGCTTCACCTCGACGGCGAGCTGCGAGTCGAAGATCACCTATATCGACGGCGAGGAAGGCGTTCTCCTTTATCGCGGCTATCCGATCGAACAGCTGGCAGAACGTGGCAATTTCCTCGAAACCTGCTACCTGCTGCTGAACGGCGAATTGCCGACCTCCGGCGAATTCAAGGAATTCGACAAGGCGATCACGAACCACACGATGGTTCATGAGCAGATGCAGTTCTTCCTGCGCGGCTTCCGCCGCGACGCGCATCCGATGGCGATCATGTGCGGCATGGTCGGCGCGCTCTCGGCCTTCTATCACGACTCGACGGACATCAACGATCCCGTCCAGCGCATGATCGCGAGCCGTCGCCTGATCGCGAAGATTCCGACCATCGCGGCCATGGCCTACAAATATTCGGTCGGCCAGCCGACCGTTTATCCGAAGAACAGCCTCGGCTATGCGGAGAACTTCCTCCACATGTGCTTCTCGGTTCCGGCCGAGGAATACAAGGTCGATCCGATCCTCGCCCGCGCGATGGACCGTATCTTCATCCTCCATGCCGATCACGAACAGAACGCCTCGACCTCGACCGTGCGCCTCGCCGGTTCGTCGGGCGCGAACCCCTTCGCCTGCATCGCGGCCGGTATCGCCTGCCTCTGGGGTCCGGCGCATGGCGGTGCGAACGAAGCCGCGCTCAACATGCTGCGCGAAATCGGCTCCGTCGATCGCATCCCGGAATTCATCAAGAAGGCGAAGGACAAGAACGATCCCTTCCGCCTGATGGGCTTCGGCCACCGGGTCTACAAGAACTACGATCCGCGCGCCCGCGTGATGCAGAAGACCTGCCACGAGGTGCTCCAGATCCTCGGTATCAAGGACGATCCGCTGCTCGATGTGGCGATCGAGCTGGAACGGATCGCGCTCAGCGACGACTACTTCATCGAAAAGAAACTCTACCCGAACATCGATTTCTATTCGGGCATCACGCTGAAGGCGATGGGCTTCCCGACGACCATGTTCACGGTGCTCTTCGCTCTCGCGCGCACCGTCGGCTGGGTCGCCCAGTGGAACGAGATGATCGAGGATCCGGACCAGCGCATCGGCCGTCCGCGCCAGCTCTACACGGGCGCGCCGCGCCGCGACTACGTGCCCTTCGAGAAGCGCAAGTAAGCTTCAGGCTTGCTCAGAAACCGGAAGAGGCGCCCTCGTGGCGCCTCTTTTGTTTTGGAGAGCTATTTCAGCCGCGGCGGCAGCATCTCGAGCACCGCGCGCGCCGCGCGCAGGCTCGGCCGGTCGCCGCCGACGCCCATGATCTCACGAAGTTCGTCGAGATCGGCAATCGCTCGCCGGCGCTCCGGCGTGTCCCGGAGAAGCGGCTTCAGCGCTTCGGCGAGCGCGGCGGGCTTTGCCGCGTACTGCAGGAACTCGCGGACCGACGGCCGATCGAGGATCAGATTGACGATCACGACCGACGGTACCTTGAGCAGGCCCGAGACCACCCACGCGGCGATCGGATCGATCTTGTAGGCGATCACCATCGGCACACGCGCGAGCCCGAGTTCGAGCGACACCGTTCCCGACGCTGCCAGCGCCGCGGTCGCGGCATCGAAGGCCGCGCGCTTTTCGTCTTCGCTTTCGATAAGTTCGACCGGTACCGTCCAGCTCTTGATCGCCTCTTCGACCAGATGGCGCACATGCGGCACCGTCGGCAGGACGAATTTGATGTCCGGAATGTCGCGGGCGAGAAGCGCCGCCGTCGCACCAAAACCGACGATGAGCCGCTTCACCTCATTGGTGCGGCTGCCAGGCAGAAGCATCAGCAGGGGTTGATCGGGCGTGATGCCACGCGCCGCGCGGAATGCCTTGCCGCTTCCGGCAACGGGCAGCCGCTCGATCGCCGGGTGGCCGACATAGACGCAATCGAGCCCCGCCTCGGCACGGAAGAAATCCGGCTCGAAAGGCAGCAGCGCCAGCACACGCTTGATGTATTTCGCCATCGCGCGAGCGCGCCCGCGACGCCAGGCCCAGACGCTCGGCGACACGTAATTGGCGATCGGGATATCCGGCGCGCGTTTGGCAACACGCTTCGCCACCATATGCGTGAAGTCCGGACTGTCGATGATGACCAGCACATCCGGTCGCTCCCGCACTGCGAAATCCGCCGTCTCGCGCATGCGCCGGAGGATGAGCGGCAGGCGCGGGATGACCTCGCGCGGCCCCATGACGGAAGTGTCGGACATTGGAAAGATAGAGGTTAGCCCCTCGGCAATCATCTTCGGCCCGCCCGCGCCGGTGATCCTCACCGCGCCGCCAGTGAGATGCTTCAGCGCCTCCATTAACTCGCCGCCCAGCGCATCGCCCGAGGGCTCGCCCGCGACGAGCATGATGTGCGGTGTGCTGACATTGTCCTTCATGGTTTCGGACCAAGTGTGCGGCTATGCGGGAACCCAAGCACGAAAAGCCCGAACTCGTCGGCCTTGCGCGCAACCCCTTCGGCATCGGCAACAATGGCGCCGCCCGCTTCGACCGCAATGCCGGCAAGGCCCGCCGCCGCCGCGCGCTCGACGGTACGCACCCCGATAGTCGGCAGATCGACGCGACGCTCCTGCGCCGGTTTCGGCAGCTTCACAAGCACACCGTCTCGCGCGGTGACGGAACCGCGACCTTCCGGCGGCATGGCGGCAACACGGCCCAGCATCGCATCCGTTCCCTTCACGTCCTCGAGCGCGAGGACCTTGCCGCGGCAGACGACAGCCCCCTGCCCGATGTCCCGCGCGCCGATCTCCTGCGCAGCGCGGATCGCCGCATCGATATCGGTTTCCTGCGACGGGCTCGGTGCGGCCCGGCTGAGCAGACCCTCGGCAGCCAGCAGGCTCGGAAGCACGGTTTCGGCGCCGATGACGCGAATTCCGTTATCTTCGAGAAACTCGACCACACCGCGCAGCAGCGCATCGTCGCCCGTTTTCATGCGCCTGATGAAGCGCGGCAGCAAGAGCAATCCCCGAAAGTCGGGCACGATGTCGCGGAGCGTCGGCCGGGTCATGGGGCCGATGATGACAACTTCCGTGCAGCCGGCGCTCTTGAACAGTTTGAGAAACCGGCCCATTGCGCCAACGCGGACCCAGCCATGCGGATAGCGCTCGATGCCCGGTCCGGCTGCCCCTCTGACGCCGACGATGAAGACATCGCGACCGGAAGCCCGCGCGGCATCGGCCACCGCCAGCGGCAACGGTCCGCCTCCGGCAGCGATGCCGAGCTTGCGCGATCTGTCGGCGGAGGCGCTCATTCGCGGCAATCCCGGCAGGGCTTCCTAATGGCGCGGCAGGCAGAGCGGCCGGTCCGCATCGGCCTTGATGAAGTTGACGATCTCCATCACCTCGGCGTTATCCGCGAACCGTTCGCCAACCGCGGAAACCCGGTCGCGCAATGCGCCATCCTGCGCGAATATCTGACCATAGGCATCGCGCATCGCATTGATCTGTTCGCGCGTGAAACCGCGGCGCTTGAGGCCGACCAGATTGAGGCCCATGAGATGCGCACGGTTTCCGACGACGAGACCGAAAGGAATGATGTCGCTCTCGACCGCGCTCGCGCCGCCGATGAAGGCGTGCTTGCCGACACGCACGAACTGATGCACGGCGGCACCGCCGCCGAAAATCACGAAGTCGGCGACGCGGCAATGGCCCGCCAGCAATGTGGTGTTCGACAGGATGACATGGTCGCCGATGCTGCAGTCATGGCCGACATGCGCACTCGCGAGAAAAACATTGTGATTGCCGATACGCGTCACCATGCCGCCACCTTCGGTACCGGCATTCATGGTCACATATTCGCGGATCAGATTGTCGGTACCGACCTCGAGCGTGCTCGGCTCGCCGTGATATTTGAGATCCTGCGGCGGCTGCCCGATCGAGGCAAACGGAAATATTTCCGTCCGTGCACCGATCGTCGTGCGTCCGGCAAGAACGACATGCGAATGCAGGGTAACGTCCTCGCCCAGCTTCACGTCCGGTCCGATGATGCTGTAGGGACCGACCTTGACGCTGGAGGCGAGTTCCGCCTTCGGGTCGATGATAGCGGTCGGATGAATACTGGTCATGCTTACCCGGCCTGATCGACGATCATGGCGCTGAAGTCGGCCTCCGCGACGCGGACGCCATCAACCTTCGCTTCGCCGGCGAATTTCCACACCGGACCGCGGTTGTGAATCCTGGTGACGTGAACCTTCAGCACATCGCCCGGCATGACCGGCTTGCGGAAACGCGCCCGATCGATCGTCATGAAATAGACGATCTTGCCGGCGGCCTTGTCGCCAAGCCCGTTCAGAACGAGAGCGCCGGCCGTCTGTGCCATCGCCTCGACGATGAGCACGCCGGGCATCACCGGATGGCCGGGGAAATGTCCCTGGAAGAAAGGCTCGTTGGCCGAGACATTCTTGATGCCGATGGCGGACTCGCTGCCCTTCATGTCGACGATCCGATCGATCATCAACATCGGGTAGCGGTGCGGAAGAAGTTCCATCACCCGCGTGATATCCGCGCTGCCAAGCTGTTCCGTCGCCGCTTCCGCCTCGCTCATCCTCTTATCCTCTCTCGCACGGCTCGCACCGCTTGTCTCCGTCGCTAATCTGTTTCATCCGCCGGACCGGCAGCCTGCCCGGGCTTGCGGCGCTTGCCAAGATTCTTGACCGCCGCCAGTTCGCGCTGCCATTCGCGCACCGGCTTTGCCGGGACGCCGCCATATCTCTGCCCCGGCGGCACATCGTGAACGACCGCACTGCGCGCCGCAATCTGCGCGCCCGAGTTGATCGTCAGGTGCCCGGTGACCCCCACCTGGGCCGCCAGAATGACATAATCCCCAAGCTTCGCGCTGCCCGAAACGCCCGTCTGCGCGACGACCACGCAGCCACGGCCCATGGTGACGTTGTGGCCGATCTGCACGAGATTATCAATCTTGCTGCCTTCGCCGATGACGGTGTCCGGCCCGGCCCCGCGATCGACTGTCGTATTGGCGCCGATCTCGACATTGTCCTGAATGATGACGCGTCCGAGCTGCGGCACCTTCTCATGGCGCGGGAAACCCATGGCGAACCCGAACCCATCCTGACCGATCGCGACACCGGGATGCAGGATGACGCGGTCGCCGATATGGGCGTGGCTGACCGTCACATTGGGGCCGACAAAACAATCACGCCCGATGGTGCAACCTTTGCCAATCACCGCATTGGACCCGACGATGGTGCCGCTGCCGATTTCAACGTCGGCACCGATGACGGCGCCCGGCTCGATCGTCGCCCCCGCTCCGATCTTAGCGCTCTGATGAACGACCGCGCGCGAATGGACGATGCCGGGCTCGCCGAACGTATCGCTGCCCTGAATTTCCTCCGGGTAGAAGAGCTGGCTCGCCAGCGCATAGGCGCGGTAAGGCTCGCCCGTCACCAGCAGCGCAAGCCCCGCCGGCGCGCGTTCGACAAAACGCGGATGAACGAGACAGGCACCCGCCGCTGTCGCAGCGAAGGCACCTGCATATTTGGGATTGTCGAGGAAGCTCAAATGCTCCGGACCCGCTGCGTCGAGCGCGGCGATATCCACGATCTGCAGCGACGGGTCGGCATGGGGGCCGAGTTCCGCCCCCACCCGCACGGCGATCTCGCCAAGTGCGAACGGTCCTTTATTCGCAAAGAAACGAGAATCCGCCATGGCTGCCACATGCCCGGCTCAGGAGAGCCGGGCCCGTCTCCGCATATAGGTTACTGGGGCGCCTTGTCGGCGTCGGTCGGCGCTACCGGCTTCACGACCACGGTCTTCAGCTTTTCATCGAGCTGCTTCAGAACGTCGTCGGTGATGTCGAGATCGACGCCGCCCGCGAGCACGACAGACTGGTCGAGAAGGAGCGTCGCACCGTTCTTCTTCATCACATCGGCAAAGATCGGACGGATCGCCGCTTCGACTTCCTGCCGAGCCTTGTTGACGCCGAGCTGCAAGGCTTCGCCCTTCGCCCGCATCTTGGCCTGGCGGTCGTTTTCCTTCTCTTCGAGCGCCTGAACTTTCTTCTTGAAGTCTTCCGGGCTCAGCAGGGAACGCTGGTCGGAAAGCGCCTTGGCTTCGGCCTGAACCGCCGCTTGGCCCTTCTTGTCTTCGGCCTGGAGCTTTTTCGCCTGATCCTGCAACTGCGTGCGAATGCTCACGCCGACCTTCGACTGGGCGAAAATCTGCTGCGTATTGACGATCAGGATGACCGCCGGAGCAGCCGCGAAAGCGGCCGGAGCAGCCGCCGCGGTGGCGAGAGACACAAATGCCAGAGCCGCGAGCAGGCGCGTGGCAACACGATGGAACGTCATGGTTCGAAATATCCTTTTGAAGTCTTGGGACGAAACCGATCCCTATCTCGATTTCGCCCCGATCTGTTGATCATGATCGGCTGAAGTTTCGTCTCTCCGCGCTGCGGTCCTAGAATTGCGTACCCGCGCTGAAGCGGAAGATTTCGGTCTTGTCGTAATCTTCCTTGACGAAGGGCTGACCGAAGTCGAGGCGCACCGGACCGAAAGGCGACTTCCAGTTCAGGCTGAGACCGGCCGACACACGCGGCGCATAACCGGTCTTGTAGGTATCGGTCCCCGCCAGTCCGCTGTCGATTGTGGCGCCGCCGATGACACCGAAATCCGTGAACAGGCTCGTCGTGATGCCGAGTGCCTCGGGCAGACCATTCGGGAAGCTGACTTCAGCCGTACCGAAGGCGTAGCCATTGGCACCGATCGCATCGTCGGTGGTCGTATCGCGCGGACCGAGACCCGCCGACTTGAAGCCACGGAAATCCTGACCGCCCTTGAAGAAGCGGTCATTCAGGCCGACCTCGTCGCCGATGCCCTGGATATAGCCAAGGTCGGCCCTCAAGGTCAGCACATAGCCCTCGGCAAGCTGATGATAGTTGTGCACGAGAATCTGGTTGGAGAGATACCGCACCGACCCGCCGACACCGGCAAAGTCCTGGCTGAAGAGGAAGTCCCAACCAGCCGTCGGCAACACGGGATCGTTGCGCTCGTCTATATAATAGTCGTAGCCGACGACCGACCGGACCTGCGAACCCGCCGCCGCCTTGATGATCGGCGACGCATTCGTATCCACGTTGAAGATGCTTTCGAAGCGCAACTGATAGCGCGTCAGAAGCCGGCTCGTGTCGGAGAGCGGGAAACCAAAGCGAAGACCGGCGCCCTTGGTGCGCGAGTCGAAGGACGCTTCCGTCTGGTAGTTCGTCTCGCTGCCGAAGAGATCGACGCCGCCGACGAGATCCCGATCCAGGAAATAGGGATCTGTGTAGTGGAACTCGATCAACTGCTGACGGCTCGACAGCGACACATTGGTGCCCACCTGCAGGCCGCGGCCGAGGAAGTTGCGTTCGCTGAGGCCGACGCCCGCGACGACGTTGTCGAGCGATGAGAAGCCGAAGCTCAACGAGAGCGAACCGGTCGACTGTTCCTGCACGGCAACATTGATGATCGTCTTGTCAGGCGCCGAACCCGGTTGCTGCGAGACGTCCACCTTCGCGAAATACTGCAACCCGCGAATGTCCTTCTCGGACTTGTCGAGCAGCACCTTGTTGAAGGCGTCGCCTTCCGCGAGCTTCATCTGCCGACGGATGACGCGGTCCAGTGTGCGCTGGTTGCCGACGATGTCGATACGCTCGACATAGACGCGCGGGCCTTCGGCGATATTGTAGGTGAGATCGACGACGCGCTTCTTCTTGTCGCGATGGACGCGCGGGCGAACTTCGGCAAAGGCATAGCCCTTGGAGCCAGCCGCAAAGGTCAGCGCATCGACCGACTTGTCGATCAGCGACGCATTATAGGTCTCGTCGCTCTTGGTCAGCACGAGCTCCTTGAGCTCATCCTTGTTGAGCTTTTCGAGGTTCGTCTTGATCTCGATCTTGCCGAAATTGTAGACGTCGCCCTCTTCCACCGTGAAGGTGATGTGGAACGCGGCATCGTCGCGGCTCAGGTCGGCGACCGCCGAGACGACGCGGAAGTCCGCGTAGCCCTTCGAGAGATAGAAGCGGCGCAGAAGTTCACGGTCGTAGGTCAGGCGATCCGGATCGTAGCTGTCCG
>CAISYL010000193.1 GCA_903889655.1 uncultured Alphaproteobacteria bacterium | reverse complement strand
CGTCGCTCCCCTGCTGCGTGAGAAAACTAAAGAGGAGGCGGACACTTCGCAACAACTGCGTTCCTCACATAGCTTGCGATGAAATCCAAAATCTGAATATCTGGTGGCGATGTACGTCTGCCGGCGTCAAACCAGCGCAGAAACTGCCGCAATTCAGAGATCAGGCTATCCAGTGTCCGATGAGAGCAAACGTCACTTTACAG
Organism: uncultured Alphaproteobacteria bacterium; assembly: GCA_903889655.1. Lineage (GTDB taxonomy): Bacteria > Pseudomonadota > Alphaproteobacteria > Parvibaculales > Parvibaculaceae > Parvibaculum. The sequence continues at coordinate 2,873 of CAISYL010000193.1, read as the reverse complement.
GCGATGCGAGATTGATCGCCGAAAGCCTCGCTTGCATTCGTGGCGGGCGCGTCGTTTTCGACGGGCTCGATTTCGAGGTTGCGGCCGGCGAGGCGCTGATCGTCACCGGCCGCAACGGTGCGGGGAAGTCGAGCCTGCTGCGGCAGATCGCGGGGCTGGTCGAGGTTGCGGGCGGGCGGATCGCGCTCGATGGCGGCGACCCCGAACTGACGCTGCCGGAACAGACGCATTATGTCGGTCATCTCGATGCACTGAAATCCGCGATGAGCGTGCGCGAGACGGCGCTTTTCTGGTCGGGTTATTTTGGCGGCGGCGATATCGGCGAGGCGCTGGCGGAGCTCGATCTCGACGATCTCGCGGAGCTTCCGGTCGCCTATCTCTCGGCGGGACAGAAGCGGCGGCTTGCCCTCACGCGGCTGCTGCTCGCGCCGCGTCCGGTCTGGCTTCTCGACGAGCCGACGGTGGCGCTCGACAAGGCGAGCGTGGCGCGGCTCGTCGCATTGATGGAAACGCATCTTGCGCGTGGCGGCATCATCATCGTGGCGACGCATCAGGATCTGGGTCTTGCCAATGCACGCTCGCTGGTGCTCGGCACACCGCAGGGCGGTCGCGCGGACGTCTCCGAAAGTGCGCCGGCATGATGCGCGCCTTTCAAATTCTTCTGGTCCGCGACACGAAACTCGCGATCCGGGTTGGCGGCGGCGCCGGCATGGCGGTTTTCTTTTTCCTCACCGTGATCGCCATCGTGCCGCTCGGGATCGGGCCCAATCTGAAGCTGCTTGCGAACATCGCGCCGGGGATGCTCTGGGTCGCGCTGCTGCTTTCGGCGCTGCTGACCCTCGATCGGCTCTTCCAGGCCGATTACGAGGATGGTTCGCTCGATCTGCTGATGACCGGTGCGCTGCCGCTCGAACTTGTCGCGGCGGCAAAGGCGCTCAGCCATTGGCTGACCACGGGGTTGCCGCTCGTGGTCGCGGCGCCGCTGCTGGGCCTTCTTCTCAATCTCGAGACGAGCGCCTTCGGGCCGCTCGTCCTTGCCATGCTGATCGGCACGCCGGCCCTGAGCTTTCTGGGGGCGATCGGGGCGGCGCTGACCGTCAGCATCCGGCGCGGCGGACTTCTCGCTTCTTTGCTGGTCATTCCCTTTTATATTCCGGTGCTCATCTTCGGAGTTGCGGCGGCGGGGGGCGGCGGCGTCTCGGCGGTACCGGGCGCGGGCGGTCAGAGTCTTCTCCTTCTCGGCGCCGTTGCGCTGGTGAGCCTCGTTCTCGGGCCGGTCGCGGCGGCGGCGGCGCTCAGGGCCAATCTGCGATGAGGGGGCCGCGATGAGGGCTGCGATGCCGGATCACACGCGGCAAAATGCCCCAAGGGCTCCCTTGCCCTTGGCAGGGAGGGACCGCTAAATGGCGGGCATGTCAGAGCTCACCGCCTCGCAGAGATTTCAGGCCTTCGCCAATCCGGCGCGCTTCATGGCGCTGTCGGACCGACTTCTGCCATTTTGCACGGGTGCGACGGCGCTCCTGCTTGCCGCCGGTCTTTATCTTTCGCTTTTTGCATCGCCGCCGGACTACCAGCAGGGCGAGACCGTGCGGATCATGTATATCCATGTGCCGTCGGCCTGGCTCGCCATGTTCGGCTACATGGTGATGGCGGGTGCCTCCGCCGTCGCTCTCGTCTTCCGCCATCCGCTTGCCGATATCGGCGCCAAGTCGGCGGCGCCCATCGGCGCGGCCTTCACCTTTCTCGCGCTCGTCACCGGATCTCTCTGGGGCCGTCCGATGTGGGGGACCTGGTGGGTCTGGGACGCACGCCTCACATCGATGCTGATCCTGCTTTTTCTCTATCTCGGCTACATGGCGCTCTGGGCGACGATCGAGGAACCGGTGCGGGCGGGCCGCGCGGCCGCGGTGCTGGCGCTGGTCGGATCGATCAATGTGCCGATCATTCATTATTCGGTCGTCTGGTGGAACACGCTGCATCAGCCGGCCAGCGTCTTCCGCATCGACGGGCCGGCGATCGCGACCTCGATGCTGATGCCGCTCCTCATCATGGCGCTCGGCTTCACGCTCTTTTTCATGACGCTGCTTCTCGTGCGCATGCGGGCGGAAATTCTCCGTCGCCGCGTGCGCGTGTTGCGGCTGGCGCGGACGGAGGGCTGAGCATGGACAGTTTCCTTGCCATGGGTGGATATGCGGGTTTCGTCTGGCCGGCCTATGGGCTCGCTCTCGTCGTGATGATCGGCGTCGCCGTGCAGAGCGTCGCGGATTATCGCGCGCAGCAGCGGCTGGTGCGCGAGCTCGATGCAGGCAAGACCGCCCGCCCCCGTGCGCCGGCGCGGAGCCTCGGCGATGCGTGAGATCTGGCGCGCGGCACGTTGCGTATGAGGTTCCGCGCATGAGACTTACCGCGCTGATCCCGGCGGGCATCTTCGTCATTCTCGCGGGATTTTTTCTGGTCGCGATTTTTCGCGGCGATCCGTCGAAGGTGCCGTCGGCGCTCATCGGCCGTTATGTACCCGAATTTACGCTCGCGCCTGTCGAAGGGCTCGACAAGCCGGGCATCGCGAGCAGCGACTTCGGCAAGGGCAAGCCCGTCATCGTCAATGTCTTTGCGTCATGGTGCGTGCCGTGCCGCGAGGAACATCCGGTGCTGATCGAGCTCAAATCGCTCGCCGGCGTTTCCATGTATGCGATCAACTACAAGGACAGTCCGGAAGCCGCGCGCCGTTTCCTCGGCGAGCTCGGCGATCCCTTCGATCGCGTCGGCGCGGATCCGAAGGGCCGCGTCTCGATCGACTGGGGCGTTTATGGCGTACCGGAGACTTATATCGTCGATGGCAAGGGGCATATTGCCTACAAGCATGTAGGTCCGCT
>CAISYL010000192.1 GCA_903889655.1 uncultured Alphaproteobacteria bacterium | reverse complement strand
TCCAGCGCGATCCCCACCGCGCCGGTGATGTCACCCGCATCATCGCGAATCGGGCTGGCGTAAACTTCCAGATCGATGACGGTGTCATCCCCGCGCCGATAGCTCAGCATCTCGCCCGTGACTTCCTCCCCGCTCTGCAAAGCCCTCGAGATCGGGTATTCGTTCGGACTGTAGCGCCGTCCATCGGCATGGACCCCGCCATATCTCGCAAGCCCTTCGACACTCTCGAAAGCCCCGACGGGATGCCCCAAGATTTCAGACGTGCGGTCGCTTCGCGTCACAATCCTGCCGTGCGGCCGCTCAAGAATCGTCACCGCGCCGGGAAACTGGCGCAGCACGGCATTCAGCCGAGCTTCGTTCCGGGCGAGCGCCTCGAGCGCTTGGCGCGAGTCGGTCACGTCGATGCCCGAGGCCAAAAGCCCAGTCGTCCCGCTGTTCCGCCCTTTCAGGGCCACGAAATGCCATAGGATTTTTCGCTCACTGCCGTCCGGGCGAACGATGATGCTCTCCCGCTCGTGAAGATGCTCGTCGGCGAGAGCTTCCTGGAACACTGCGCGCGCCTGTCGGCGGAGCCGCTCCGGGATGCATGTGTCGAACCAGTTCTTTCCAACCAGCTCGCTACTGGATCGATAGCCCAGCACCGAGCTGCCCTGCTGATTGACCTGGCGCAACGCGCCATCGGATCCGATCACCAAGAGTAGATTTCCCGCCACCTCGAAATAGGCCGCCGTCCGGTCGCGCTCGGCGCGCAGGGAATGCGTCAGCCACAGGATCAGGATGACGGACAACATATAGAGAGCGTTGCTGAAGACATCGGCTTGCGTCGAGATATCGAGACTTATGCTCCGATCGAGCCACCGGAAATCTACCGCCACCAAACCGGCGAGGCCGGCGGTTGCCCCCGCGATCCGGCCATCGATGACGGCGGCAGTCATCACCGCCGGGAAAAACGTTACGAAAGGCGCGACACCGGGAGCGATCCTCTGCAGAGCGGCGCGAAGCATGATCGCCGGGATGGCAACCAAAATTCCGATCACGATATTCACGAGAAGACTGCGCAGTCTATTTGCCGTCGTGAAGCGGAGTATCGCCTCGGCTTCAGGGCTCGATCTGGTCAACAACTTGGAAATCATTGAGCCCTACCGTCTGCAGCTATACGAAATCATTGGCGGGCCACGCCGGTTCTGTCCAGTGACTTCGATAAGGACGTTATTGCCCTGCTTTCAGCACCAGCCCCAGCTGTGCCCGAGTGGAGGCTTTTTGGGCATATGGGGCCATTGGCGCAAGCATTCCGCGCCAGCGCTCCTGAAAGGTGAGCGGCGAGGGATCGAAGCGCGCACGGATCGGTAATCCGATCAGCTTTAAGGTTTCGGGGCGCGGTGTTCGCGAAATGCCGCGGCCAGGGTGCGTAACGCGCCGCGTGAGCGAGTGTCCGACAATGAGGAATGCAGCACGATTTCCGATGAGGGCAGTGGCGGCAGAGCGAATTCCTCCCCAACCTCGATGAGACCGGCCGGCGCGACGCGGTAGGCCAGAGCTCCGACAGCGAGTCCGGCGGAGACGGCGGCGGCAACGGCGGCCATGCCGCCGCCCAGGAAGACCTCGATCCAGCCTATTCCCGCGATGTCCAGCGCCCGGGTGGCTATGTTGCGGACGCCGCAGGAGGCAGCGAGGGATGCCAGCCGAAGGGCTTCGCCCTTACGATGCTCGAATCCCGGGGCGGCAAACCAGCCGAACCGCTCCTGAGACAAGACCTCTCCGTCCCGCCGGTCATCTTCCCGCCGGACGATCGCGGCGTCGAGCG
>CAISYL010000191.1 GCA_903889655.1 uncultured Alphaproteobacteria bacterium | reverse complement strand
TCTTGACCAGCGTGACGCTGCTTCCCATCTATCCGGTTATCTCCGAAGCTGCGTCCCGAGAGGGGAAATGACCGAAAAGCTGCCCGATCAGCTTCGCGAGGGGCTGGACCTCGTCTTCGTCGGCACCGCGGCGGGGCACCGCTCCGCGGCGGAGGGGGCTTACTACGCGCATCCGGGGAACCGCTTCTGGCGGACGCTTCACGAGGTCGGCCTGACGCCGAGGCTTTTCGCGCCGCACGAGTTTCCGAAGCTCGCCGCGTTCGGGATCGGTTTCACGGATATGTCGAAAATCGGGTCGGGCATGGATCACGAGATCGCGCCCGAACATTTCGACAGAACGCTTTTCGAAACGAAGATGCGCCGCTTCCGGCCCCGCGCCATCGCCTTCACCAGCAAGAAGGCGGCAAGCGTCTGGCTCGGGGTTCCGACCGGAAGGATCGAACTCGGTCGGCAGGTGCGGACGCTGCCGGATTTCCCGGAGGTCTTCGTCCTCTGCTCGCCCTCGGGTGCGGCGACGAAATACTGGGACATCCGCCCGTGGCGGGAACTGGCGACGTGGCTCGAACCCACGAAGACGTGATCTATCGAAAGGCCTGACAGGACTTTTGCGAAGGCCTAGGATTGTCCATATCTGGGCTCCATCGACAGGAGGTGCTGAATGTTCAATCTGCGCAAGAAGATCGAGATGCCCGCGCCCGACGAGGCGCTGAAGGGGCGGGGGACACCGCTGCCGACGGCGGAGCGGCATTTCGTCAATGGAGCGCCGCTCAAGGGGCCTTACCCGGCGGGCAGCGAGACGGCGATTTTCGGCCTCGGCTGTTTCTGGGGCGCGGAGCGCAAATTCTGGCAGGTGCCGGGCGTCGTCGTGACGGCGGTCGGCTATGCGGCGGGCTATACGCCGAACCCGACCTATGAGGAGGTCTGCACCGGCCGCACCGGGCACAACGAGGTCGTGCTCGTCGTCTACGATCCGAAGAAGGTGCCCTACGAAACGCTGCTCAAGACCTTCTGGGAAAGCCACAATCCGACCCAGGGCATGCGGCAGGGCAACGACGTCGGCACCCAGTACCGTTCGGGCATCTATGTGACCAGCGCGGCGCAGCGCGAGGCGGCGGAAGCGTCGAAGGCGATGTATACGGCCGCACTCGCGAAACAGGGCTACGACCCGATCACGACCGAGATCCTCGACGCGCCGGAGTTCTTTTTCGCCGAGGATTATCACCAGCAATATCTGGCGAAGAATCCCGCCGGCTATTGCGGCCTTGGTGGCACGGGTGTGAGCTGCCCGATCGGCCTCGTTGCATCCAGGGAGGACGTCAGCGCGGCGGAGTAGCGTTCTCCTTTCCGCGTCATGGCCGGCCTCCTTAAATTCAGGGAGGGCCCGGCCATCACGGGAAAGACGAAAATGAAAAAGGCCGCACATTTCGGGCGGCCTTTTGCCTGTCGGGGATGCCGCGCAACGTCTGGACAGGCATGGCGATCGCGGTGACATTGTGCCGGACATGGATAACAAGGGAGCGGCGCCGCGGCGCCTGTTTTGTCGATGGCTTCAGCAGCGAGCATTCTTTTGACGGCCGGC
>CAISYL010000190.1 GCA_903889655.1 uncultured Alphaproteobacteria bacterium | reverse complement strand
GCAGCCGCCTTTGTTCCTTGCATTGGCCCCAGGCAACGTCGGCCCTCACCGCTGAAACGAGCGCCGAGGAGCGGACGATGCCGAGACGCAATGTGAAGTCGATGACCTTCGATGATCTCGATCCGACGGGCATGCTCTATGATCCCATTGCCGGTCGATATATCGCGGTCGAGGACTTGCCATTTGAGGCGTCGTCAGCAGGAAGTGTCTGGCTCTGCTGCGACGCCGTGTTCTGGCCAGGCATCGCCCTGACCAGAGAGGGAGTCGGGTCATTTCATCCCGAGCGTATTGAAGCGGCGCTGAAGGATGAGATCGGCGAAGCCTCCGTCCGATTGCTTGCGCGGTTCCCTGATCTAATCGGGGCGTTGACGTCCTGCATCAACGCGCGACATCCACATCTCTCAAAAGCCGAGTTCGACGCGCTCCCCGTCGAAGAGCGTCTACAGACATTCTCGAATGAGTGGCTGACCAAATTCATCGGAGCCTGGAACGAAGAGCAGTCGATCGTCACCTGGCGGCCTAACCCCTCTCTCGTATTCTCTCCGCGGAATGAGGCAGTGGGTCAGTCGCTCATTCCATGAGCCAATGCAGATTGAAGCGGCCTTCACGGCAGCGAGGGACGAAACGTTCTCGGGCGTGATGAGAGGGACACCGGGAAGGTTCGATTCTGGAATGATCTTTACTTGAGCCCCGTAGTCGGAATCGATAGCCAGGGCTCGATCCGGAATCTGCGTCCTGTCAGTAACTTCCTGCCGCTTGGTTACGCTTTGTTATTTTCTATTAACTTTGTGTTGGATGAAACACACATTTTAAGGACCTTTTAATTGCATCCTACAAGGATGGGTTTCCGAAAGTGTGGCAACAGGATGTAGCCAGCGGTGGAGCGTCGGGCCGCCAGATAATCTCGACAGGACGTTGATCAGGTGGAATCGTGTATATCTCTCTTTGTATGGATCAGGGACGGCGAGCCTGGAAAGTGTCGCCAGCTCCAGAATTCCAGGCCTTTCTTCAGGCATACAGCCGCAAGGCGGAGTCATTATCCGGCGGAAGATTTGCCATGCATGCCTTCGTCGGAAGCGCGGATTGCGAAGACGTCATCATGCTCCCGGCTTCCGATCATCCGGAGTTCACGGCGCTCGACGATACGCTGCATCATCCCATCCAAGAATCCGACATTGTCGTGATCTACCCGTCGGATTCGCGCCTCTTGGAAATGCCGGAATCCGCGATCGAAGACCGCGCGCTCTGGGACATGTCGAGTTACCTATCCCGTCAGGTCTCGGGCGCCTTTCTTGAAGACCCGCTTCAGGCAAACTCCTCGCTCGCACAAATCGCAGCGGCATGTCTGCTGGCAAAATCTGCAGCTCACGCTCAGCAGGACTTCTACGACCTCGAGGACAGGCTGCATCGAATGGCGGCCTGGGGTGTTTCCCAGATGATGGCAGAACGCGATATCGCGGGAGAGCCAAGCGCGATCACGAGTTTCTTTCTCAGATATCCTCAGATCGAGATCATGATCGAAGAAGTCGTATCCAACATCATGCAAACCGGATCCGAGCTTCTATCGTCGACTCAGGAAATTTGCCGGCGGATGGTCGACATCGTCCTCGACGCAAATATAACGGCCTGCCAGACGATGAGCATGATCATGGCCGCTGCTGGGTAGGCCGCCGCCACGCGACGACCTACCCGGAAGCTTACGGCTTCGGCGGCGAGCCGACGATGCGTTCGATCACTTCGTCAGCGGAGATGTCAGGAATCTCATCGAGCGTCTTGCCGTCGACGGACACGATCTGCACCGTGAACCGGGACGCAAGGGCAACGGACTTGTGGTCGAAGCCGCTCACCACCAGGGCATTTCCCTCTTCCGTTTCACGTCGGAGGGCGGGGCCAGCTTCTGACGCGAACGGCCCGAAGCCAGCTGCATGCAGCGTAGCCGCCGGCGTCAGCTTCTTGACCGCTGGCGCCGGCGGCTCGGGCATCAGCGCCGCGATTTCGGGAACGGCCGGTGTTGCAGGACTGTCGGCGACGATATCTTGCGCGGCGTTGTCCTCCGTGCCGAAATCCTCATCACCTTCATCCCCGATAACGTCCCCTTCCGCTGGCCGGCGCGTAAACTCGACGGCATGGCCTTCGACACCCATACGGGACAGCGCGGCTTTGGCGTCGAGATCCGCGCTATACACGCGCTTCCCGCCCGGCCAGGCATAAACGTATTGGGCGTCCGCCGGCGCGCCGGTGGCCAGCGTCTCGTTGACCATGAGAAAGGTATATTCGTCGGACAGCGCGAGCGTCAGCTCCGGCCGATAGTTCGGAATGTGCCGCTCGAACGAAACGACTGCGGAATTGACCACTTCGCCATTATCCCGAATCCACTCGATCACCGTGCGCAGCGCGTCGCTGCCGGTCATGGCGCTGTTGATCACCTGGATCTGAGACAGGGAATCGCGACCCAGGCGCCGCGTGCTGTCCTCGAAGTCGACGAAGCACGGGAAGTTCCTGAAAATGGGACGCCCCAATGCCCGAACGCCCTCGATATAATATCCAGGCATGTTCCCGAGGCTTCGCCACCCGGCAAAGTCCTCGATGCCCTGCAGACGCGGCGCGGCGGCCTCGACCGGGCCCGCTAGAGCCTGTTCCTGCGTTACTTCGTCGACAACGCGCTCGAGGTGGCCGGAGAGATTGGTTTCGATGGCGACGCGGCGATCGATCTCGGCGTCGTCAACACCGTCCTCTGCGTCGTCTGGGTCTGCGTCCAGAGCCGCAAGGAATGCCATCATTTCCGCTGTATCATTATTCGGCATTGTGTTGGTTCCTGTTGAATTTGGCGGGATCCAACCTTGCCGACCGCGCTGCAAGAGAGAAGCGCGAGGCACTCGTTCGGCCTATCCTACTTTGAATATCACGCGCAATGCTCCGTCGGCGGCGCCGCCGCGACCGGCCACTCCGAGGCCAGGCAGCACGATCGTTGTCTCGTCAGCCGTCCCGGCAGGCACGTCAAATTCAAGCTTCTGATACTGCAAGTTCGCCTTGGTTCGACACTGATTGCAGTCGACCGCGCCGCCGAGACCCGTGCCCAGGCAAGAGGGGCACTTTGATACCGCCCTGGTCAATCCTTCAATGCGAACCAGAGTGCCGTCACCATCACAGTTCATGCATTTCGGTGCTGCCGCGCCCACGAACACGCCGGCACCACCGCAATATTCGCAATCGACGATGCGCTCGAGGCGAACTCTCCCGCCGAATCTGGCCATCGTCGGGGTAATCACCAAGGTCCGAGTACCATCCGGCCCGGCGACAGCCTCAATCAATCCCGCCCCTGGACGCTCCTGCTCGATCGGCCCGCGAGCCGATTCCAGGATTCTCAGGTACTCCGGACGATCGGTCCAGTTCTCAGGCATTTCGGTAACCCTCCTTCGCCTTTACATCTTCCGCGAAGGCTGACTAACAGCAAGTGAAATACGTTTTACTTCACCTTTTACGATTGCCTCCCGAAGCGGCCTCCTTTCTTGCAGGCAGTCTTCTTAGGGTCCGACCAAGCCCTCTTCTTGTACGGACCCTCATCTATGGCCTTCAGCGTCCCCGGAAAACCAAAAATCGGCGGTTTGGCATCTCTCGGCCGCCGCGATATGGATGACGAGATTGCACCGCCAATCGCCGTTCCCCAGCAACCGACCTCGGCCGGTCTTGACAAGCTGGAGGGATCGATCGAGCGCGTCATCTTCGCCGCTGAAGACGGGCAGTTCGCGATTTATCTCGCGACCACCAAACATGATGGCCATTCAGAAGAGGTCTCGCTGCTCGTGTCGGGTGGCGTCAAATTTCGCGAGCGCGATGCGTTTGTTGCCGAAGGCTCGTGGTCAACCTACAAGGGCAAGCCACAATTCAAGGCGGTGACCGCGCGTCAACCCGAGGTCAAGGGTTCGGAAGGCATCGTGGCATGGCTGTCCCAAGGCGTCGTTCCTGGCGTCGGCGAAATGACAGCCCGAAAGCTCCTGTCGTTCTTCGGCGACGACCTTGAAGCCGCTATGGGCGACGCCGAGGAGTTGGAGAGAGCCGGAATACTCCAATCCCGAGCCGAAGCGATCGCCAATCGTTGGAACGAGAACAGCTCCACCGCCAAACTCTTCAGTTTTCTGGCCAGCGTCGGCCTCGGCGAGGCACTTTCGGCGCGCGTGATCAAACAACTCGGCATGTCCGCGGAGAGCGTTATCCGCGCGAATCCCTGGTACCTCGCCGAGGTTATCAAAGGCATTGCATTCGGTACCGCCGATCACGTCGCGCGCAATCTCGGCTGCAGTATGGACAGCCCGCACCGCATCGTTGCCGGCCTGCGCCATTCGTTGCGCGATATCTCCTATTCCAGGGGCCACTGCGCGATCAAGGAATTCGTCCTCGTCAAAGAAACCTCAAAGCTCCTCTCTCTCAGCGCGGACGTCGTGAAATCTGGTCTGGATCAGCTGTATCAGCAAGAGCACGCAGTTCTCGACGAAGGTCTGGTCTATCTTCCGGAGCTGCACCGCGCCGAGACTCGCTTTGCGGCGTCAATTGTTGCGCGGCTCGGCCGTCGACCCGGCGATGAGTCCTCATCTGACGCGTCCGAGAATTGCGGGCCGTTCACAGAAGCCGTTGCAATCTCACTCGTCGACGAAGAAGCGGCGAAACTTCCGTTCCCCCTGGACGAAAGCCAGCGGGCCGCATGCATTCTTGCGCTCACGAATGCCGTCTCGATCATCACGGGCGGGCCAGGCACCGGAAAATCCACCATTCAGAAGTTGCTTGTAGCCGTGAATGAGCGAGTCGGCATTCGCACGCGTGGCGCCGCGCCGACGGGGCGAGCCGCTAAACGACAAGCGGAAGCTTCATCAATCGAATCCTCGACAATGCATCGCTTGGTCGGCCGGAAACCCAGCGGGTCTGGCCCGATGCACGATCATGAGAACCCTGTGAACGTCAGCTGGCTCTACATCGATGAGGAATCGATGGTCGAGATCATGCTCGCGGACATGGTAGAGGATGCGCTGCCCCCGCATGCTTGCGTCACGTTCGTCGGCGACGTCGACCAGCTGACCTCGGTCGGGCCCGGACAAGTGCTCCATGATATGATCGAATCCGGAGTGATCCCGGTGGCTCGTCTCACCCAGCCACATCGCCAACTCAACGGCGATGGCGGCGGCATCATCGTTGCCGCGAGCCGAGTGAACGCTGGCGAGCTGCCATTGGCGGACGACGAGGAGCTCAAGGGCTTCTATATGATCGACGAGTCCGATGAAGAGAAGATCATCAAACACGTCGAGCGGCTGCTTCTTCATGAGCTGCCCGCCGCTGGATACGATCTCCTGACCGATGTGCAGGTCCTCGTTTCGATGCGAAAGGGCGAATGCGGGACGCTGAATCTCAATCAGCGCCTGCGCGAGATCTTCAACCCCGAAACTGCGAACAAGCGGGTCACTATCGGCAAGCACGTCTTCGCGGCCGGCGACCGTGTCATGCACCTTCAGAACGACTATCGGAAAACGGTCTTCAACGGCGAAATCGGCATTGTGGACCAATTCCGCCAGGTTCCGACCACGGGCGGCAAGTCCGAGACCGTCATGTCCGTCGACTACTCGGATTGGGGGGTAGACTACACCCGCTCCGACCTCTCAGATATCGAGCTCTCTTTCGCTGGCACCGTACACAAGGCGCAGGGCTGCGAGTTCAAAGTCGTGATCTTCGTCGCGCCACCCGGACACGCCCACATGCTCGTGCGCGAGCAGGTCTACACGGGCATCTCGCGCGCGAAAAGCGCCTGTTACGTGATCGGCGACACGCACACCCTCGCGCGCGGGATCAAGGTCAAGATCAACGGCACGAGAACAACAGGTCTGATCCGTCGTCTGCGCGGTCCCGATCATGAACTCGAACGCAAGGCGGAGGCAAAGCGCCTTCCACCGCCGTCCTTCGGACAGTTCAAAGCCTTCTAGTTCTAACGGCGACTTTCGCCGAACGTAAAACTCACGGTCAAGCCGAGCACCAGAGCAGTTGCGATCAGTCCCGCGCCGGATGGCGTGACGCTGCCGCGAAGAATCTCATTCGCGCCGGTCGCCAGTTCCGGAATGCCACGCTGGAAGAGCAACGCGACCTGAAGCGCGAACAGCAAACGCAACTCCGATACGACGGAGAGATTGAAGACGCCAAAGCCCACGGCGTAGACCAGCCAGACGATGGCCGGCGCGAGCCATAGCGCAGGAAGCCCGATGGCACCCAGCACCACGGATAGTGCTGCGACATGAACCATGGGCAAATAGGGCTCGATCTCCCGACCGATGTTCAGCGGGGGAGGCGTGACGCTCTTTAGTTGAATCTCGAGTGTCACCGCCTGAAGGTCTTCTTCCGTCAGGCGCGTGCCGTGCGCGAGGTAAAGAGCGAATTGCTTCGAGGCCGGCGCCTGGCGAATGATGTCCGCCATCCTTGCGCTATACGCCTTTTCAGCATCGACGGCATCGGCGCGCGCCTGGTCAAGAGCTTCGCGCTTCACGAACGGTGCAAGAGCATTCATATCTAGGACTCCATCATCATGAGAGGCGCCAGCGCTGTTTGGACGTCACTGAGCCATTCCAGAAAGATCAATCGCTCGGCAGCGCGCTCAACCTTCGTCAGACGCAGCGCGTTCTCGACTGCTTCGATGCGGTCGAGAACGGCTAGGGGCGTCATGGAGCGCGCGCGGCCGAACTCAACAAGTTTGGATTTACAGTTCGGGATGCGAATGCGGGTGCAGCCGAACGAAGTCTCCAGCGTTTCGATCTGCCGATACGCGGTCGTTCCGACATAGGGCTGGAATCCGGAACCGCCAACGGTGTCGTTCTCGATGAAGTACAGCTCCACAGGGTCGAAGACGGCGCTCGCTTCGCGCAACGCCGAGTACGCGGCCCTCAGTGCCTGCGAGTCCGGGCTGGCGACTGAAACGAACCTGTGACGGATGCCATCTTGACGACAGAGAGACGCGATTCCGCAATCGCGTGCCCACTCGAAGAATGGCGTGGTGACGTTGGCGCCCAGGTCAGTGATCGATTCCCCGGAGGACCAAAGATCGAACACCGGATCGTAATGCCGCCCAACGGATGTTTGGTGAGAATAGACCTTCGTCAGTTCGGCGCATGCGCGCAAACTGAGGTCCACGCGACCCCCGAGCACCGATTTAAGCTTCATCTGATGATCGATTTCGATTGCAGCCGGTCGACCGCCGAGGCGATCTCGCGCAGCGATCAATAGCGCGGCAATTTCGGTCTTGCCAACGCCGCCCTTATCCGAACTGATAATTGTGCAGACTTTCATTCATCCCACCGTTGCATCGTCTACAGTGAAGATGTCTGCTCCATTTCAGGAAACTCAATTCGCGCCGCCAAAAATTTGAAACTCTCTTCGGGGAGGCCATCTCATTAGGAGGTTCAGACAAGGATTCACATGACTATCTTCGAATACGGGACGTTGCAGGCATTCGCGACTGACGTCGGCCTGGACATCTTCTTTCCGTACAATCCGGAAATTGTTGAGCTGTTGAAGCGGCGAAATATCGGTATCAACGCACGATGGGATCAGGCCCGCCGCTGCTGGCAAGCCACGCCCGAGCGCGCAAACGTCAAGACAGTCGAAGAGGTCGGTGCCAAGATTGAACAGGCTCTGCTCTCCCAGGCCCCAGAAGTGTGGGCACAGACAGTCGCCGGGTTACGTCGTGTCCCAACGGTCTCCGGTCGCTTTGAGCTCGCCGCCGGCGCCGGCGGATTGAGGCTACGGGTGCCGATCGGCCATCCATGCGAGCGGGGTATCAAGAAAATCCCGGGTGCTCGGCTCCACGAAGGAAAGTGGTATCTCGGTCCTCAGAGCGTTCTAGAGAACGCCAGCGACCTGAAGATCATCCTCGGTGCGATTCTCGGCGAGGATAAGCGAATGTTCGTGGATCAAGTCGGCTTCTTGGAACCTCGGCGCATCGCCGGACCCCTATCTATTCCGGAAATCGAGCTCCTCGCACTTGCCGATGAAAACCGCATTCTCTTCGCGGACAGCTCGTTCATCGCCAAAGCCGACGCAAACATGGCGAAGCTAAACGTCCCTGTCTTCCCGTTCGCACTTGTGTCGTTCAAGGCAGACGCTAATGGATTCCTATTTGCGTCGCTGGACTATCTCATGCCGGATGTTGCCTTCCGGCGCCTGCAGGAACGCGAGCTTCGAGAGCAAAAAATGGGGTTGATGCACGAAGCGATGGTGCCAGGGTCATGGTCTCGGCTGAAGCAACACGAAGTGCTCGGCGACTAAGGCGCCATCGGGGCCTCAGCTGGATCGGCCGACGAGACTTCGGTTGGGCCGTCGCCGTCGCCGAAATGGTTCCCCATCTGCTCGTAGGACTCGGCCGCATCCTGGATCGCTGCGTTGCCGTCTTCCACTTCACCTCTGTTGACCAGACGCGACCACATCCGTGAGAGCGCTTCCCTGCTCTGCATGTCGATCAAGGTGCGATCCGGATTGTGCTTCTCGCCACCCTGCCGGGTCACTACTCCCGCCTTGTCGGCGTCGATCACTTCGAACCCGACGCCTTCCATAAGCGCCTTGTAGCAGACCTCCCCGAACATCTCCTGTTCGCTCGAAGCCCGGGATGCGCGATCTCCCAGTTCGAGATCGATTTTGTCCGGCGCGCGGCGGCGGCCCAATACGCGAGGCACGCTTGCTGGCGCGCGCACTTCATATTTGCCCGCTCCATAAGCATGTTCGAGCGACGCAACGAGGGCGTCTTCCGGAGAGGAGACGTATCGCAGCACGAAGGCTGGTTTCCAGGCGCCTCCATCCTTTCTCCATTGATAGAGATCGAGCCCTTCCCCGTGTCGGCTCGTCTCCCACCCAGGCGTGGTGAGTTGCATATGTTTGAGCAGGTCGGAAGCGGCGACGACGGTCGGAATAATCGCGGCATCGAACTTGGCTAGAACGGCAGGCTCGATCACTCCATTTGTCAGGCGCGCCGCGGACCAGACCAAGGCATGCCGGCCGATCAGGTCATCGAGGCAAATCACCTCGTCGACAATGACGTCGTCAGGGATTACGGAGGAAACAGCAAACCAGACCGGTGCACGTCCCTCTCGGTAGACCGGCCGCAACCGCCCCTCAAACTGGACCAACTCTTCTTCGCGATACTGCTTTTGAATGAGCCGCGCCCATTTTCCTTCGTACATCGGCACCGCGATGATCGCATCCTTGCCGTTTCGCAGGCGAAGAGTTTGAGCTTGCTCCGGCAGTCGCAAGGATTGGCCTTCGTCGTCGAGCCCGTTGCCATTCTTGTCGAATGGCTCTTCAGGCCGTTCGTCGTCATAGGTCAGCGCGGCGGCGAGGCCATCGACGCTATGAATCGGGATCTCCATTCTTCCGATCGAGATCGCCGCCGCGTGGTTTTTGGCGAAATCCAATCCGCGCATCGCGCCAAAATGACACCAGTCGACATTATCCGGCCCAACCCAGTCCGTGTTGATCGCCCTTCGGACGAGGATGTTGGCGCCCGCCACCACTCGGTTCCAGCCATAGAGGCCGGACACCGCGCAAATTGCCCTTCGAAGCTTGGTGAGAAGCTGCGCGCACTGAGCCCGTTGCCTGTCGTCGTCCGCCATCCGCCCGACGATTGAAGCGTTGGAATACGTTCTGTCGACGACCGCCACAACGCGGATGTTTCTCGGCGCGGAAATCACATGTTCGACCACCTCTGCGCGGCTGCGACCATCCAGCCCGCCCCAGATCTTCCTCACGATGTCCGGTTCAGCGGAGGCATCGAGCAGCAGAAGCGGCTTGCCAATCCAGTTCGGTTCGGTGCGCCACGAGATGCGGATCACCTCCGCCTTGTTGCCATTTTCCTCGCTCGTTAGCAGGAACTGGATGCGCCGATCTCGCTGATTGGAGCTAAGCCCGAAACGTTCTTTGATCGCTTCGGTGCGAAGAATCAAAGTCTGACGGTCCGCGGGATCGGTGTTCTCCGGCAGGTTCGCAAGCTTTGCCTCCTGATGCTCAACGCGATCTTTGGCTAGTTCGGGCAAAACGCGAGCGCGATAGGCTTCCTGAATAATGCGCCAGAACCGATATTCCTCTCGAATCCAGGTACCCGTCGGCTGCGCGCAAAGCTCCTGCACCTCCTGCACGCTCAGATTCGGCGTGATCGTGCCATCCTTCTGGATCGCGCTGGAGCAGACGCGCAGAGCGCTGGCAATCAGCTTATCACCAATATCGCCGCCGCCTGGCTCCCTATGTGAGCGAAGCGCCTCGACCGGGCAGTCGCCCTTCGTGATCGCATCGAGGACGATTTCTCCAGCCTTGTTGCGATCGGCCAGAAGATCCTCTGCTCGATACCCGGCGTCAAACTCACGGCGGGTAAGGCGCGGGCGTTTGCGGGCGATACGCAGGGCGTTAGCGGAGAAGGTCGCGGTGTGCAGAAACAGATGATGAACGCGTTCGTCAGCGATGACGGCTCGAACGTTCTTCAACTCCTCGGGGATGTTCAGCCCGATGAACGGATGGGGCAGGAAGACGACGTCGGCTTCTCCGATTGCGCGTCGCTGAGCGATCGCAGGACAGCCATGATAATGCGGACAGTAAACCGTCTCGGTTTCGCCGTTCTCGTCCTTCACGTCGGCTTTGCAGAAGCCTGCGGTGCCAATGCCGGCCTTCATCGCCATGGAAACCTTGTCCGCCATCTGGCAGCCGGCCGACAACTTCCCTCGGTACACCATGGTGACCAGGTCGGCACCGATCGCATCCCTCCTCAAGTCCTCCAGAACCGAATGCACATCCTCTTCCGCGACAATGCCCATCGCCGCGGCTTGGCACGCCAGATCATTGTCCGAAAGGGAAGGGTCGAGGTTCAGATTTGCGGCACGATTGCGGAGTTCTTCGATATTCGCGTATGTCGGGAGCAAGAAGACGAACGGGCACCGTCCTTCCTTCAGCTCGTCGTTCTGATCTCGATATAAAAAGGGTTCCTTCGTGCGCGGGTCGGCGGCGATAAACCGGATTGCCTGAGACGTCTTCCCGGCGCCGGGAGGTGCCTTGAGAATGTGAATACGCGGCGTCTGAGCAACTGCTGGATCAAGATATACGTCGTCGAAGAACTGATTGAGCGCTCCCGTCAATCCCTCTTTCACCACGGCGACGGCGTCGGTGCGGTCGGCCTGGATTTTCCTTGTCTCGATTGCGTCAGCCGGCCCGTCGACAATGGCGCCGAGCCACTCTTGGCGCCTGGCGTATTTGTCGCCCTCGATGCTCGAGGGAAGGAATGCGAATTCAGGATCGACCTTCTCAAGGGTCGCCGTCCGCGTTCTACCAAGAGCGATATCCACGCCGTTGTGACTGATCCTGGCCTGGCGCTGATACGGCTTAAGTTCGCCACTAGCGACAAGGTGAATGCACCTTCGGACCTTCTCCGTGACCATCGAGCGCAGACGCCCCTCCGTCCACTTCTCGTCCATCTGGGCGCGAGCCTTGAACGCCTCCACTACCTTCTCGACGATCAGCGTTTCTGCCTTGCCTTGATTGGACGGCTCTGTGACCGTCCGCTTGACGAGCATGTAGAGATAGAACTCGCGCCCCTCGATGATGGTGCCGTCGTGATCTTCCACCCATCCGGAACCGCCGGCGGCGGCGCGGAGCTGGGGAATTGCGATCTCGCCGACCTGATCCCACGTCATCGCCTCTGCGCTGGCCTCCAGGCCGGTCGCTCGGTAGAACCGACGAATTCCATCGACCGCCTCGAGCCACGTCTTAACCTGCCAGGTTGAAACCAGAGGCAAATCGGCCGGCGACATATTGAGAGGGCTTCTGTCAAGCCATGTGAAATAACGACCGGTCGTATGATGACGGCCGAATAGAGTAATGGCCTTGCCCTTGCTGATCACGTCGATGCCCTGGTTGGCTGATCTGACTGTGCCGTCTTCCAGGACTTCAACAAATTTTCGGGCAACGTTGACGATCGGATCATCGGGCGAATAGCGATAGAGCAGGGCGATCTTGGGTGCTCGCCCCACCCGGCGAAGAGGGGTGTAGCCAAAAATCTCATCGGCGAGATCAACGCACCGTGCATTCAATTCGGGATCGGTAACGTCGATATCCGCGCCGAACACATAGCCACTTCCCGGACCCAGCGCGGCTGCGGCGTTTAGCGTCGAACAATGTTTGATCCAGTCGGACAGGTGACGCTGTTCGGGCAATCTCTCCGGCAGGTGGTGTTCCTGGATCCACTTGATGCCGTCGTATCCAACGCGTCCGGTGCGACGATACTCGTCGCGCGTCTGCGGGAATACAGACCATCCTCGGTCAACGAGGGCCTGCCCAACGGCGCCGAAGATTGCTTCCGATTGGGGATAGAGGTTGTTCGTCGAGACGCCGCCGCTCGCTTCAGCAGGGGTGGCATCTTCCACCTCAAGGTCCAATAGACCGGTCTCATCGCGCATCGGCAGGCTCCTCAATTGGACGAGAGAGATGCGCGCAATGCAGGGGCTTTCAACCGCCGACCTTCGGGCAGCCGGATTTCACGAGAGACCGAGTGGCTTGAAAGCCGGCCATCCGATAGTGGTCGACAATCTTGCCGCCAGAAGGAGTTGTCCAGGTAACGGTGACATGCTTTGCGGTGAGGAGCTTGGAGACCAATTCGGGCTCGATGCTGCCTTCCACGAAAGCAGCGTTGCCGAATGGCAGCAAGTTGAAGGATTTGCCGCCGTCTACAGAGAGGGTAGCCGACGAACCATCGGCATCCGCGTATCCCGAGCCGACGGTGACCGCATCCTCAAGACCTTCTCGAGGATGATCGGCGACGGCAAAGTAGGGGGCCCCGCGGCCTGGAAGGCTGCCTTCGCTGTGAGACGGAGCGGTTGTGTTGAAGCAAGCGTCCGCCGTCACATGCGCCGACCACGAGCCTTTCTCTCCAACTTCCTGCGCAATCACCCCTCGCGAAAGCAGAATCAACGGCAGAAGCGTCGCGCAGAATTTTGCAATATTCATGTCCGCCCTCTACTGCCCTGTTCTTTGCATGCAAAGAAGTTACGCCGGTATTTTAGTCAAGCAGTACAGTCGATTCAAGTGTTCCCCCGCTTCCTTTACCGCAATAACTTGTAATGATCGCAAGTGCAGCGTTGTATTTTCTCGATACTTCGAATAATTTCTCAGAAAGTTCGACAGGAGAAATCTGGGTCAACCCGGCAGCTTCATGCAAATAACGTGTCTCATTGCCAGAATCGTGCAGCCTCATGTGATGAGGGTGACAAAGCGGCAGAGTGTGATTGTCGTCGGACTTCCGCGCCGCCGCTCGTTCCGGAGTTCTAAGCACGTGGTGAGCGGTCGAAGGGCCGCGACAAACCAAACAGGGGAGGGAGCGCACAAAGGTCACATGGGCATCGTCGACCATGCGCTTGGAAGTCCGCTTGCTCTTTTTGTGGTTGCCGGATGCGCTCTTCGCCGGCCGCGCCGTGTCGACAGGCTTTGTCCGCGTGGCGAATCCACTGCGCTTCAAAGGCTGACCGCGAGCCAACGGCGACCTACGCTTGATTGGTTTGCTCGATCGCACTTTGGCTCCCCGCGAGTGATTGGCGAAGGTGAGATGAGCGCGATCGCGTTCCTTGCAACAATTCGACCCATAAAAGTCGAAAATACTGGAGTGGCAGCATGAAACTGATCGTCGATATACGAGTTTTCCGCTCCGCGGCGCACGGCACCGGCGCTTCTGAGCGACACGCGGTATTTATTCGCGGGTACGACTCCGCCGGCCGCTGGATCAAGGCCGCAATGTGCGACGGCACTGCAGAGCGCCTCAATGCAGCCGTGACCGCTCTGACTTCAGAAGGCAAGGAAGTGCCAGATCTCGATCTTTACATCGAACTCTTCGGTGCATGGAGGAACGGCCCCGTTCTGAAACGGGAGGATGGCAGCCCGATGCTCGATGAGGCCGGCGCTCCTCTTCACGAACAGCACTTCATCTGCGAAGACTGGAACCTTCTCCAAGGAGCATCCCTCGATCTCGCGCGCCTCAAACGCTGGAGTTCTCGCGCGCTCGACGAGGCAAAGGCTATGCACGATACCGGAAACCTCCAGCAGGCTTACAATCTTCTCTCGGCCTTCCTCAATCGCGCGTTTCCAAAGGACTCTGAGGATGCCGCGCTCGAAGAGGGGCTTCGGCAAGAAGACGTTGCCCTTTCAATTCTCGAAGCGCGAGCGGGGCAATCGACGGCAGCCAAGGTGGATGCTGTCGCGTCCGCGGAACCTCCCCAGCCCGCGCCGGCGGCGCCGGTGAAGAAGCCCTTTGCCGGTTTCGGCGTCAGCCCGACACAGGCGAAGGCCGAACCGCGCGCGCCGCAACATCCTTTTGACGGACCGCACACACCGGCGGAGCCGGAGCGGGAGACCGCACCAGTCGCCCGGACGAATGCGTCGCCGGCGCCAGGAGCGTTCGCCAAGCCCGGGTTCGGTGGGTTCGGTAAACCTCCCCGTGTGGCCAGCTGAAGCTGGAGACATTCAACGCCTGATTGCTGGCTTCCGGTCGTTCCCAGTTCGGAGAAATCGGGGCGCTCTGGAGCCTGGCTCGAAAGCAGCGCAGGTCAGTACCCCGCTTGCATGGGCATCCGTGTCGAGATTGAGGCGATTGGTCCGGATCTCCGGCAGGGCGTCGTCCGTCGGCGTATGCCCGTGAACGATTAGCTTCCCGAAATCGAAATCGCTGTCGAGAAATCCCTCTCGAATCCAGAGCAGATCACGTTGCGACTGCTGCTCTATCGTTCGCTCCGGTCGCAGGCCTGCATGAACAAAAACGCATGCCTCCGTCTCCCAGATGGGTAGCAGGCGCCGGAGAAACTGTACGTGGGATTGAGGAATGAGCTTGCCGAGAAGCACGGGACCAGATTCCCAACCATAGCTGCGAACGGTCTCGATACCGCCCGCCCTTGTCAACCAAGGCTGTAGAGCCACATCGAGGCCGTCGAGAATCTGCAGGACGACTTCCTCGTGGTTGCCCTTCAATATCCGGCAATCGCGTTCGGATTCCAACCGAATGAGCCGGTCGAGTACCTGACGCGCGTGCGGACCTCGATCGATGTAGTCGCCGAGGAAAACAAGCAAAGGAGACGCAATGCCGCGCTCGAGGCAGTCCTCATCGATCTCCGCGACTATCCCCTCGAGAAGATCGTCCCTCCCGTGGATATCGCCAATTGCGTAAACGTGCCGATCCATGACGCGCAGCTCCTATCGCAGGAACCTCGCGCCGGCCGTTGCAAGAAACGAGTGGAAGCCGCTATCCGACGCTGACGATGTGGCTGACCTGAACGCCTCTGTGCGTCAGCACGGTGTCCACGACCAACCGTTGGCCGTCCTTGATCTCGCTCACTCCGGATTTCGCCATGGTCGTAAGGTGAAGGAATATCTCGCCGTGCCCGTCCGAGATCAGAAAGCCGTACCCCCGCTCGAAGCTGAAAAACTTGACCGTCGCCTCAATGCGAGGGCCATCGCCCAGAATGACGTCCGGCACGCGGGGCACCCGCTCGACCACATCGTCTACTCCATGCATCGCTTCGACGGATGTCACCTCAGGTCCTTTTCGCCTGGTTTCCACCTTGCAGGTGATGACCGCACCTGCCGCGGGAAGCGGGAGGCCGCCGTTCTGCAAGGTCGAGCAATGGAGGAAGGCATCGATGGGGTTTGGACCGAGAACTGTAACGAAGCCAAATCCCCGTCCGGCGTTGAAGAATTTAACGATTGCTTGAACGGTGCCCGCATGTCGCTTTTTGCGTTGTTCAACATTCAACATCATTCCACCTGGCCATCGTCGCTGCCCGAAGTGCTCGGGAATAGTTCCGCAAAGAGATCCGAGAGCTGGGCCACGTCAGGAGCTTCAATGGCGCCGACCTTCGGCTTCATGATGGCGTCGACATCTTCGATCGCCATCGCCAACTGATCGGTCGCGAGGGTTGCTTCGATGTGCTCGCGAGTAGTCTT
>CAISYL010000189.1 GCA_903889655.1 uncultured Alphaproteobacteria bacterium | reverse complement strand
TCATCGTCATCGACTTCATCCATCTGAACGATCCGGCGAACATCCAGAAGGTGCTCGACGCGCTCAACAACGGATTTGCGCATGACCGCGTGCCGACGCAGATTTCCGGCATGTCGGAATTCGGCCTCGTCGAAATGACGCGAAAGCGCGTGCGCGAGCCGCTGAACAAATTGCTCACCGAACCGGCCTATGCGAACGGACGCCCGCGTCGCAAGACCTGCGCGACGGTGGCGAACGAACTCCTGCGCAAGATCTCGGCGGAGGCGCATGCCGTGCCGGGCCGCGCCATTGTCGCCCGCGCCTCGCCTGACGTCGTCGACTGGATCGAACGCGGCAATTCCTATCTGATCGACAGGCTGCGCACGAAGGTCGCGGTCAATCTGCAACTCGTCGCGGAACCCACCTTCACGCGCGAGCGTATCGATGTCGGGGCGGTTCAGTAGGCCGATATGAGGATCACGTCATGACCGATAATGTCGTGCCGCTGCGGCCGAGCCGCCCATGCCCGATCTGCGGCAAGAAATCGACACCGAGCTTCCATCCCTTTTGCTCGAAGCATTGCGCCGATGTCGACCTCAATCGCTGGCTGAAAGGCTCCTATGCCATTCCGGCCGTCGAGCCTCCCGACGACTGGGACGGCGAAACCGGGAATGAGCCCGAAAAGACATAAAAAAGTGGCCGTGTCCGGAGACACGGCCATTTGAGTTTCCGCTATGGGAGGAACCAAAAGCGGGGGACAGAGACTGCGAGCCGCCCTTGGAAGGGCGGCAACCCGGGCGGGGGAGAAACGAAACCGCCCGGATGGAAGATGATTTAACTCTATTGATTTGATATGGTTTGTAAACAACAAAAATGCGGCGGCAATAAAATAATTTATCTGTTATAGAATGTGAAAATCAGACGGCCGTGAAGGTATTGTCGACGAAGATATGGCTGCCATTGACGAAGCTCGATTCGTCGCTGGCCAGGAAAAGTGCCGCCTGCGCCACTTCTTCCGGCTCGCAGAAACGGCCTTGCATGGCCTTCATCGCGGCTTCCGAAGCGTCGACGCCCTGGGCGGTGAGTTCCGTTACTTCCCGGATGCCATGCGCCGTGCGGATGAAGCCGGGACAGACCGCGTTCACGCGGATGCCCTTGTCGCGATATTCGACGGCCAGCGCGCGCGAGAACTGGTGCACGGCCCCCTTGGTCGTGCAGTAGAGCACTTCGAGCGGGGTCGCCGTGATCGCGGAGATCGACGAGGTATTGACGATGGAACCTTTGCCGGCGGCGAGCATGGTCGGCAGCACCGCCCTGCACATCAGGAACATGCTCTTGACGTTGACCGCGTGGAGCCAGTCCCATTCCTCCTCGGTCGTTTCGAGGAAGGGCTTCACGACGATGGTGCCGGCGTGATTGAAGAGCACGTCGATGGTGCCGAACGCCTTCAGCGTTTCGGCGACGGCGGCGTTGACGGCATCGGCCTTCGACACGTCGGCTTCGACGCCGATGGCCGCACCTCCCGACGCGACGATCTTCTGCGCAAGCTTCTTTGCCGCCTCGCCCTGCCGATCGACGATGGCGACCCTGGCGCCCTCCGCCGCAAAGAGAAGCGAGGCCGCCTCGCCGCAGCCTCCGGCACCGCCCGAAACCAGCGCCACCTTGCCCGAAAGTCGTCCTTTGCCCGTGTCCGCCATGTAAATCTCCCGTTCCGATCCCGCCATTGAGAGGAGGGGATCGCGCAAGTCAATCGGCGCCAAGGCTACACATGCAATGGAGATATGCTATATGGCGCCGATACCGCCCGTTCCGGAGAATGACATGTCGAGCGCAGCCGCGCCCCGTTCCGAAGCCTTCGCCGCCGCCGCCGCGGGCGTCATCGCCATGGCGCGCTATGCGGGCGAACGCCATTGGGTGCCCGCGACCAGCGGCAATTTCTCTGTGCGTATCGACGGCCGGCTGGCGGCGCTGACGGCGACGGGCGCCGACAAGGCGCGGCTGGTCGAGGATGAGGTGATCGAGGCAGAAATCTCGGGCCCGAAGCATCCGCGTGCCTCGGCCGAAGCGCCGCTTCATCTCGCGCGCTACGCGGCGGACTCCGCCATCGGCGCCATCGCGCATATTCATTCGCTTCCGGCGACGCTGCTCTCGCGCCGCCATGAAGCCGAGGGCGCGCTCCGCCTTGAAGGCTGGGAACTCCTCAAGGCGTTCACCGGCATCAAGACCCACGAAATCGCGCTCGACATCCCGATCGTGCCGAACGATCAGGATACGGATCGCCTCGCCGCGCTGGTCGAGGAGCGCTTGAAGTCGGCGGGTCCCGTTCCCGGTTACCTGATCGCGGGCCACGGCCTCTATGTCTGGGGCGCGACCGCGAAAGACGCGATCCGCCACATGGAAGCCTTCGATTTTCTGTTGACCGCCGAGCTCAGCGAGGAGAACGCGAAATGACGCAACTCACCGTTTATGCCGACACCGATTCGACGAAAATCCTGATCGAGACGCGCGAGGAAGCGGAAATCGCCGACGTTCTGTCCGATATCGGCGTCGCCTTCGAGCGCTGGAACGCCTCCGTTCAGCTGGCCGACGATGCCGGGCAGGAGGAAGTGCTCCAAGCCTATGAGGCGCAGGTGAAGCGGCTGATGGACGAGGGCGGCTACAAGTCGGTCGACGTTGCGCGCGTCAAGCCCGATCATCCGGATCGGGTCGCGCTGCGCCAGAAATTTCTCGCCGAGCACACGCATGCCGACGACGAGGTGCGTTTCTTTGTCGAAGGTGCCGGCGCCTTCTATCTGCATGTCGACGGCAAGGTTTATCGCATCGTCTGCGAACGAAACGATCTGCTGAATGTGCCTGCCGGCACGACGCACTGGTTCGACACGGGCGAATATCCGCATTTCTGCGCGATCCGCATATTTACCTCGCCTGACGGCTGGGTCGGCAATTTTACCGGTGACGACATCGCGACGCGCTTTCCGCTGTTCGAAAGCCCGCTCGCCGGAATCGAAAATCCGGCATGACCGCCAGCCGCAACATCGCCGCGATCCTCACCGACATCGAGGGCACGACGACGCCCATCGCCTTCGTGCATGAGGTGCTGTTTCCCTACGCCCGCGCGCGCCTCGCGGATTTCTGCAAGGCGCATGAGCGCGCGCCCGAAGTTGCCGCCGCGCTGCAGGCAGCCCGCGATCTCGACGGACATCCGGAGCTTGATCTCGATGAAACGGTGGCGTTGCTGATCCGCTGGATCGACGAGGACCGTAAGGCCGGCCCGCTGAAGACCCTGCAGGGGCTCATCTGGCGCGAAGGTTATGAAGCGGGCGAGTTGAAGGGTGTCGTCTATGACGATGCGGCCGAATATCTCCATCGCTGGCACGCCAGCGGGCTGAAGCTCTTCGTCTATTCCTCAGGCTCGGTCGAAGCGCAGAAGCTGATCTTCGGCCATTCCGACAAGGGCGATCTTGCGCAGCTTTTTTCGGGCTTCTTCGATACGGGCACCGGGCCGAAGATCGAGACGGCATCCTATGCCGCGATTGCGCGCGAAACCGGCCTCGTGCCCGACGACATTCTCTTCCTCTCCGATCACCCGGGCGAGATCGTGGCGGCGAAATCCGCCGGCCTCAAGGTCGCGCGGATCGATCGCGCGCTGGCGTCGGACGAGGCGCATCGCGAGGGGGACGTGCTGGTCGCCGGCTCCTTCGTGGCCGTCGACAGGAACTTTTTCTAGACGTAGTCGGCCCGAACCGTGATGTCCGCATGCCGCGTCTTCGACACGGCATTGAAGACCAGCGTCAGCACCGCGGTGACGGCGAGATTGAGGATCACCGTATAGAGCGCGGCATAGCCCGGGATGGTGAGATTGCCGATGACGAGCGGCCATGTCGATGTCTTGAAGCCGAGCGACCACGCCATCCACGTACCGGTGCCGATGCCGGTGGCCCAGCCGATGAGCAGGGCGCGCGGATCGAACCAGCGCGTATAAAGGCCGAAGAAGACGGCCGGCAGCGTCTGGATGATCCAGATGCCGCCGAGCAGTTGAAGCTGGATCGCGAGTTTCGTATCGAGCGTCAGCACGAAGAAGAGCGCGCCGACCTTGGCGACCAGCGAGACGATCTTCGCCATGCGGGCCTCGTCCTCGGAGGTGCAATCGGGCCGCAGATATTCCTTGTAGATGTTGCGCGTGAAGAGGTTGGCGATGGCGATCGACATGATCGCGGCCGGCACCAGCGCGCCGATGCCGATGGCCGCGAAGGCGACGCCGACGAACCAGCCCTGGAACTGATCGAGGAAGAGCGCCGGCACGGCGAAATTTGCGCCGTAGCGCGCGAAGCCTTCGGCGAATTCGGGCTTCGACGCGACGCCCGAGGCATAGGCCATGTAGCCGAGCAGCGCGAGCAGGCCGAGCACCAGCGAATAGGCGGGCAGGATCGCCGCGTTGCGACGGATGACATGGCCCGAGCTCGCGCTGAGCACGCCGGTCATCGAATGCGGATAGAGGAAAAGCGCCAGCGCCGAGCCGAGAGCGAGGGTCGCATAGGCGCTCCAGCTTCCGAGACTGCCGGCAGGCGGCGTCGCCAGCGTCAGCTTTGCGGCGGGCACCGCGCCGAAGATCGCACCGTAACCGCCGAGCTTTGCCGGGATGATGATGACGGCCGCGATGACGGTGATGTAGATCAGCGCATCCTTGACGATGGCGATCATCGCGGGCGCGCGAAGGCCGCTCGTATAGGTGAAAGCGGCGAGGATCAGGAAGGCGATGATGAGCGGCAGATGGCCGACGGCGCCATGCGTCTCGATGCCGAGCGCGCCGATGACGGTTTCCATGCCGACGAGTTGCAGCGCGATATAGGGCATGGTCGCGAGAATGCCGGTGACTGCGACCGCGAGCGCAAGCCCGCTATGGCCGTAGCGGCCCTTCACGAAATCCGACGCCGTTACGAAACCGTGCTTGCGGGCGACCTGCCAGAAGCGCGGGAAGATCACGAAGATCATCGGATAGACAAGGATCGTATAGGGCACCGCGAAGAAGCCCATCGCGCCGGCGCTGAAGACGAGCGCCGGGACCGCGATGAAGGTGTAGGCCGTATAGAGGTCGCCGCCGAGCAGGAACCAGGTGACGATGGTGCCGAAGCGCTGGCCCCCCAGACCCCATTCGTTGATGTGGTTGAGGTCGCCCGCGCGCCAGCGCGCCGCGGCGAAGCCCATGATGGTGACGAAGGCAAAGAGGCCGACGAAAACGAAAAGCGCGGTCCACTGCATGATCTTATTCTTTGTCGGTGGCGAGGTAGACGCCGATCGTCAGCGCGGCGCTGATGAGGATCCAGAGAAGCTGGTACCAGTAGAAGAAGGGGACGCCCGCGAGCGTCGGCTCGGCCGAGTTGAAGAAGGGCACCCAGAGCACGGCCGGGAAGGGCAGGAAGATGAGGGGAATGAGCCAGCGGCGTTTGCGCGGTCGCGCGCCACTCTCGATGCCGTTTTCCATAGTTTCGTCCCTGTTTCGGGAAGACGCAGGAAGTCAGGCGCTCAAGCGCGCAGACCGGGCGCGCGCGTTCTCCGCGCTGTCGCCGGTAATTTCCCCCTGCGGACTCCCCGTCTGTTTCAAGTCCTGCGGGCGGGAACATTAAAGCGCGAGGTGGGACCTGTCACCTGTCCGATATCGAAGAGCTATTCCCCTGCGGCGAGCGGGAGTTCAAGCGTCTCCGGTGTCTCCTCGGGGCGCCTGCCGCCGCCGAAACGGCGGCCGAGCCGGTCGAGATAGACGTAGAGAACCGGCGTGATGTAGAGCGTCAGGAGCTGCGAAAGAAGCAGGCCGCCGACAACCGCGAGGCCGAGGGGTCGGCGCACTTCGCCGCCTTCGCCGAAGCCGATGGCGATCGGGATCGTGCCCATCAACGCCGCCATGGTCGTCATCATGATCGGGCGGAAGCGGATGATGGCCGCGCGGAAGATCGCTTCCTCGGGCGCCATGCCCTCGCCGCGTTCCCGCTCCAGCGCGAAGTCGATCATCATGATCGCGTTCTTCTTCACGATGCCGATGAGCATGATCATGCCGACAAAGGCATAAAGCGTCAGCGGGATGCCGAAGAGATAGAGCGTCAGCAGCGCGCCGACCGCGGCCGAGGGCAGGCCGGACAGGATGGTCAGCGGATGGATGAAGCTCTCATAGAGAATGCCGAGCACGATATAGACGACGAGGATGGCGAGAGCGAGGAGAAGGCCGAGGCCGTTCATCGAACTCTGGAAGGCCTGCGCCGTACCCTGGAAACTCGTCGTGATGGTCGCCGGAAGATGGACCTGCTCCTGCACGCGCTTGATGGTGTTGACGGCGTCGCTGAGCGCCACGTTCGGCGCGAGGTTGAAGGAGATCGTGACCGCCGGAAGCTGGCCCAGATGGTTTTCGGTCAACGACGTTGCGGTGTGGCTGATCTGCGTCACGGCGGTGAGCGGCACGAGATTGCCGGAACTCGAGCGCAGATAGAGGCGCTGCAGGGCCGTTTCGTCCGTCTGGAATTGCTTCTGCAGTTCGATCACGACCTCGTATTGGTCGGACGAGGTGTAGATCGTCGAAATCTGGATCCCGCCAAAGGCCGACGACAACGCGTTCTGCACCTGATCGGGCGTGATGCCGAGCGTCGCCGCCCGGTCGCGGTCGATCTTGACGCTCAGCGTGGGAGTCGAGAGATCGAGGTCGCTCGTTACGTCCTGAAAGCCCGGCGCGGTCGCCAGCGCGTTCTGCAGTCGCGTCGCGCCCTCATAGAGCGTCGGCAGATCGAGATCCTGCAGCGTGTACTGATAGGAGGCCTTCGAGAGCTGGCCGCCGACGCGGATCGCCGGCGGGTTCTGCAGATAGACCTTGAAGCCGGTGATCTGGGCGAGTTTCGGCCGCAGTTCCTGAATGATCTGGTCGGCGTTGAGCTTGCGCTCGCTGCGCGGCTTCAGCCGCATGATGATCGTGCCGGCATTGACGGTGGCGCGCGACCCGCCGGCGCCGACAGACGACATTGCCGCAGCGACATTCGGATCCTGAAGAATGACGCCGATCGCCTCCTGCTGGTGGCGCGACATGTCGGCGAAGGAAATGCCGTTCGGCCCTTCGGTCATGGCGATGATCTGGCCGTTGTCGCCGCTCGGCAGGAAGTCCTTGGGAATGACATTGAAGAGCAGCACCGTCGCGACGACGCTCGCAAGGAAGATCGCGAAGACCGTGCGGTGATGGATCATGGCGGACCGCAGCGTCCGCTCGTAGCCGCGCTCCATGGCGGCAAAGACGCGCTCGCTCCAGTTGAGGATCGCCATCTGCCGGCCGGTGCCGTGGCCTGCGCGGATCATGCGGCTGCACAGCATCGGTGTCAGCGTGACCGAAACGATGCCCGAGACGATGATGGCGAGAACGATCGTCACCGCGAATTCGTGCAGCAACCGGCCGACGATGCCGCCCATGAAAAGGACGGGGATGAAGACGGCGGCCAGCGACACGGTCATGGAGAGAATGGTGAAGGCGATTTCGCTCGAGCCCTTGAGTGCCGCCTGAAAGGGGCGCTCGCCTTCCTCGATATGGCGCATGATGTTTTCGAGCATGACGATCGCGTCGTCGACGACGAAACCG
The DNA here is from genome assembly GCA_903889655.1 of uncultured Alphaproteobacteria bacterium. Lineage (GTDB taxonomy): Bacteria > Pseudomonadota > Alphaproteobacteria > Parvibaculales > Parvibaculaceae > Parvibaculum. Next base: position 72,274 of record CAISYL010000189.1, on the reverse strand, counting down.
ACGGCGAGCGTCAGCGCCATCAGCGAGAGATTGTCGAGGCTGTAGCCGAGGAAAGACATGCCCGCGAAGGTGCCGATGACGGCGATCGGCAGCGCGAGCGAGGGAATGATGGTCGCCGACAGCGTGCGCAGGAAGAGGAAGATCACGAGCACGACGAGGATCGCGGCCAGCACCAGCGTGAACTGCACGTCGCTCACCGAGGCGCGGATCGAGTCGCTGCGGTCGTAGAGAATGCTGAACGAAATCGAGGCGGGCAGTTGCGCCTGGAAGCCGGGCAACACCTTGTTGATGGCATCGACGACGGCAATCGTGTTGGCGCCGGGCTGGCGCTGGATCGCGAGCACCACTGCCCGGTCCTTGCCGGCCCAGCTTGCGACCTGGTCGTTTTCGACGCTGTCGACGACGTCGCCGATATCGCCGAAGCGCACAGGTGCCCCGTCGCGCCAGGCGACGATCTGCCGGCGGAAGGCAGCCGCATCGACGAGCTGTCCGTCGGCGCGGATGACGGTGTTGCGGGTCGGGCCGTTAAGCGCGCCAGTCGGGTTGTTGACGTTCGCGGCCTGCGCCGCCGCCGTCACCTCGTCGATGCCGAGGCCGCGCGCCGCCATCTGGTCCGGATTGAGCTGGATGCGAACAGCATATTTCTGCGAGCCGTAGACATTGACCTGCGCAACGCCGTCGATGGTCGAAATCTTGCGCGAGAGGATCGTTTCCGCGTAGCGGTCGACCTCGCTGAGCGGCAGAACCGTCGAGCTCATCATGATGTAGAGGATCGGCGAGTCGGCCGGGTTGACCTTCTTGAGCGTCGGCGGGTTCGGCATGCCGTCCGGCAATTGCCGCTGCGCGGCCGAGATCGCGGCCTGAACGTCCTGCGCGGCGGCGTCGATATTTCGGTCGAGCTTGAATTGCAGGGTGATGCGTGTCGAACCGAGGCTCGACGTCGATGTCATCTGGTCGATGCCGGCGATGGTCGAGAACTGGCTTTCGAGCGGCGTCGCGACGGCCGACGCCATGGTCTCGGGATCGGCGCCGGGCAGAAGGCCTGTCACCGAAATCGTCGGGAAGTCGACGGCCGGCAGTTCGCTGGTCGGCAACTGGGTGTAGCCGAAGGCGCCGAAGAGCACGATCGCGGTCATGACGAGCGTCGTCATGACCGGTCTGCGGATGAACGCTTCGGACATGTTCATGAGGTTGCAGGCCCCTTGGTGGTGATCCTGACCGTCATGCCCGGCGCCACGCGCAACTGGCCATCAACGATCACGCTGTCGCCGTCATTGACCGGCCCGTCGATCGCGGCGAAATCGTCGCCCTGATGAAGAACGGTGATCTTGCGCAGTTCGACCTTCTTCGCGGCGGTGACGACATAGACATATTGCCCGTCCTGGCCGGTATTCACCGCGTCGCGCGGCACCGTCACGGCCTGTTTCAGATCGTCGATGCGCACGCGCACATCGACGAATTCGCCCGGCACGAGCCTGAAATCGGCATTGTCATAGGTGGCGCGAAGTTCGATCGTGCCGCTCGCCGCGTTGATCGTGTTGCCGATGAAATCGATCGGCGCGATCACGTCGTCGGCCTTGTCGCCATGCGCCTTGAGCGAGGCGACGAGCGATTTCTCGGCAAGGCGCTCCTGCAGCTTCGGCAGGTTCTGCTGCGCGACGGCGAAGGAAATCTTCACAGGCTGGATTTGCGTAACGGTCACGAGCGCCGTTCCGGCGGCGGCGGTGACGATGTTGCCCACATCGATGAGGAAGGGACCGGTCTTGCCGTCGATAGGCGACCGTATTTCGGTATAGCCGAGCTGCAGCTGTGCCTGATCGACGGCGGCGCGATCCGCGGCCACCGTTCCGCCGAGCGCCTTGGCCTGCGCATTGGCGGCGTCATGCGTCTGCTGCGAGCCATAGCCGCTTTTCACGAGTTTCGTCGCGCGGCCGAGATCGAGCTGCGCATTGGCAAGCTGCGCCTCGTCGCGCTGGAGATTGGCCTGCGCGGCGCGCAGCGCCGCTTCAAAGGGAGCGCGATCGATCTGAAACAGAAGATCGCCCTTGTGGACGAGTTGCCCCTCCTTGAAGCCGGCGCCGACGATCTGTCCGTCGATGCGCGACTTCACCTGCACGGTAGCATTCGCCATGACCGTGCCGACGGCCTGGGCGTAGACGGGAACGTCGCGCCGCTGTGCTGCGGCAACCGAAACGGGGGGAATATCCGCGACCTTGCTCTTGTGACCGTCGGCGGAAGAGCCCGAATATTCATGCAACAGAAAGCCCGCGACCAGCACAGCGCCGACCGCGATGAGAACCGTGCGGGGTGATGCCCTGCGAATTTTAATACCCCTTTTTTTGATCATGGTATCCCGCGCATCCGCCGGGTTCCCTTGTCTGAAACGGGCTGCGCAACGGCTTTCCGTCGCGCCATTGTCCAGGCCATGCGCAGTTTTCTTCACCGGCCCCGCACAGGCGGAACCTTGCAACGCGACTGTTTAAGGAAAGTCTTTTCCAATGCTCTCCCTAAACTTCAATTATGTCACAAGCATAACGTCCCGAGGATAAGGGGGGCAGGGCGCGGCGGATTGTCCCCCGCCTCGATAGCTATTGCAATTCATTCTCAAAATCGCTAATCAACTGGGCTCTGGCGGCCTCGCGGGCAACATGCCACGCCGCGGCAAACCGCCAAATCTGGTTGGTTACGGGTCATGAACCTTATCGACACGAGAGCAAGGGGCGGCGGCGCGGGCGCGCAGGGACCGGAAATCTGGTTCCGTGCGGGGACCGAGCGGCCGGGCCTCTTCCCGGGTCTGGCCCGTGTGATGGAAGCGTTCTTCGCCAAGCATCGCAAACGGCTGCCCTATGTCCATGCCGCGATGTTCGTCGCTTTTCTGGTCGCCATCGTTCTTCCGCTTTTCCTTCCGCTGCCGCCGGAAGACGCGACGCCACTCAATAATTTCACGGTCGCCGTCAACTTCGCTTTCTGGGGCATCTGGTTCCCGCTGGTCTTCCTGTCGGTGATCTTCACCGGCCGCAGCTGGTGCGGCGTGCTTTGTCCGATGGGGGCGGCGTCCGAATGGGCGAACCGGGTCGGCCTTCAGCGTCAGATTCCGCGCTGGATCAAATGGGAAGGGACGCCGATCGTCAGCTTCCTCATCATCACCATTCTCGGCCAGACGGTCGGCGTGCGCGATCATCCGCTCGGCATCGCCGAGGTTTTCGGCGGTACGCTCTTTGCAGCCGTCGCCATGGGCTTCATCTATGGCCGCAAGAAGCGCGCCTGGTGCCGCCATGCCTGTCCGATCGGATTGCTGCTCGGCGTCTTCTCCCGCCTCGGCGCTGTGCAGTTCGCGCCCAAGAGCAAGCATCCGGGCGGCGACGCCTATGCCGAGCGCGGGATCTGTCCGACCATGATCTCGATCCCGCGCAAGGAAGAATCGCGCCACTGCATCGAGTGCTTCCGCTGCGTGAAGCCCTCTTCGCCGGGCGGTCTCTTTCTGCGTCTGCGCGCGCCGGGCGAAGAAGTCGCCGAAATCCGCACGCACAATCCGAACGCCGCCGAGATCTGGTTCCTCTTCGTCGGCACCGGCGCGGCGCTGGGCGGCTTTCTCTGGCTCATTCTGCCGAGCTATCAGACCTGGCGCATGGCGCTGGGAAGCTGGGCGATCGATCACAACTGGTTCTGGGTCGGTGAGGCCGGGCCTTGGTGGCTGATGAGCGTGCACCCGGAAGCACGCGAGGTTTTTACCTGGCTCGATTTCACAATGATCGTCGGTTACATGCTCGGCTGGGCGGCACTTCTGGCCGCCGGTCTTGCCGCGGCGACCGGCCTCTCCGCCTGGCTCGCCGGGCGCTTCGGCGGTGACAGCACATTCCGCGCGCGTTTCGTCGAACTCGGCTACCAGTTTGCACCGGTCGCGATGGTCTCGCTTCTGATCGGCCTCGGCGGCAAGCTTTTCGACACCGCCGTCACGGCCGGCGTGCCAGCCGCGATCATGGGCGATCTCAAGGCGGCGCTGCTCGCCGGCGCCACTGTCTGGGGCCTCGTTCTCGGCGGCCGCATTCTGGCGCGCCAGGGCGTTTCTCTTCCCGCGCGTTTCGCTGCCCTTCTACCCGGCCTCGCCGGCAGTCTCTTCGTTGTGTTCTCCTGGTGGCCCGCGGTCGCGGGCGGCTAGGCTTTTCCACGTCCATCCATAAAGGACAGATGCCATGACATCCCTGAAACAGCGTCTCGCGACGTTGCCCGTTGCCCTGCCTGCTCTTGCAACAGCGGCCTCCATTTTCGTAATGGCCGCGCCCGCTCTGGCGGCCGAAGTTCCGATCGGCAACCCGATCGAGAAGAACGGCATGAACATCGCCGGCGTCTATCTGCAGTCGGTGAAGATGGCGCCGATGCTGCCGGGCATGGACAAGCCGACCGACATTCATCTGGAGGCTGACATTCACGCCGTGCGCGGCAACGAGCAGGGCTTCCGCGACGAAGCGTGGATCCCTTATCTGACGATCACCTATCACATCGAGAAGGAAGGGTCGGCCTGGAAGACCACTGGCTCCTTCATGCCGATGTGCGCCGATGACGGCCCCCATTACGGCGACAACGTGAAGCTCGACGGTCCCGGCAAGTACAAGCTCACCTATCACATCCTGCCGCCGGCCTATGACGGCTTCTATCATCACGTCGACAAGGAGACCGGCACGAAGGAGTGGTGGGAGCCTTTCGATGTGAGCTGGGATTTCGCCTATGTCGGCACCGGCAAGAAGGGCGGTTACTGAGTCCGCCCGCGTTCGAAGCGATGAGGCCCGCCGGAGATTTTCGACGGGCCTCTTTCATGTCGGGTTCGTCGGTGGACGGCTCATGGCCGAACGGACCTCACTCGCATTTGCCGTCTTTCTTGCAACCTATATAGGCGCCCGCCGCCGCACCCACCGCACCGCCGACCACCGCGCCGGCGACGAGGCTGGTGCCAGCCACCGCCGTTGCCGCGAGACCGACGGCACCGCCGATTGCGGCCCCCGAGAGTGTGCTCTGCGAGGTGTTGTCCATGTGTGTGCAGGCAGTCGTACCCAGAAGTGCCGCCACCGCTACGAATGTCGCTGCTTTCCTCATTGAGACCTCCGTAAACGCCCCCCTTTCCGCAGAGGGCCGCATGCGGGATCGACGGGCATGCGGGCCCGACTCAGGAACCTCAAAGACTCGCAATCGTTCTGGCCGGGAATATGGCTGAAATCTGGCAACAGGCGGGCTTGTGTCGCGGCCTCCGCTCGCGGATTATCGCGGCGTGAAACAGCCAAGACGATCATCGAAGCCGGGTGCGGGAGCGCGTCGGCCTGCCAGGGCCCCCCGTAATGCGATCAGGAGATTGCTCGGCGATCTTCTGCTCGTGCTCTTCGTCGCACCGGCCCTCATCATCATGCTCTACAGGATCGTGCCGCCGCCGGTGACGCCGCTGATGGTGATCCGTCTCGTCGAGGGCTACGGCCTCTCGAAGGACTGGGTGCCGCTTTCGGAGATATCGCCCAATCTGCAGCGCGCCGTCATCGCTTCCGAGGATGCGAAATTCTGCCTGCATCACGGCTTCGACTGGGAGGCCGTCGACAACGCCTTTGAGCGCCTGCAGCAGAAACACCGCCGCGTGCTCGGCGCCAGCACGATCAGCATGCAGACCTCGAAAAATCTTTTTCTCTGGCCGGGCCGCACATTCCTGCGCAAGGGGGCCGAGGCCTATCTCACGGTCTGGCTGGAAGCCCTGCTGCCGAAAAGGCGCATCCTTGAACTCTATCTGAATGAGATCGAATGGGGCCCCGGCATCTATGGCGCGGAAGCGGCGTCGCGGACCTATTTCGGCGTCAGCGCCGCAAAACTCACTCCGTATCAGGCCGGATTGCTCGCCGCCGTTCTGCCCAATCCGCTCGCCTGGCATCCGGACCGGCCCGGTGCCTGGACGCGGGATCGTGCCGGCACTATCGAGGCGCGGATGAACGACATCGTTTTCGCGAAGGGAACGGTCTGCCCCTAGCCTTCGCGTGAAGCGAAGCGGAGTTGCAGGCGTGCGAACGTCTTGCGGCTCGACAGCGGCTGGTCCGAGACCCAGGCGATGGCCAGCAGCAATGCGAAGGCGATGGCGGCGACGATCAGATCCTGACCGGGGAAATCGAGATTGCGCGTCATGATGTCGGCGCCGGTGGAGATGAAGGCGCCGAGACAGAAGACCGGCAGGCCGTTACGCCCGATCATGGTGACGGCGGAGGCGGCGCCGTGCTGCCAGTCGACCGTCATGCGGGCGACGGTGAGGCGCGTCAGCCAGGCCACCGAGAAGAAGCTCAGGAAGCGCAGAATGGAGAGATCGTCCTTGCTGATCGGATAGATCATCTCGGCCCATTTCTTCGGCGGGAAGATCGCCGATACCTCGGGCATTTTCCACGAAAGCGCCAGCACGGCGGCAATGGCGGCGTAAATGCCGGCGGCCCAGGTCACCTTGCCCGCATGCTTGTCGAGCACGGTGAGGATCGCGCTGCCATGCACCCCGAAAAGGACGCCGCAGACGAACATCAGCTGCCAAGCAAAGGGATTGAAGAGGAAGCCGTGCATGCCCTGGTGCGGGATCATCGTGTTGAGGTCATGCGCCACCCACCAGATCGCGGCGCTGATCGCAAGCACCGGAACAGGCGATTTCTTCATCGCATTGACGATGAACGGCGCGGACGCGATCAGGATGACATAGAGCGGCAGGATGTCCGCGAGCGGCGGCTGCGTCGCCATGACCAGGATCGCCAGCGTATAGCCGGCGAAGTCCGCCGTCGCATCGGCGACGAACGTGCCGCCGAGCGCGTTCGACGGATGGCCGTAGAAGGTCAGGATCAGTCCCAATATAACGAGGCCGAGCGACATCGCGACATAGGAGAGATAGATCTTCAGCGACCGGCGATACATGCGTTGCCGGGCCTCGGCCGCGCCCTTGCGCTCCTGTGTCCGGCTGAAGGCGATCGTGGCGGCGAGACCGGATATGAAGACGAACATTTCCGTCGCGTCGCAAAAGGCGAAATTGCGGAGCGTGAATAGCCCCAGCGAACTGCCGGGAATGTGATCGATGACGATCATGAAGAGCGCCAGGCCGCGAAAGAAGTCGATCTCGTAAATCCGCTTGCCCGTCACCATGACCACACCGCTCTGCCCGACATTGCCAAACTGTAACACATACGTGACGAAGCCCGGAAGCCGGGCCCGATCTCCCCTTCCCGAAAGGGGCTTCTCGTGAGTCTCACTTCCGGCCGCGTCCGGCCGCGTCCGGGCGCGCGATAAATTCAGCCGGACGATCATGGCTCTAATACGGCTGGAAGAGGAATATCCTGCGGTCTTTTTGCAGGCGCGAAGAGATGTTGAGCGGCCCTTCGCGTTTTGCACTGGACCCGGCGGAAGCGTCTGTGTCAGGTTTCGTCCAAACAATAATCTCCCGGTCGGCACGGGCCCTCGTTCGAGGGTCGTGGAGAGCGGCGACGCAGCTTTCCCGGCTGTGAAGTCCGTTCCCGTTTCCGGCGCGGGCCAGCATCTCAACGGAGGACGACATGACCGATTACCTGAAGTTCTATATCAACGGCAAATGGGTTGACCCGGTCGAGCCGAAGACGCTCGACGTCATCAACCCGGCGACCGAGGAACCGATCGCCAAGATCAGCATGGGCAGCAAGGCCGATGTCGACAAGGCCGTTGCCGCCGCCAAGGCCGCCTTCCCGAAATTCTCGACGACGACCCGTCAGGAGCGCATCGAGCTGCTGCAGGCGATCATCGCTGCCTATCAGAAGCGCTATGCCGATATCGCCGCCGCGATCACGGCCGAAATGGGCGCGCCGGTGAAGCTCTCGCAGCATGCGCAGGCTGCCATGGGTATCGCTCATCTCAACACCAATCTCGAACTCCTGAAGAACTACGAGTTCGAATACGACAAGGGCCCGACGCATATCGTGCGCGAGCCGGTCGGCGTCTGCGCCTTCATCACGCCCTGGAACTGGCCGATCAACCAGATCGCCTGCAAGGTCGCTCCCGCGCTCGCCGTCGGCTGCACCATGGTGCTGAAGCCGTCGGAAGTGGCGCCGATCAACGCCTATATCTTCGCCGAAGTGCTTCATGAAGCGGGCGTGCCCGCCGGCGTCTTCAACCTCGTCAACGGCGACGGCGTCGGCGTCGGTTCGCCGCTCTCGGCCCACCCGGACGTCGATATGGTCTCCTTCACGGGTTCGACCCGCGCCGGCATCCTGGTCTCGAAGGCCGCTGCCGACACGGTCAAGCGCGTCGCGCTCGAACTCGGCGGCAAGTCGGCCAACATCGTTCTCGACGACGCCGATTTCAAGAAGGCGGTGACGGGCTCGGTCTTCGGCATGATGTCGAACTCGGGTCAGTCCTGTAACGCGCCGTCGCGCATGCTGGTTCCGGCCGCGCGCCAGGACGAGGTGATCGCGATTGCGAAGGCGGCCGCCGAAAGCGTGAAGGCCGGCGATCCGACGGCCGAAGGCACGACCATCGGCCCGGTGGTTTCGGAAGTGCAGTACAACAAGATCCAGGCGCTCATCCAGAAGGGCATCGAGGAAGGTGCGACGCTCGTCGCCGGCGGTCCCGGCCGTCCGGACGGACTGAACAAGGGCTACTATGTCCGCCCGACGGTTTTTGCGAACGTCACGAACGACATGACCATCGCGCGCGAGGAAATCTTCGGGCCGGTGCTCACGATTCTTCCCTACAAGGACGAAGAAGACGCGGTCCGTATCGCCAACGACACGGTCTACGGCCTCTCCGGCTACGTGCAGGGCGAGCCCGAGCATGCGAAGAAGGTGGCCGCGCGGCTCCGCACGGGCAACGTGCACCTGAACCTCGCCGGTCCGGACCTCAATGCGCCCTTCGGTGGCTACAAGCAGTCGGGCAATGGTCGCGAATGGGGCGAGTTCGGCTTCGAGGAGTTCCTCGAGGTGAAGGCCGTCCTCGGCTTCAACGCCGCCTGATCTGCTCGTCAGGATCGGAATGCGAAACCGGCGCCCGCAGGGGCGCCGGTTTTTCTTTGGCTTTCCGCACCCTGCGCTCCTTTGACTGACCGTCATTCGCATTCGATCAAGAATGCGCCGCATTCGCCGGGCTGGCAGGGCCAGCTTGTCGACGGGTTCATTCGGGGAGTGGGATATATGAAGTTTTCATCGGCTCGCGGCGGGCTTCTGGCGCTCGGTCTGGCGCTGGCGCCAATGCACGCATCGGCGGCCGATGCGCCGAAATCGGTCTATGTCACGCTCGGCACGAACAGCGGACCCATTCCGAATCCCCGGCGCGCGGAGCCGTCCAACTTTCTTCAATATGGCGGGCAGAACATCCTGGTCGACGCGGGCGATGCCGCTTCGTGGCAACTCGTCAAGGCCGGCGTCGACATCTCGAAGGTGCAGACGGTCATCATCAGCCATCTGCACTTCGACCATACGAGCGGTCTCTATGCCTTTCTGAGCCTGCGCTATCAGGCGTTGGTCACCGATCCCGTCACCATCTACGGACCGCCGGGCACGAAGCGCGTGGTCGATGCGCTGATCGCCGGCATGGCGCCCAATGACGAAACGCCGAGCGCGCTCTGGTCCTGGATGAAGACCGCGCCCGAAAAGATCTACACGGTGGTCGAGATCGGCGATGGGGCGAAGTTTTCGGTCGGCGAGGTCAAGGTGACGGCGGCGGAGAATTCGCATTACGGCTTCGCGCCGGGCAGCGAAGAGGCGAAGAAATATGTCTCGCTCTCCTATCGCTTCGACATGCCGGATCGCTCCATCGTCTTTACCGGCGACACCGGACCGAGCGCGGCCGTCGAAAAACTTGCAGCCAATGCAGACCTTCTGGTCAGCGAGATCATGGACCCCGACATCGCGCTCGCGAGGATCGAGGCAAAGCGTTACGTGCCCTTCTTCGTCGAGGGCTCGATCAAGACTCACTTCAGCAAGGAGCATCTCTCGCCCACGGAGGTCGGGCTTCTGGCTTCGCGTGCGCATGTGAAGGCGCTGGTGCTGACGCATGACGCCTTGCCCGACGAGGCGATCCCCCAGGCCGGCAAGGAAATCGCGGCGAATTACAAGGGGCCCGTGACCTTCGCGAAGGACCTCGACAGGTTCTAGCCGCCGCTTCTCGGCGGGGTAGGGAGGACGGCGATGCTGATGCAGGAGATCGAACTCGCATCGGGCCGCATTCGCGGCGCGAGGCGTGACGAGGCGGGGGTTCTCGCGTTCAAGGGTATTCCCTACGCAGCGCCACCCGTCGGGCGCCTCCGCTGGCGCGATCCCGAACCGCCTGTGTCCTGGGCAGGTATACGCGATGCGATGGTCTTCGGCGCAGGATCGCTCGCCATGCCGATGCCGGCCGGCGAAATATTCAGACCCTCTGAAAGCGAAGACTGCCTGACGCTCAATGTGTGGACCGCCGCGCGCGACGCGGAAGAGCGGCGACCCGTTATGGTTTGGATACATGGCGGCGGCTTCCAGTTCGGCTCTTCTGCGATGGCGGGGAATGACGGCACGCATTTTGCCGCGGATGGCGTTGTCCTTGTCAGCATCAACTATCGGCTCGGCGTTTTCGGTTTTCTCGCTCATCCAGAGCTTGATCGCGAAGGGGAGCCTTCCGGCAATTTCGCGCTTCTGGACATGATTGCCGCGCTGCGCTGGGTGAAGGAAAACATCGCGCAATTTGGCGGCGACCCGGATTGCGTCACGATCTTCGGCGAATCCGCCGGCGCGCACGCGATCGGCCTTCTGATGGCCTCACCTCTCGCGCATGGGCTCTTCCATCGCGCTATCGGTCAGAGCGGCGCGTGGTGGGATTCGGAACACGGGCCGCTCGCGAGTGCCGAGGAAGCCCGCACGCGTGGCCTCGCGCTGATGCGCAAGCTCGGTGCGGCGAATATCGAAGACATGCGTGCGATGTCTGCATCGCGCGTCAATGCGGCCGGCATCTGGAACTTTCTCACCGATCCCGGCACGACGGCCTTCTCGCCATCCGTCGACGGGTATGTCGTGCCCGACGTGCCAGGTCGAATTTTTGCACAAGGAAAACAGATGTCGGTTCCGCTGCTTGCCGGCTGGAACAGGGATGAGCATTTCTATTTCACGAGCCGTGGATTGCCGACGACGCCCCGGCGTTTTCGTGCCGCGGCCGCAAGGCAATTCGGCGCGGCGCGCATGGCGGATTTCGATGCCGTCTATCCGTCGCGAGATGGGCGGGAAGCGAAACGCTCGGCTGATATGCTCATCGGCGATCTCGTGATCTCGCAGCAGATATGGAGCTGGGGCGGCGCTCACCGCGCAAAGGGCGCACCCACCTATATCTATGAGTTCCACTATGCTTCGGGCTTCAGTCCGCAGCCGATCCATACGGCGGACATTCCCTTTGTCTTCGGTAATCTTACGGGCAACCCTTTTCGGGCGAAGGGCGTGGCGCCCGAAGCAGGCGATCGCGCGTTTTCGAAACTGATGCGGCGCTACTGGATCAATTTCTCGCGAACTGGCGATCCCAATGGCGAAGGGCTTCCCCACTGGCCGCTCTATGAGGGCGTGGGGTCGAGCGTCATGCACCTTAGCCGGAACTCCGCCGCAGCAACCGAGACTGTCGCCGCGCGCTTCGCATTCATCGAAAGCTTCCGCGAGGAGGGGGTGTTGCCGCCGAATTGGCGTGCCGTCGAAGCTCGAATGTCGCCCGGCATGGCAAGGCTGGCAGTTGGCCTGGTCCGGTTCGCCGCGCGGTTCCGGCGCTTGCCCGGTAGGTGAGACACCTGGTCCCGCGACAAAAGCTGAGGGATATCGTCATATTTTCTTCACGCCGCGCGAGAGAATGAAGCGGCAGGCGCTTGCGCAAGATCAAGGCGGCGGCGCCGCATATCACCCACAAAGGTGATGTTCAGGGTCTTGCGGAGTCCGACGTGCCCACCAAGTCAGTAATGATCGACGAACTCGGCGAGCGGGCGCTGCTGTTGCCGGACCTTCTGGCGCAGGCGCTGGCCGCGAACGACCGCGTCAAATTCCTGCTGACCCTGTTGCAGACGGCCGAGCATCGCGCCGACCGGCCGGACGGTGCCGCCGTCGATCTTTCCGCCGAGCGGCGCGCGGCCGGCGTCGTGGATGCGACACTGGACACTGCGCTCGCCGATGCGCGGCGCGCACTGGACGGTGCCCTTCATCTGCCGGGCGCGGAAGCCTTGCGGCATTCTGTGCTTGGCGAGATCGCGACGATGCGCGCGCCGCTGGCATTGGCGGGCGTCCCGGCCGGCGCGGATTTTGCGGCACGGGAAGCGGCGCTGACGAAAGCCTTGCCGCCCTTCGAGAACGACCTCGTCGCCGCCGGGATCGTCGACGCGATTACCTCCGCCGACCGCGCGCGCGGCGACAGCCTTCATATTCTGGTGATGGACCTCCACAAGGCGCTCAATGCGCTGCAGGCCGAATTGTCCGAAGAGAGCATCGACGGCGCCCGCGTCTGGCGCGTCGAAGAGGCGGACCGTCCGCTGGTCGCCGCCTTCATGCGCGGTCTCAACGAAACCGCGCCGCTCAAATTCGATCATCCAGGCCTCGGCACGACGGCAACGCGCGCCGGCGGCAAGCTGATCGTCCAGAACGACATCGGCACCAATGACGCGCATGTTCTCGTCATTCATGTGGAAGGTCTGGCGGTCACGCTGACCTATACGGACATCCATACGCAACGCGCCGCTTTTTTCCAGAGCCTCTTCAAGCCCTTCGCCGTGCAATGGGACGACACGCGCACGCGCCAGGGCGAAGAGGTCAACGGCAAGGAGAATTATTATCTCTGCATCGGCCGGTTCGATGCCGCCGATCAGACGGCGCTCGAACGCTATCTCGCCTTTCTCGGCTCGCGCATCGTCTTCCTGATCGACTGGAACCACACGCGCAAGCTGCTGCGTGAATTCCTGCGCAAGGATGACGGCGTCCGCCTGCTGAAATGGGCGGCCGAAAACAATATCGGCCATCGCGGCTTCCTGATGCTCGGCGGCGAACGGCTTCTCTACGAGGCGATCGAATTCGCGCAGCAGACGATCCATTACGGAGAAAAGCTCCACGAAGCGCTGGGCGCGGAGCAGGCGGTCGACTATCTGAAATTCGTCCTGCGCACGGTGACGGAAGGCCTGATCGCCGGCCGCTCCGAACGCTTCATCCGCGACGAGGTGAAGACGGAACTCGCGCGGCGCTTCCGCGGTGCGCAGGAAAGCCTGCTCTCGATCGCGTCTTCTCATGCGGCGCTCGTCTTCGAACTCGCAACCGGCTTGCGCGATGGACTGCTGCGCTTCGGCGAAGGCGGCCACGATTTCGATGCCGCCGCCTCACGCGCCCAGCATTGGGAACAGGAAGCGGACGCGCTGGTCAACCGCGTACGCTCGCTGGTGCGCCGGATGCACAAGCCCGAAATCTATCGCGACCTCTTGCATGAAGCGGACGATGCCGCCGACGCGCTCGAAGAAGCGGCCTTCATCGCGGCCTTTCTGCCGAAACTTCAGACATCGCCCGATCTTCTCGCACCGGTCGGCAGGCTCGCCGAACTTCTGGTCGAAGGCGCGCAGGAACTGGTGAAGCTTTTCGGCGCGGCGGCGCAAGTGCGTCGCGACGGCGCGCGCGAGGATTTCGACGATTTCCTGCAGGCAGTCGACCGCCTCACCGCCATCGAGCACGAGACGGACAAGGTCGAGCGCACGGCGCGCGGCCTGCTCCTGATGGAGGCGCCGGATTTCCGCGTTCTCGAACTCGTCGGAACGCTTGCCCGTCTTCTCGAGGAGGCGGCGGATGCCTTGTCGCGCACGGCATTGATGTTGCGCGATCATCTCGTCAACGACGTCATGGCCGGTTGAAGATGTCCCTCGACGAACACCTCTTTTTCGTCATGCCCGGAAAGCCCGTGCCGGCTTCGGCGAGTGCCGGAACCATGGGCTCAAAGGCCTATGGTCTGATGCGGCTCGCGCGGCTCGGCCTCAACGTGCCGCCGGCCTTCGTGCTTGGCACCGAGATCTGCCGATCCTATCTCGACGGCGGAAAGCTTCCCGACGGGACGCGCGAGTTGCTGGCGCGCGGTTTGCGCGAACTCGAAGCGGCGACGGGGCGCGGCTTCGGTCGCGAGCGCCGTCCGCTTTTCGTTTCCGTGCGCTCCGGCGCGCCGGTCTCGATGCCGGGCATGATGGAGACGATCCTCAATATCGGCCTGACCGAACAGACCGCACGCGGCTTCCTGCGCATGACCGGCAATCCGCGCCAGGTGCAGGACAGCTATCGCCGTCTCGTCCGCGATTTCACCGAGGTCGTGCGCGACGTGGACGCAACGCCTTTCGACGCGCTGGCCGAGGCGCGGGCGGCGGAGGAGGGGCTGGCGAGCATTCGCGATCTCGACAGCATGGCGCTTGCCGCCATTGCCCAGGAATCACTGACGCTATCCCTCGCTCTGACGGGCGATCCCTTCCCGCAAGACCCGATGGAGCAGCTTCTCGCCGCCGTCGAGGCCGTGTTCCGCTCATGGATGAGCGACAAGGCGAAGCGCTACCGGGCGTTGAACGGCATCGACGCGAATATGGGCACGGCCGTCACCGTGCAGGCCATGGTCTTCGGCAATATGGGCGCGAGTTCGGGTGCGGGCGTCGGCTTCACGCGCGATCCTGCGACCGGCGAGAACCGCACCTATCTCGATTTCCTGTTCAATGCGCAGGGCGAGGACGTCGTCTCGGGCCGTCATGCGGTCCGTGATACGGAGCATCTTCCGCGCCGTCTGCCCGCCGTCGCGGCCGAACTCCAGCGCATGAAGAGCATCCTCGAAACCGAATTCCGCGACATGCAGGATTTCGAATTTACCGTCGAGGAAGGTCGCCTCTATCTCCTCCAGACCCGCAACGGCAAGCGCACGCCCTGGGCGGCGCTGCGCATGGCGGTCGACATGGTGGCCGAGGGATTGATCGCGCCCGAGGAAGCCTTGAAGCATCTGGACGGCATTGCGCTCGACAGGCTGGAGCGCCTGCGTTTTGCCGGCGGCGACGCCACGCCGCTGGCGACCGCCGTTCCGGCGAGCATCGGCACGGCCATAGGACACATCGTCTTCGATCCGAAGCGCGCCTCTATCTTCGCCGCCGAGGGCAAGCCCGTGCTTCTCGTGCGCGACGACATATCGACCGGCGATATCGAGGGCATCGCCGCGGCGGCGGGCGTGCTCACGGCGTCCGGCGGGCGTACATCTCATGCGGCCGTGGTGGCGCGCCAGCTTGGCAAGGTCTGCCTCGTCGGCTGTGCGGGCCTGCGCATCCTGCCGGAGAAAGGGCTTTGCCTCATTGGCGACCGTGAATTCCACGAGGGCGACGAGTTGACGCTTGACGGCGATGGCGGCCGCATCTTCGCCGGCGCGCTGTCCGTCACGCGCGAGCGGCCGGAGGCCGAACTCGCCGAGGTCGCGCGCTGGCGAGCAGGCGGCGCGGCACCCGCCTCAGTGAAAGAGGTCGCGCTGGCGGGGCTCGCTCACGGTGAAAAGCACAAGCGCAAAAGCCGCGCTCAGCATCAGCGACGAGATTGAAAAAACCGCGATAAACGATGTGCCGTGGGCGATGAGGCCGCCGAGCAGCGGGCCGACCGCCATCATTGCCGAGGTCGCGGTGTTCATGATCGCGATCCGCATGGCGAGATCCTCGCGCACGCCGAATTCGAGGATCATGTTCTGCGTGCTGTTCTGAAAGCCGGCCTGTCCGGCGCCGAGCCCGGCGAAGACCGCGACGAGCGGCCAGAGCGAACTCATGCCCATCAACACGACAGTCGAAAGCGCCCAGAGCCCCACCGAGGCGAGGAAGACGATGCGATTGCCGACCCGGTCGGCCAGCGACCCCCAGATCAGATTGGCGCCCGTCTGCGAGAGCAGGAATGCGGTGGACAGCGCGCCGAGCGTGGTGCCGGATAGCCCGATCGCCCTGCCCGCATAGAGCACATAGAACGGCACGGCCAGCGTCCCGAGCGCGGCCAGGCCGGAGGCGAGAACGAACCGTCCAAGTTCGCTGTCGGCGCGCAGAATGTCCGGTATCTCGCGCATGCGCAGCAGGAAGCTCGTGCGTGGGCGCACCTCGGGCGAATCGGGTTCGCGCACCAGCATCAGCATGGTGAGCCCGACGGAGGTCAGCACGAAGGCGGCGAGAAATGTCGTCGCATAGCCATTGCCCAGTGCATGCGCCTCGACGAAATATTTGCCGCCCACATAAGCGACGCCCGAAGCCGTCAGCCCTGCTGCAAAATTGCGAAAGCCGGTGAGCCGCCCGCGCAGGCGCAGCGGGATCACCTTCGCCATCAGCAGCTGGAAGATGACCGACTGCACCCCATTGAAGAGGCCGAACATGCCGAGAAAGAGGCAGGCGAAGACGAGCGCCCAGCGATCGGGCAGGAAATAGCCGCTGAGGGCAAGGCCGAGCACGCCGCCGCGCATGCCCCAGCCGACCAGAAGGCCCATCGAGAGCACACGCTTCCGGTGCTCGACGAGCGTCGCGCCGAGTGTCGAGGAGAGCGCGTTGCCGAGCCATTGCGCCGCGAGCGCGAGGCCGACGGCGAATTCGGAGCCCGAGAGCAGATAGATATAGGCCGGCACGAAGGTCGGCGCGGTGACGAGGCGGAACCCCGTCTGCCCAAGAAGTCCGTGGGCAAGATTGGCGGCATAATTGCGCGGCAGGTTGCGCTCGACCTCGGCGTGATAGGCCGTTTCGGCGGCAAGCCGCGCCGCCGCAGCATCGGTCCCCGCGAGGCTCCCCCCGTCCATCACAAACTCCTCCAGCCGCCGGCATTTTTTTGTGTGACCGGCCGGCGTCTTTATAGACGCGATGTTCGGTTGCGGTCATCCGGTTTGTAACAGGGGTGTCAACAAGCATTCACCAGAACGCCGTCACGGTATTACGGAAATGTAATGCGCGGCTGTCAAAAGTCATTCGCAACATCATCTGTTTAACCATCTGGGGGCTTCCATGCGACCTTCCGCTCGCCGCGCTTTGCTCGCGGCAGCCAGCCTTGTCGTGCTCGCTGCGCATCCCGCGCTCGCCGCGGCACCGTCCTACACCACGCCCAATATCGACAACACGCCGAGCGGCACCGCTGAAACGACGACCTTGGGTGGCAACACCTTCACGAGTTGGGGCCTCGTCGGCACCGGCCGGCTTTCGGCGAACGAAACCGATTTCCTCGGCGACACGCTCGGCTCGTTCTCGAGCCTTGCCATCCAGCGCTCGACCTGGCGCGTCGACAGCAATGGCAATTATTCCTTCTCGATGTACACGCTGCCCGATCGCGGCCGCAACGATCCCTCCGTGCCGCTTTTCTTCGACTATCCGGCCCGTCTCAACAGCTTCGATTCGACCTTTACGCCTTATTCGGGCCCCAATCTGCCGGCCTCGACGAGTTCGCAGGATCAGCTCACCTACGACCAGACCGGCGGCATCGAGCTTCTCGACTTCAACGGTAATCCTTTCACCGGCGCCGATCCGGGGGCGGGCACCAAGACCGAAAACGGGATCGTGCTGCCGAGCCCTGCATCGGGAACGGGCGCCGGCAAGGTTTCGATCGACGCGGAGGCGATTTCCTTCCGCTCCGATGGCAGCTTTTACATTAGCGACGAATACGCCGCAGCGATCTACTACTTCAGCGCGGACGGTAAGCTTCAGGGCGTGATCCAGCCGCCCAAGGCGCTGCAACCCTTCACCGGCGGCGATCTCAACTACAACTCGCTCAACCCGCCGACCGATGGCGGCCGTCGCAACAATCAGGGCCTCGAAGGCATGTCCGTGACGCCGGACGGCAAATACGTCATCGCAGTGCTCCAGAGCGCGACGGTGCAGGATACCCAGAACTCCAATCAGGCGAACCGCACCGACACCCGCGTCCTCGTCTATGACATCTCGAAAGGCGATGCGACGCCGGACAATCCGGTCGGCCATTACGTTCTGCAACTGCCGACTTATACCTTCGGCGGCACGGGCGGCGCGGTGAACCGCACGGCGGCGCAGAGCGAAGCGCTGGCAATCAACGACTACCAGTTCCTGACGCTCGCACGCGACGGCGGCACGGGTCTCGGAACAGGCGCCACAAACAACTTCACTTATCGCAGCATCCTTCTCGTCGACACTCGTGGAGCGACCAATCTCGCCGGCACGAACTATGAAACTTCCTACACGCCGGTCGACAGTCTTGTCGGCGGCAGCGTCGTGCTGAATTCGGACATCACGCCGGTCTCGACGACGCAACTCGTCAACATGCTGAACCCGACGCAGCTTGCCAACTTCGGGCTCACCACATCGAACGCGGATCCGCATAACCCGGTCTCCTGGTCGGAAAAGTGGGAAGGCATGTCTCTCATGCCGAAGCTCGATGAGAAGCATCCGCAGGACTTCCTGCTCTTCGTCTCGAACGATAACGACTATGTCTCGACCTCCTGCACGATGAGCGGCATCGACTGCTCGTCCAGCTACAACAACGACAACATGATCCTCGTCTATCAGGTGACATTGCCGACGGCCGTCGATCCCGAATTCTACGATTACATGGTCGGCGCGGGCGCGGTGACCACGACGATGGCGGGCGATGCCGGCATTTCGGCCGCGGAGGAATCTCTCACGCCGATTCAGGATCGCCTCGGCGTTCTGCGCGGCGCGGCGGCGAGCGGCGGCACGATCGCGAACTTCAACGTTTGGGGAACGGGCCTCTACAACTCCGACGATCGTCACCATGACTACGTGAACCATGTCAGCGATCTCCGCGGCACGATCGGCGCCGACGCCAATCTCGGCAAGGGCGTCATCGTCGGCGGCGTGCTCGGCTTCGGCGGCGGCGATCTTGAACCCAGTTCGGGCTTCCGCACCGAATCGCGTTCGGTCTCGCTCGGCGTCTATGGCACCTACGACACGGGCGGCTTCTTCGCATCGGCGGCCTATGGCTACCTGCCCTGGATCGACTTCAGCGAGATCACCCGTCCGGCGGCCTATGGCCTTTCCGCGACGGGCAGCACGAAGGGTACCGCGCAGACCGCCTATGGTGAGGTCGGCTACATGATCGGCGTCGGCGGCATGACGAAACTCGGCCCGGTCGCGTCGCTGAGCTACCTCAAGGCCGATATCGACGGCTACACCGAACATGGCGCAGCGGGCGGCAACATTGCCTATTCCGACCGTTCGGTTGATCAGACGACACTCGGTCTCGGCGGCGAGATCATCGTTCCCTTCGACGATGTGACGCTGACGGGACATGCCGCTTACGACTTCGTTCTCGACAAGAGCGACGACACGGTGAACCTCGCACTGGCGAGCGTTGCCGACGGCCTGGGCAGTGCCTCGGTCACGGTGCCCACGCAGAACGAGGACGATGTGCGCCTCGGCGTCGGTGCCCAGGGCAGCATCGGCAAGGGGCAGACGGTCGGCTGGACCCTCGGCTATGACGCCCGCGTCGGCAAGGAAGGCGGCGTCGCGAGCCTCATCAACGTGGGTCTGAACATTCAGTTCTGATTTTCGATCTTCGCAGCGACCTGGCCCGCCGGACATACATTCCGGCGGGCCTTTTTATCAGGGTCTCAACCATTCGACGCGGGCCCGCGCCCCCGGTCCCTGCGCGAGTCTGTCCGCCAGCCAGCCATAAAGATCGGCAAGCGTGTCCTTCAGCGTCCAGGGCGGATTGACGATGACGAGGCCGCAGCCCGAAAGCTGCGCAGCATCGACCGCGCGGATGTAAAGTTCCGCCATCAGCGTTTTGGCAGGGCCGTTCCGCTCCAGTTCGTCGAGAAAGGCGCCTGAAACGCTCGGGTCCTTCACCGGATACCAGATGAGATAAGTGCCCGTCGCCCAGCGTGCGGTGGCGTCGGCGAGGCTTGCGAGCACCGTGTCGAATTCGTCCCGGGCTTCGAAGGGTGGGTCGATCAGCACGAGGCCGCGGCGTTCCTTCGGCGGCAGCATCGATTTCAGAGCCGTATAGCCGTTCATCTCGTGGACGCTGGCCTGGCCGTCGCGGCGGAAAAGTATCTTGAGCGCGCCTGCATCGTCCGGATGCAGTTCGCAGAAGGCGAGCCGGTCGCCCGGACGCGAGAGTTCGCGCGCGATGAGGGGCGAGCCGGGATAGGACATCGGCGCCGGCCCCATGCAGCCGAGGCGGGCGAGTGTCGCGAGATAAGGCGCCAGAGCAGGGTGCGGGTTCGGATCGGCGAGAATGCGCGCGATACCGTCCTGAAATTCGCCGGTCTTCCGGGCTTCTTCGCCGCCAAGATCGGTCAGGCCGGTTCCGGCATGCGTATCGAGCAGGAAGAAGGGCTTCTCCTTCTGTTTCAGATGCTCGATCACGAGCGTCAGCGCGGCGTGCTTCATCACGTCGGCGAAATTGCCGGCGTGATAGGCGTGGCGATAGTTCAAGCGGAACGACTCCTGATGACGAGAAGGGCGGCAAGTCCGGCGGCGGTAATGGTCGCGCCCGCATAGAAGGTTGCGGCCGGGCCGTGGCTTTCCCACAACCAGCCCGCAAGGGCGCTTGCCGCGAGCAATACGACACCTGACACCAGATTGAAAATGCCGAAGGCGCTTCCCCGCAGCGAAGTCGGCGCGGCGTCGGCGACAAGGGCCGACAGAAGTCCTTGTGTAAGCCCCATGTGGAGACCCCAGAGCGCGACGCCCGCGAAGACCATGAGGGGAACGGTGGCCCGCGCCAGCACGATGTCGGCCGCGATCAGGACGGCGAAGCCGAGCGCGAGCAGCGACCGCCGGTCGAGCCGGTCGGCGAGAACGCCCGCCGGATAGGCTGCAAGCGTATAGACGCTGCTCATCACCACCATGACGAACGGCACATAGGCCACGGCAAGTCCCGAGGCCTGCGCACGCAGCACCAGAAAAGCCTCCGAGAAACGCGCCAGCGTCAGCACCGCACCGACGGCGACGACGCCCCAGTAGAGACCGTCGAACTGTTTCAGGCTGGCGAGCTGCAAGGGCGCTTTCGGCTTCGTGATTTCATGATGCGTGGGCTCCCGCACCGCGAAGATGAGGATCAGCACGGCGATGAACGCCGGCGCCGTCGCCGCCCAGAAGACGGCCCTGATGTCGTCGTTCAGGAGCGACATGAAGAGAATGGCAAGGAGCGGCCCCGCCACGGCGCCCGCCGTATCCAGGGCCTGCCGCAATCCGTAAGCGGCACCTCGCCGTTCCGGTGGAACGATGTCGGCGATGAGGGCATCGCGCGGCGCACCGCGTATGCCTTTGCCGACGCGGTCGATGAAGCGCGCGGCGATGACGGCGTCGATGGTTGCTGCGAGCGGAAAGAGCGGCTTGGTCAGCGCGGCGAGCCCATAGCCGATGACGGCGAGCAGCTTGCGCCGGCCGAGCCAGTCGCTGAGAACGCCCGAAAAGACTTTCGTAATGGAAGCCGTCGCTTCAGCCATGCCTTCGATGAGACCGACAGCGACCATGCTGGCGCCGAGCCCGGAGACGAGAAAGACCGGCAGCAGCGCATGAACGAGTTCGGAAGACATGTCCATGAAGAGGCTGACAAGGCCGAGGGCCCAGACGCTCGCGGGCAGGCCGCGCATCATGCCTTTGCCCATGCCGGTCGAGGCGATGTCTTTCATCACACCCGGCCGAGCACGAAGAAAACCGCGACGATGCCGCCGGCCGAAAGCGCAAAGAGCGCAAGGGCCGGTTTCAATCCGGTCGTCCGCCCGGCAAAGCCCAGCGTGTAACTCGCTTTCAGGAAATTATTGGCGGAGGCGGCGACCAGGATCGCGGCCGCGGCAAGATCGAGATCGATGGCGCGCGACGCGCCCTGCGCGACGCTCAGCACGAACGGGTCAACGTCCGTGAAGCCGGCAAGGAGGCCAAGACCGAAGAGCCCGCTTTCGCCGAAACGGGTTTTCGCCCACTCGACGGCGATCGACAGCGCAATGAAGAGGACCGAGAAGATGATGGCGGTCGAAAGTTCCAGCGGATTGGTGGGCATCGACGCCTGCGGGGCTTCGCCGTCCGGCTTTGCCGCCGGCCACATCAGCCAGGCGGTGATCGCGAGGCCGCTCACGCAGAGGATGGCGACCGCCGGCAGCAGCTTCAGTGCCAGCGGCAGGCTGAAGAGTGAGACGACGACGATGATGCGCAGGAACATGATCGCCGTCGCTAGAACGATGGCCGACTGGATCCGGGCGGACGTTCCGGCCATTGCATGGGCGCGCCGCGACAGCACGACGGTCGTCGCAGTCGAGGAATAAAGGCCGCCGAGCGCCGCCGAGATCAGCACCCCATGGGTCGGCGCGAGAAACCGCTGCACCAGATAGCTCGCATAGGAAAGCGTCGAGACGGCGACGACGGCAAGCCACACTTCGTAGGGCGTGATCGGCGTCAGGCTTGTGACCGGCGTATTGGGCACGAGCGGAAGCACGATGCCGATGACGATCAGGAATTTGCCGAGCGTGACGAGTTCCTCGGAGCCGAGCGTCGTCGCCAGCGCATGCAGGCGTTCGCGCGCGCCAGTGAAGAGCACGGCGGCAACCGCGACGCTGACCGCGACCCAGAGCGGTTCGGCAAGTGCGATGGGACCGATCAGAAAAGCGAGCACGTTGCCTGTCGGCGCCATGATGCCGGCATCGAGCCGGCGGTCGGCGGGCGCCTGATCCTCGGTCTCCGCAAGCTGGTTCTGTAACCGTCGCGCGTAATAGATCGAAAGCCAGGCGCCGAGAATGCCGAGACCGCCAAGGAGGAGTAGTCCGTGCTGCGGCTCGAGCGTGTAAAGCAGCGCGCCGCAAAGCGCCAGCAGCGGAAAAGTGCGCACGCCACCCGGCGGCTTGATGCGGCTCTTGGCGAAATATTCCTCGAAGGCGAGGCCGAGAAAGAACCCGAGAGCCAGTAGCGCTGCGAAGCGCTCGGGTTCGATCGCGAGCGGTGCGAAGAGCGGCGTCACTTCGATATCCGCTTGTCTTTGAGATGCACGGGGTCGAAGGGGAAGACGATGTTCACGTCCGGTGTCGCCTGCTTCTGCTTCTTGCCGTCATAGTCGATGCGATTGAGGATATCGCGGATCACGTTGAGCCGCGCCTCGCGCTTGTCATTGGCGCAGACGACATGCCAGGGGGCATGCAGTGTATGTGTGCGGGCGAACATGACGTCGCGCGCGCGGCTGTAGTCGGCCCAGTGCTTCAGCGCCGCATTGTCGACGGGCGACAGCTTCCATTGCTTCAGCGGATCCTTGCGCCGCGCCTCGAGACGCTTCTTCTGCTCCGCCTTGTCGATGTCGAGATAATATTTGAGCAGCGTAATACCTGCGCCGATCAGCATCTCCTCGAAGGAGGGAACGGTCGCGAGAAAGACTTCGTGTTCCTCGGCTGTGCAGAAACCCATGACATGTTCGACACCGGCGCGGTTGTACCAGCTCCGATTGAAGAACACGATTTCCTGCGCCGCCGGCAGATAGCGCGCATAGCGCTGGAAATACCATTGCGACGTCTCGCGGTCGGATGGCTTGCCGAGCGCCACGACGCGCGTTTCGCGCGGGCTGAGATGCTCCGTGATGCGCTTGATCGTGCCGTCCTTGCCGGCGCCGTCGCGACCCTCGAAGACAATGAGGAGCTTGCGGTTGTTGGCGATGACATCTTTATGCAGCTTCACCAGCTCGACCTGAAGGTCGTAAAGCTCTCTCTTGTAGTGTCCGTTTCCATCGTCGTCGTCATGGAGACGGATTTTATGTTTCTTGTTATGTCCCTTGCTGGGCATGCGGCTGGCTTTCCGGATTTGCTGATCGTCTCGCCCCGGAAGGAGCCTAGCCTCAATGGGCGGCGGTTTGAAGCTGGCTTCGCCGGCCTGCGGACCGCCGGCCGCCGCCACGGCGAATATGTCGCAAGAAGCCTGGCTCCGGGGATGAACGTCAGAGGCCGATGAAAGGCTGGATGAGCCGGGCGATCAGCCCCTCGAAGCGGACGGGCCCTTCGGTGATGGCGAGGCAGATGCACTCCTCGTCGGGGCCGGCAGTGAGCCCGTGCAAGTCTTTGCCATCCGTCTCCTCGACATCCCCGCGCCGGAACGTGCCGTGCTGATCGGTGATGCTGCCGGAGAGCACCAGTGTCAGTTCGGTACCGTTGTGGCCGTGGCGTGGAATACGGACGCCCGGTTTGGCACGCAGCATCCAGAGCCGCTCGTCATGGCCGCCGCGCCAAAGCATCGCCTTGCGCATGCCCGGCCCGAGAAATCCCCATTTGAGGTCGTCGACATCGCAGCCGAGCCAGCTCTGCAAGGGCTCCGGCAGCACCGCGCTGCGCACACTCGGGCGAGGCGCGCCTGTCATGGGTGGGACGGTTTCATCGAGACGGGCGAGCGTGCGCACGAGAGCGTCGGGCGCCATGTCCTCCGGCATGAGTTCTTCAAGCAGCACACCGCCGATCGCTTCGGCGGCGGCGATCGTCTGTCGGGAATCGGGCAGGAAGGCCAGATGCGAGGCGACGAAGAGCGACTGCCCTTCCGAGAGACCACCCGCCGTATAGGCGGTGATCCATTCAGCACCGAGACGATGTGTGACGGTCATTGCATGTCCTCCAACGCTGAGCGCAGGCGGGCGAAGGCAAGTCTCAAGCGCGATTTGACGGTGCCGAGCGGGATCGAAAGCTGCGCGGCAATCTCGGAATGGGGAAGTGCGTCGATAAAGGAGAGCGTGACGACCCGCGCCTGGTCGGGCGGCAAGGCGGAGAGGGCGGCACGGACGCGAATGCCGATCTCGCCGGCCGCGACTTCCGCATCGGCCGCGCGCGGCGCCTCCGGTTGAAACGAGGGGTCGTCCGGATCGAGTTCAGGCCGCTTTTCGCGCCGCTTGGCATCGATGAAGCGATTGCGTGCGATCGTGAATATCCAGGTGCCGACGGATGCCTTGGCCGGGTCGAAAAGCTCGGCCTTCCGCCACACGGTCAACATCACCTCCTGGGCGAGGTCTTCCGCCTGCTTCTCCTCGACCTTGAGCCGACGGAGATAGGATTTGAGGCGCGGCGCATAATAGCCAAAGAGGCTTGCAAAGGCCGTCTTGTCCTTCCGCTTGGCGATGGCTTCTATCAGCAGCGCCATGGCCTTGGGGTCAGCTTCCATGATTGCCGTCGGACGCCGGTCCGGTATGCCGCCGGGGCCGGCTCCCCTCGGGTCTTGCGCCATCGGACCTGGCTTTCTCCAATGCGTCGCGTGCAGGGCACGGACGGGTCGGGCAGTTTGGACGGTCAGGGCGCGTTCCATCGGCATGAAGCGTCTTACGCCGACGGCTGGGCTCCGGATCACCTGTTTGTGCGGCTCGATCCTAGGCTCAGTTGATCGTCCATGAAACAACCGTTCGGTTGGGTGCGGTCCGGCCTGTGATCCGCGAGACGCGCGGGCTCGTATCGAGAGTGCGGACTTTCCCGGAAAGCACAGAGGACGGCATGGCCCCCTATCAAGACAATGTCGGCCCCTCGAAGCGGGGGCTGCGGATCGCGGTCATCGGCACGGGCGTCTCGGGCCTGTCGGCGGCATGGCTCCTTTCACGTGCCCATGACGTAACGGTCTACGAAAAGGAGGATCGCCCCGGCGGCCACTCGAACACCCTCGTCGCGCCTTGTCCCGAAGGCGATGTCGCCGTGGATACGGGCTTCATCGTCTATAATGAACTCAACTACCCGAACCTCACCGCCTTGTTCGAAGCGCTCGGCGTGGAGACCGAACCGAGCGAAATGTCCTTCGCGGCTTCGATCGCCGACGATGCGGGCAACCGTTTCGAATATTCCGGTTCGGGTTTCAATGGATTGTTCGGCGACCGGCGCAATCTCTTCCGGCCGCGTATGTGGCGCATGCTTGCCGAAATCACCCGGCTCTATCGTTTTGCGCCGGGACTTCTCGATCAATCGGGCCTCGACCGCAAGCCACTGGGAGAGTTTCTGCGCGAGCAGGGCTATTCCGCCGCTCTGCGCGAGGATCACCTGTTGCCGATGTGTGCGGCGATCTGGTCGCTGCCGCTCGCCCGCGTGGAGGAATTCCCGGCGCTGGCATTCCTGCGCTTCTTCGACAATCATGGATTGATGCGGCTGACGGGACGCCCTCTCTGGCGCACCGTTGCCGGCGGTTCGAGGGAATATGTGAAACGCCTGATCGAACCCATTGCAGGCAAGCTCCGTCTCGGAACGGGCATCGCCTCCATCCTCCGCGACGAAACGGGCGTCACGGTCGCCGACATGCGCGGGAAAAAAGCGCGCTACGATCACGTCGTCATCGCGACCCATAGCGACGAGGCGCTGGCAATGCTGGGCGACGCCGACGAGCGCGAGAGGCGGCTCCTTGGCGGCATCCCCTATCAACGCAACATCGCTTGGCTTCACTCCGACGTGTCTTTCATGCCGAAAACGCGCCGCGTCTGGTCGAGCTGGAACTATATGGGCGGTAGCGAAGGCGGGGACGAAAATGCCGCGCCGGTCTGTGTGACCTACTGGATGAACCGCCTCCAGAATTTGCCGACATCGCGGGAGCTCTTCGTCACGCTCAATCCGTCTCATGAGCCCGACCCGGCAGGCGTCGTGGTGCGCATCGCCTACGATCATCCGGTTTTCGACGCGGGGGCGCTCGCGGCCCAGCGCGACCTCTGGCAATTGCAGGGGACGCGACGCACCTGGTTCTGCGGCGCCTATTTCGGTTCGGGCTTTCACGAGGACGGCCTGCAGGCAGGACTCGCGGTAGCGGAGGAACTGGGAGGTGTCGCACGGCCCTGGACAGTCGACAATCCGTCGGGTCGCATCTCGCTCGTTCCGTGCGGGGCGAAATCCCCGCGACCGGCGGAGGCCGTTCTGTGATGCCTGGCTCATGCCTCTATGTCGGCAAGGTCTTTCATCGGCGTCTGCGGCCGCGGCGGCACGAGCTTTCTTACCGCGTCTTCTACATGCTGCTCGACATCGATGAGCTGCCGGAGCTCGGCTCGCGTTCGCGTCTGTTCGCGCACAACCGTTTCGGCTTGTTCAGCTTTTACGATTGCGATCATGGCGCGCGCGACGGAAGGCCGCTCCGGCCCTGGATCGAGATGCAGCTTGCGCGCGCGGGCATTGCAGCGGGCGGTCGGATTCTCGTGCTCTCGATGCCGCGCGTGCTCGGCTACGCGTTCAATCCGATCACGGTCTATCTCTGTCATGACGGGAGCGGCGATCTTGCCGCCGTTCTCTATGAAGTCTCGAATACTTTCGGCGATCGTCACTCATATCTCGTCCCGGTTGCGGGCGGGGAGGCTGCGGTTGTCCGTCAGGGCTGCGCCAAGGCCTTTTTCGTCTCGCCTTTCATCGCCGTCGCGGGAAGTTACGAATTCACTTTGGTGCGACCCGGCGATCGCTTCGGCCTCACCATCCGCGAAAGCGACGCGGATGGTCCATTGCTCACCGCGTCTTTCGCGGGCGAGGCGCGCCCCTTCACCGATGCCGCACTTCTTAACACATTCCTAACGCACCCTCTGCTGACGCTGAAAGTGGTGGCCGGCATTCACTGGGAAGCGTTCCGGCTGTGGATGAAAGGCGTCCGGCTGGTCGATCGTCCGTGCGCGCCGGCAAGCGGCGTGACCATCGCTGCCCCGGCAACGACTCCAATTCGAGTCAAATAGCGCCACATCGGACGTAACCTATTCTTAGTTCTCGCTTCTTTATAAACAACCGGGTTCAGTTTGCATGGAGAGCCGGGCCGGGGCGGCCGGGGTCGACCATGCAGTAGATCAGGTCTGGTATGGAGCGGGCGGTCACACATCGCGACGCCGGACGCGACAGGGATGTCGCGTCGCCGGAGGACGTCGGCCTCCCGTCCGATTTCCGGGCATGGCGCGCCGAGAGCGCCGACATGTTCGCGAGAGGCTGGTTCGGCGCGTACATGGCGCAAGTGAGCAGCACCTTTCTCGCCATCCGCTTCAAGGTCTTCGCCCTGATGACCGTGGTGGGCACGACACTTGTGCTGATGAGCGGCTTCTTCGTTTTCCACCTCTATAGCGCACAGGTCGAATCGCTGATCCGGGCGCGCGCCATCGGGCTGGGAGAGGTGCTCGGCAACTCGGTGAAGCGCGCGCGGGGGCCGGCCGATCTTCAATTCATCGTCGACGCCATCTCCAACACACCGCGCATCGGCCTCGTGACGATTATCGACGCCGACAACAATGTCGTTGCTTCGTCGCAATCCGCATGGCGCGGCGTGCCGGTGGCTGCCCTTCCCGATCAGGCGCTCAGGGACGAGTTCATGCGCAAGCCCGAGAGCGGCAAACGCCTCGACCGCGCCGACACGGACGCCGCCGATTTCATGGTCCTCGTAACGCTTCCCACCGGAGACGTCGGCAAACTCTTCTTCCGCCTCAATGTCTCGGCTGCCATGACCGGCTTGCAGCAGACGGCATGGAGCATTCTCGTCTGGCTCGCCGCGTCGGCCGTCGTCGCGGTGCTGATGCTCTCTCTTCTGATACAGCGTGTTCTGATCGCGCCGATCGAAACGTTGCGCGCCTATGCGGAGCGTCGGGGAGCGGCGAAGTTCGTGCCATCGAGAGGGCCGCGCGATGAAATCGCCATCGTGGCCGCCGCATTGACCGAAGCTTTCGAGGCGACGAGCGAGAACGAAACGAGGCTTGCCGATCTCGCCCGCACCGACAGCCTGACGGGTCTCGGCAACCGGAGCCATTTCAAGTCGCGGCTCGCCCATGTCCTCGGCCAAGCCGAAGTCGATGGCGGCACGGTCGGCGTGGTGATCCTCAATCTCGACAAGTTCAAGGACATCAACGACACGCTGGGACACGATTCCGGCGACGTCATCCTGCAGCGCACGGCCGAAATTCTGAAGAACTGCCAGCGCAAGGGCGACGCCGTCGCGCGTCTCGGCGCCGATGAATTCGGCGTCATCCTGACCGGCATCGCCGGTCCGGAGGAGGCGGTCGAATATGCAAATCGCTTCATCCGCGCCGTCGGCGTGCCCTTCCGCATCGGCGCGCACGAGTTGCACCAGACGGCCTGCGTCGGCCTCACGATCTATCCGCAGGACGGCCGCGATCCCGACGTGTTGATGAAGAATGCCGATCTCGCGCTTTCCCGCGCCAAACTCGAAGGCGCGAGCGCCTGCATTCTCTATCGCCACGAACTCCATCTGCGTGCGATGGAGCGCAATTCGATCGAGCGCGATCTGCGCGTCGCGCTGGCGCAGAAGCAGTTCGTGCTCTTCTATCAGCCCAAGGTCGACATCCGCACGGGCCGCATCAGCGGCGCGGAGGCGTTGATCCGCTGGCAGCATCCGGAGCGCGGTCTCGTCGCGCCCGACCTGTTCATTCCCGTTGCCGAGCGTTGCGGCTTTATCGCCGAAGTGACCAAATGGGTGCTCGACGAGGCCTGCCGGCAGAACCGCGCCTGGCAGGACGCGGGCCTTCCGAAAGTCGGCGTTGCGGTCAACGTCTCCGCCGTCGATCTGCGTCGCCCCGATCTCACCGATATCGTGGCGAACACGCTGGTGCGCCACGCAATCTCGCCCCAATATCTCGAACTCGAAGTTACCGAGAGCATGGTGATGCGCGACGTCGATGTGGTCATCGGCACGCTGCGCCGGCTGCGCAGCCTCGGCGTCGGCATCGGCATCGACGATTTCGGCACGGGCTATTCCTCGCTCGCCTATCTGAAGCGCTTCCCGGTGAAACGGCTGAAGATCGACCGCAGCTTCGTGCGCGACATCGCCGATCTGCGCGACGGCAAGGTGATCCCGAAGGTCATCATCGATCTCGCTCACAGCCTGAGCGTCAATGTGCTTGCAGAAGGCGTCGAGGACGCGGCACAGCTTGAAATCCTGCGCAATCTCGGCTGCGACGAAGCGCAGGGCTATTTCCTCGGTCGTCCGATGCCGGCGGCGGAATTCGAACTCTTCCTGCGCCATGCGCCGAACGGGCTCCATCCGGATGCGGCGATCCGCGAGGCGACCGCCGTCGTTCCGAGCACGCCCCGGGCTCTGCGCGGCGGATCGGCGGCCTGATCTCCATCCTCTTTGACGCAAGGTTTACCTGAGCCGCGCGGTCCCCGCCGCGTGCGGCTGGACGCGTCATTTTCCGGCGCTACACTCCCCCATAACGAGAAGCGCGCCGACCGGCTGGAACGGGCACGGCGCCGTCCGAGCAGGAGGACACCATGGATCTCGCCTACGGGCCGGAATACGAAGCCTTCCGTCAGGAAGTGCGCGACTTCATCGCGAAGCATCGCGACAAGGCCTCGCGCCGCAACGAGTGGCAGCGCCTGCTGATGGCGCATGGCTATGCCGCCCGCACGATCCCGAAGGAATATGGCGGCTACGGCGCCGAGCCCGACATTCTGAAGTCGCGCATCATCGCCGAGGAGTTCGCCAGCGCGCGCGTACCGATGGGCATCGCGAACCAGGGCATCTCGATGCTGGTTCCGACGCTGCTCGAACTGGGCACCGAAGAGCAGAAGAGGAAATGGATCGAGCCGACGCTGAAGGGCGAGATTGTCTGGTGCCAGGGCTATTCCGAGCCGGGCTCGGGCTCCGATCTCGCCTCGCTGCAGACGAAGGCCGTGGAGGATGGCGACGATTTCGTCATTAACGGCCAGAAGATATGGACATCGACAGCGCAAGCCGCCGACATGATCTTCTGCCTCGTGCGCACGGAGCCGGACAAGCCCAAGCATGAGGGCATCTCCTATCTCATCTTCTCGATGAAGACGCCGGGCATCGAGGTGCGCCCGCTCGTCACCATGACCGGCCTCGCGGAATTCAACGAGGTCTTCTTCACCGATGTGCGGGTGCCGAAAAAGGACATCGTCGCGGGACGCGGCCAGGGCTGGTATGTCGCCAATGCGACGCTGAAACATGAACGCGGCATGCTCGGCGATCCGAACCAGGCGGGTTCGCGCCTGAAGGAAATCGTCGCGCTGATGCAGGAGGAGACGGTCGATGGCGAGCGGCTGATCGACAATCCGCTCTATCGCGACCGTCTGCTGCAACTGCAGGCGCGCGTTCACGCGATGCAGTTTCACGGGCTGAGGCTGCTGACGGCGTCGGCGAAGAAGGAAGACCCCGGCATCGCACGTCTCATCGTCAAGCTGCAGGGCTGCGAACTCAATCATCAACTTGCGGCGCTCGCCATCGACGCGCTGGGTGAAATCGGCGTTCTCTATGGACAGTCTCCGCATTTGCGTGCGTGGGGAACATGGCAGCACCGGTACATGTTCGACCTCGGCCTCATTATCGGCGGGGGCACGGCGCAGATTCAGAAGAACATCATTTCGGAGCGCGGCCTCGGCATGCCACGCGAGCCCAAGCTCGCGAAGGACAATGCCGAACCGAAGCTCGAAAAGGCATAAGGGGCATCCCATGGAATTCGGATTGTCGGAAGACCAGCGGCTGATGCAGGACAGCGTCGACCGGACGCTCGAAAAGGTCTCGTCGCTCGAACGCGTACGCAAATCGGCGGCGGCGCATGAAGCCTATGCCGCCGATATCCGGGCGGCGCTCGTCGATCTCGGCGTGCCGGGCATCGTTGTGCCGGAAGACGAAGGCGGCATGGGCCTGAAGCTCCTTGATGCCGCGTTGATCGCCGAGGCGCTTGGCCGCCATGTCGCGCCGGTCCCCTTCATCGGCACGGCGGTCATGGCGCCGCTCGCGCTTATGGGCGCCGGCAGCCCGGCTCAACAGCGGGCCTTCCTGCCGAAGCTCGCGGGCGGCGAGGCGGTCGCAGGCATTGCGATTTCCGAACGCGGCGCGGGTGCGCGCGAAGGCGCCGGTGTCACGGCCTCGAATGGCAAGCTCAATGGCAAGGCGCTTTTCGTGCTCGATTTCGGCGGCGCCGATGTCTTCGTCGTCGGCGACAGAACGGGCGGACTTCACCTCGTCTGGGGGGACGCCGCCGGTCTGAAAAAGACCCAACTCACCACCATCGATCTTACGCGCTCGATCGGCGAGCTCGACTTCCACAATGTCGAGGCCGAGCCGCTCGTCTCCGGTGATGCGCAGGCAACGACGCGCCGCATGCTCGATGCGGGTCGCGTAATGCTCGCCGCCGATACGCTTGGCGCGGGCTGGCGAATGATCGAAAAAGCGGTCGACTACGCGAAAGAGCGAAAGCAGTTCGGTCGGGTCATCGGCTCCTTCCAGGCGGTGAAGCATATGTGCGCGGAGATGGCCGCCGAACTCGAACCCGGCCGCTCGCTTGTCTGGTATGCCGCGCATGCCTTCGATGAAATCCCGGCCGAAAGCTCGCTGATGGCCGCGCACGCCAAGGCGCATCTCTCGGAAGTCGGACGCTTCGTCGCCCGCACCGCGACCGAGGTCCACGGCGGCATGGGCTTCACCGACCTGCTCGGTCTGCATTACTGGTTCAAGCGCATCGGCCTCAACCGGCAGTTGCTCGGCTCGCCGGAGCGCGTCCGCCACGACGCCGCGGTGCTGCAAGGCTGGGCGGCGGACTGACATCAACTCTTGCCTTGATGGCAACAAATACGTTGCTATCAAGGGGAAGAAGGCCAGGGGGCTGGCCTGCGAGGGGACGCCAGTGGGAAACGTTGCCGAAGTCTTCCGGGCTTTTTTGAAGCTCGGCTTCACCGCTTTCGGCGGTCCTGTCGCCCATCTCGGCTATTTCCGCGAGGAATTCGTGAGCCGGCGGCGCTGGCTCGACGACAAGGCCTATGCCGATCTCGTGGCGATGGCTCAGTTCCTGCCGGGGCCGGCAAGCAGCCAGGTCGGCATGGGGCTTGGTCTGATGCGGGCGGGCTTTCCGGGCATGGTGGCGGCCTGGACGGCCTTCACGCTTCCCTCCGCCGTGATCCTCGTCGCGGTCGCCTATGGCGCAACGGCGCTGCACGGTCCCGTCGCGCAGGGCGTCACGCATGGATTGATGATCGCCGCCGTCGCCGTCGTCGCGCAGGCCGTCATCCAGATGGCGCGCATGCTGACGCCTGACATGCCGCGTGGGCTGATGGCAGCGATGTCCGCCATCGTCGTGCTTTTAATACCGACGACGGTCGGACAGATCGGCGTGTTGCTGGCGGGCGGCCTTGTCGGCTTTGCCTTCCTGAAGCCAGGCGAACTCGGCCGGCATGTGCCGCTGACGAGCCCGCTCGGACGGCGAGCCGGCGCGGTGCTGATCGCGATCTTCTTCGCGCTTCTCGTGCTGCTACCGGCGCTTGCGGCGAAAGGCGGCGCGGGCCTTCAGCTTTTCGACATCTTCTATCGTGCCGGCGCGCTCGTGTTCGGCGGCGGCCATGTCGTGCTGCCGCTTCTCGAAGCCGATCTGGTGCCGCGCGGCTTCATCTCGCGCGACGCCTTTCTCGCCGGTTATGGCGCGGCGCAGGCCGTACCGGGTCCGCTCTTCACATTTTCCGCCTATGTCGGCGCGGCGCTCGACCAGGGCCCGCGCGGGCTTGCCGGCGCCGCGATCTGTCTTGCGGGCATGTTCGCCTCTTCGTTCCTGCTGGTGCCGGGCGTCATGCCCTTCTGGGTGAGGCTTTCGCATCTCGCGGGCGCTCGCGCTGCGCTGATGGGGGTCAATGCGGCGGTCGTCGGCATTCTGGCTGCCGCCCTCTACACGCCGGTCATCACGGCCGCGATCCACGGCCCGGCCGATCTGGCGCTGGCGGCTGCCGCCTGGGCCATGCTCGCCATGGCGAAGGCGCCGCCGTGGGCCGTCGTCATCCTTTGCGGCGCGGCGGGGATCGTCGTTTCCTGAGTTTTGGACATGAACACAATGTATCTCGGTTACGCGGCTGCCTTCCTCACCACCATCGCCTTCCTGCCGCAGGCATTGAAGACGATCAGGACGCGCAACACGGAGGGCATCTCCGTCCTCATGTATGCGGGCTTCGTGACCGGTGTCTTCTGTTGGCTGCTTTACGGCCTGCTGCTGCACGATGCGGCGCTGATCGCGGGCAATGCGGTGACCTTCGTGCTCGCGCTGCCCATTTTCATCATCGCGACGGCCAACCATGTCCGCGCACGCCGCGCCGGAAAGCGCGTCTGACGCGACGTCGTCCGGCTGGGATTGCCGCCGGGCTTGCGCCCGACCGCTCCGCCTGCTTGCATAGCGTCAAATCAAATTGAAGCGCGCTTCAGACGCGTGACCGAATTCGAGGAGGAATACCCATGCGCGCTGCCATTTTCCGCAACGGCGATCTCGTCGTCGACACGCTGCCTGATCCCGAGCCTGCCGCCGGTCAGGTGCTGGTGAAGACGCTCGCCTGCGGTATCTGCGGGTCCGATCTTCACGCCTTCCATCACGCGCCGCGCATGGTCGAGTTCGCCGAACGCCAGGGCGTGAAGTCGAGCATGGACCTCACCCGTGACATCGTTTTTGGCCATGAGTTCTGCGCCGAGATTCTCGATCACGGCCCCGGTTCGGCAAAGACGCTGAAAGCCGGCACGCGGGTCTGCTCCTTCCCGGTGACCTTCGACGCGAGCGGCGTGAAGACCATCGGCTATTCGAACGACGTGCCGGGCGGTTATGCCGAGCAGATGGTGCTGAGCGAGATGCTGCTTCTGGAAGTGCCGAACGGCCTCAGCGCCGAACATGCCGCGCTGACCGAACCGATGGCCGTCGGCTGGCATGCTGTGCAGAAGGCGAAATTGACGAAGGAAGACATTCCGCTCGTCATCGGCTGCGGTCCGGTCGGCCTCGCCGTCATCGCGGGCCTCAAGATCGCCGGTGTCGGACCGATCATCGCCGCCGATTTCAGCCCGGCCCGCCGTGCGCTTGCCGAGAAGATGGGGGCCGACATCATCGTCGATCCGGCCGAGAAATCGCCCTACAAACGCTGGGCCGAAGAGGCGACGCCGGAAGGCTACGACCCGCAGAACCTGATGACGCTGATGGGCCTCGGGCCGCAGATGCGACCGGGCGTGATCTTCGAATGCGTCGGCGTGCCCGGCGTCATCCAGCAGGTGCTCGAAGGCGCGCCGCGCAATGCGCGCATTATCGTCGTCGGCGTCTGTATGGAGCAGGACCGCTTCGAGCCCTTCTTTGCGATCAGCAAGGAACTCAACCTGCAATTCGTGCTGGCCTATTCGCCGGAAGAGTTCGCGCAATCGCTCCGCCATATCGCGGAAGGACAGATCGATGTCGCGCCGCTCGTCACCGGCGAAGTGGGCGTCGAAGGGGTGAAGCAGGCCTTCGCCGATCTCGCGAACCCGGAAATCCACGCGAAGATTCTGGTCGAGCCCTGGCGCTGACGGCTCTCAGGCCGGAATTCAGGTCGCTGTATCCTTGAAAGACGGGCGTGTGCTCAAGGCGTCGAAGACCGCTTCGAGATTGGGCCGCCCGTTGCGCCAGCTCAGCTCGCCGAAACGCAGATCGAGATAACCGAGCGCCGCGCCGATCGCGATATGGCCGAGATCGAGCGAGTTGATCGAGGTGCCGGCCTCGCCTTCGAGGAAGTCGAGCGAGCGGATGACGGCGTTGCGCCAGCGTTCGATCCAGCTCGGGGACCGCTCATTCTCGGGACGCAGCATCTCGTAGGCGATGGCGACGGCGGCATCCGCGATGCCGTCGGCGGCGGCCTGCAGGCGCAGCACGCGCCAGCGTTCGGGTCCGGCCGCCGGCAGCAGCACCGGCCCCGGCAGCGTCGTGTCGAGATATTCGCAGATCAGCGGGCTGTCGAAGAGCGTCAATCCGTCGTCGAGAACGAGCGCCGGAATCTTGCCGAGCGGATTGGCCGCATGAAGCGCCGGCGGGTCCTGCCGTGCGACGACCACTTCCTCCGTCACCAGATCGGCCGCGCCCTTTTCGCGAATGACCACACGAACTTTCCGGACGAAAGGCGAGGTCGGTGAGGAAAACAGTTTCATGAATGGCCTCCGGTTTGGCGGCTAGACTAGCCGGAATCCGAAGCATCCGCCTATGCGGTTCTGCTATATAATCGACAGCGGGTTCGGGAGCAGCAGGGGAGGCCTTCATGTTGGGCGGCAGCACATTCGTCATCGTCATTCTGGTTCTCGCGATCATTTTCATCGCGAAATCCGTCAAAGTCGTGCCGCAGGGCTATGTCTATACGGTCGAGCGCTTCGGGCGCTACACCCACAGCCTGATGCCCGGCCTCGGCATCATCACGCCTTTTATCGACCGCATCGGCGCCAAGGTGAACCTGATGGAACAGGTGCTCGACGTGCCGAGCCAGGAGATCATCACCCGCGACAATGCGATGGTGACGGTCGACGGCGTCGTCTTCTATCAGGTGCTCGATGCCGCCAAGGCATCCTATGAAGTCAGCAATCTCAAGATTGCAGTCCTCAATCTCATCATGACGAACATCCGCACCGTCATGGGCAGCATGGACATGGACGAGCTTCTGTCGCAGCGCGATTCCATCAACGCGCGGCTGCTGACGGTAGTCGACGAGGCGACGCATCCCTGGGGCCTCAAGGTCACGCGCATCGAGATCAAGGACATCGCGCCGCCGCGCGACATCGTCGATTCCATGGCGCGCCAGATGAAGGCCGAGCGCGACAAGCGCGCCTCGATCCTCGAGGCGGAAGGCCGACGCCAGGCGGCGATTCTCGCCGCCGAGGGCCAGAAGCAGGCGGCCATTCTCGAGGCGGAAGGCCGGAAGGAAGCAGCCTTCCGCGATGCCGAAGCGCGCGAACGTCAGGCGCAGGCGGAAGCCAAGGCGACGCAGGTCGTCAGCGACGCCATCGCCGGCGGCAATGTGCAGGCGCTCAATTACTTCGTCGCGACGAAATATGTCGATGCGCTGAAGGATATCGCCGTCGCGCCGAACCAGAAGCTCGTGCTGATGCCGCTCGAAGCAGCGAGCGTCATCGGCGCCATCGGCGGCATCGGCGAACTCGCGCGGGATGCTTTCGGCGGCGGAGGGAGTTCGCCGGTCAGGCCGCGCCCCTCCGGCACCGTGCCGCCCGTCTCGCGTGGAGACTGAGCCATGGAAGACAGTCTGACGCTCGGCGAGTTCGGGCTCTGGGCCTGGTGGATCATCGCCGCCGTGCTCGGCATCCTCGAACTCATCGTGCCGGGCATCTTCTTCGTCTGGCTCGCGGCTGCGGCCGCCGCCGTCGGCCTGATCGTGCTTGTCGTCGACATTCCGCTGACGGCACAGGTCGCGCTCTTCGCGATCCTCTCCGTCATCGCGGTCTGGCTGTCGCGCCGCTACTTCGCGCGGCATGAGGTCGAAAGCGATCATCCGCTGCTGAATCAGCGCGCCCAGACCTATGTCGGCCGCAC
The DNA here is from genome assembly GCA_903889655.1 of uncultured Alphaproteobacteria bacterium. GTDB lineage: Bacteria > Pseudomonadota > Alphaproteobacteria > Parvibaculales > Parvibaculaceae > Parvibaculum. Next base: position 35,108 of record CAISYL010000189.1, on the reverse strand, counting down.
CTTCACGCTCGAGCAGGAGATCCGGAACGGTCGCGGAAAAATCCGCATCGGCGACTCGCTATGGCTCGCCGAGGGGCCAGAACTGCCGGCGGGAACCTCTGTGCATGTGACGGGTGTCGATGGCGGCGTGCTGAAGGTCGAAGCGGTACACTAGCTCGCGAGGCCGTGCGTCCCGATGCCGGTCCCGGAGCTATCTTCGCCTGCGATACCATCCGAAGCTGCCGATCAAGATCACCAGCGCACCTGATGCAAATAGAACAAGGATGGCGCGCAGATCGAACATCACCAGCGTGTCGAGCCCGACGGACCCCGCGCGCCAGAAAGTCCACTCGCCGCCGATTTCTCTTGCAAGCGTGGCGTTGCCGGTTTCGAGGACGAGGAGAGCGTCGCCCGTTGCCGGATCGAGGCGCGCGGTGGTGTTGATCGCAGGGTAGTTGTTCCCGTCGTGCCCGATCACGTAACCGCCAGTTCCGTTGGGAACGTAGAGAGTTTCGCCCAGTCCCCAGACCGGAATGCCATAGAGGAAAGCTTGCGGGCGCTGCATGGCTTCGAGCGTCATGGGGCTCAATACGCCCCTGCCGGGCAGAGCGCCATCCGTTCCCGGAAACTGGGCAGCGATGAAGCGGGTCATGTCTTCGGTCGACGTATAAAGCGAAGCCGCTGCAAGCGCGACGAACTTGCTGTGGTTCACTTTCGACCCGTCGGCATCATAAAAGTCGACGAGATGCGCTGGATCCGGATCGATGAAGGTTGACTGCGTCATGCCAAGAGGTCGAAAAATCATGCGGCGCATGACGTCGTTGAACGGCTCTCGCGTCACCTCTTCGATAAGAAGCTGCAGCAACAGATAGCCGCCGCCGGAATAACGCCAGTCTGTTCCCGGCCGCGCGCCGACACGCGTTATGCCGCCTGCACCCGGTTGTGCGTCCGCAGCGTGCGTCAACTCCTGCTCGATCGTAGGCAAGGCTTGCCCCGGTGCGAATCCACGGAAGCCAAGGCCGTCGGTCAGACCCGCCGTGTGGCTGAGCAGTTTGCGCACCGTGACCGCGTTGTTGTCGAATTCGCCGGGCGGCAAGTGCCATCTGGTCAGATATCGCGACACGGGCGCGTCGAGATCGATGCGGTGTTGTTCGACTAGAGCCATGACGCACCAGGCGGTGAGCCACTTGCTCATCGAGGCGACCTGGAAGATGGAGCGGCCGTCGATCGGTCGGCCGTGCGAGGCGTAAAAAGTTCCCGCAACATGACCGCCGTCGAGCAAGACGATTGCAATGTTGCCTTTCGATTCCGCCGCGTATCGACCTTCGGCCCAGCGGAGGAAACCCTCGTTATCGCCTCTCGCAGCGGGCATCGCGCGCCACCAGCCCTCCCGCGCGCCGCCGGCGACGAATGCCGCCCAGAGGACGAGCAGGGCAATCGTGACAAAGACGGTCCTGCCCGGTCTTCTCATGCTTCTTCCCCCGTTGCCGCGTCCCCAAGACAGAGATGTCCATGATTCTCCGTCCGGAATCAGGTCGATACCTTAACCCGGCAGGCAGGCCGTGCCGCTGTACTGGCCATGCGTCGCGCGGACGCTGCGGGTTTCGGTGAAGTCGCGGCAGCGCCTTCCGTCCTTGTCGCGATATTCCCGGACGGGCGTGATCTCGCCGGACGCCTGATCGGCGGCGGTCCGCCAGCGGACGGTTTCGCCGACCGGAACCTGCATGACTTGCGCCATCGCGCGGCGCTGCTCGTCGGCGGCAAAGCCCGCGAGACTCGGCCCGTTCGATCCGCCAAGGGCATAGCCGATGACGAGACCGGAGAAGATGCCGATCTTTGCGCCGCTGCCGGCGCCGGCGACGATCGATCCGATGATGGCGCCGCCGCCCGGCCCGATGACGCCGGACCCGCGATCGTCGACCGGAATGTGGATGAGGGGCTCCGGCTTCTTCACCGTCACTTCCGGTTGTGGCGCGGTGTCCTGGGCGCAGGCTGCAAGCAGCAGCGCGACAGCGAAAACGGGAGCGATCTGTTTCATGGCTCGGTTTTTTTCAGGAACGGCATGATGAAGCGGCGAAGCATCGGGCTCACGGCCGCGACCGCGCCGAGCACGAGCGTCAGGATCGGCAGGCTGGCGGTCGAGCCCTTGAAGATGCCCATCAGCCCCATGCTGAGCTGATCGAGGCGCTTTTCGATCACGTCGAAATCGCGACGGATTTCGCGCCGCGCGTCTTCGACGGCGCGATTGGCGAGTTCCATCTCGAGCCGCGCGGCGCGGCCCTGTTGCTTGTGGCTCGCGAGCAGGAGCGAAATGAGGGCAAGGAGCACCAGCCCGACGCCGGTGATGGCGGCCGCCCATGTAAAGCCGTAGACCTCGGCAAGCGCCAGGAAGGCGGCCACCGTCAGCATGATGACGGCGAGCGCGGCGAAGAGGATACCGCCGCCGACCCAGCAGGCGCGACGGGCAAGGCGCCGCGCTTCGAGCTCGGCGCGGAGAAGCTCGGCCTCGGCGAGGCGCCGCATATTGGGTGTGGGGTCCAGCATGGAAAGCTCCTATCGCGTGAAGACGCGGCCGAGAAGGAAACCGATACCGAAGGCGATGAGGGCGCTGGGCACGGGATTTTCGCCGATCTGCTTCTGAAGGTCCGACAACCCCTCCTGAACGCGTTCACCGATCTCTTCCGCCGTTTCACGAGCGGTGTGCTCATGCTCGCCGACATCCTCGGCGATGAGCGCCTTGGCTTCCTCGAGCGCTTTGGTCAGCCGCTCGACCTCCGCCTGGAGCTCGGCGATCTCCGCCGCGGTGGCGTTCTTGTCGGCCATGTCTTCGCTCCCTCTGCTGATTGAAATGATTATACGCCCGAAGCTTAGCTTGGCTCCACAATGGCGCAAGGACGGCGACGCCGCAGGGGACGAGACCGGCTCAGAGATAGGGCGAGGCGAGGCGGATGGCGGCGTCACGAAGCTTCGTCGGGAAAGATCGCCCGCTGATATCGGCCAGCGTCACCGGACGGGCCGAGGCGATCTTGGCGTCGATGGCCCGGTCGAGGCGCCGGGCGAAGGAACTGCCATAGCATTCCAGATTGAGCTCGAAATTGAGGCGAAGGCTCCGCCCGTCCCAGTTGGCGGAGCCGACCGTCGACCAGATGCCGTCGACGGTCATGAGCTTGGAATGCTCGAAATGGCTCTCGGTCTTCCAGACCCGGCACCCGGCCTCGATGAGCCAGAGAAGCGACGGTGTCGCCGCCCAGTCGACGAAGGGCAGGTTGTTCGTCTTCGGAAGAATGATATCGACCTCGACGCCGCGCATGGCGGCGAGCGACAGGTTGGTGGCGAGTGTCGTGTCGGGCAGGAAATAGGGGGTGACGATGCGGATGCTCTGGCGCGCTTCGGCCAGCGCGCCGAGCAGCGTCCAGCGGATGGGATTGAGCCCCATGTCGGGCCCGGCCGGCAGCGCGCGGGCGACGAGATCGCCCATATGCGGGATCGGTGGAAACCAGTCCGGGCCGCTCAGGATTTCGCCCGTCGTGAACTCCCATTCATGGGCGAAGGTGCGCATCAGTTGAGCGACCACCGGACCGTCGACCCTGAAGTGATAATCGAGGATCGGCTTGCGTGGATTTTCCGCGACAAGATTGCCGATCGCGATGTTCATGCCTCCGGTGAAACCATGCTGACCGTCCACCACCAGGATTTTCTGATGGTTGCGCATGTTGAGATAGGGCATCTGCCACGGCATGAACGAATGGAGAAAGCGTGCGTAATTGATGCCGCGTTCGGTGAGCAGCGGAATGATCGAGGGCCGCGAATACCACGAGCCGACGCCATCGATGAGGAGGCGCACCCTGACGCCGCGCTCGACGGCGCGCGCAAGCGCGTCGACGAAAAGACGCCCCGCTCCGTCGTTGTTGAAGATGTAGGTCGACAGGGCGATCGAGCGGGTCGCCTGTTCGATCGCCTCGATCATGGCCGGATAGGCCTCGTCGCCGTTGGTCAGCACGTCGACGGTGTTCCCGGGCTCGAAGCTCTCGGGCAGAACCTTCTGGCCGAAACGGGCGAAGCTCTCGAGTTCCCGGCGTTGCTCTTCCTGTTCGGCGGGCAGGCTTCCGCGCGCCACCGGGACGGGCGCCGGCAGCGCCTTGCCGCGCCGGACGCCGCGCAGCTCGCGCGCGCGCCGCTGGATGCGATTGACGCCGAAAAGGAGATAGATCAGCCAGCCGAGAAAAGGCACGAGAAGGATGAAGCCGACCCAGCCCGCGGCCGAGCGTACGTCGCTTTTCGTCAGCATGGCATGCGCGGCCGTTGCCGCCATGGCCGCGAACTGGATAGTGGCCGCGAGCGCCGGCCAGATGTCGACAATGAACTGCATGGTGCCAAGCTTAGAGCAAGGCGGCGGGGCGTCCAGCCCTCAAGGGCTGAGCCGAATCAGAAGCGGACGGTCGCGCCGGCATAAAGACCACGGCCGTCACCGGGGAAGAAACGCTGGTCGCAGGAACCGGGCTTGCAGAAATAGTCGGCGCGGTCCGCATAGCGTTTGTCGAAGATGTTTTCGAGCCGGCTGAAGACCGACAGATTCTCGCTGAGGCGATATTCGGCCCTCAGATTGAAGAGGTCATGGCCCGGATAGCGTTGGGTATTGGCGGCGTCCATCCAGTAGGCGCCGAGATGCACCCATTCGAATTCGGCGCGACCGAGCCCCCGGTTGAAGCCGTAGCCGAGCCGGACATCGGCGACGGTGCGCGGTGCCGTGTCGATGTCGTTGCCGGGAAGGATCGATTCCGAGGCATAGCCGGGCTTGGTGATGATGTCGGTGAAGTCGTAGGTGTGGCGCGCATAGCTCCCCGACGCGGCGATGTCGAAATTCCAGATGAGCGGAGTGGCGATCTCGGCCTCGAAGCCGATGTGCTCGGTCTTGCCGTTCGTGATGTTGTCGCCGTTTGAATCGCGAAATGCGAAGTTGTTCTTCTTCATGAAATAGGCGGCGATCTCGTAGGTGAGGCGGTCGATCGTTCCGCGTGCACCGACTTCGAGGCTGTCGAGCACTTCGGACTTGATCGCGTCGGGGCTCTGTCCGGTCTGAAGGCGATAGAGGTCTGCGGTCTGCGGCGCGCGGGCGGCGCGGGCGAGATTGGCAAAGCCGATGAACGCGTCGTTGAAGACATGGGTGAGGCCGAGCTTCGGCGTCAGGTTCGAGAAATTATCGGTGCGGTCGGCAGGGCGCAGGAAACGGCCGGTAACGCCCGTCGCCGTGTTGTTGGTGTAGTCGTAGCGCGTAAACTCGTAGCGCAGGCCCGCCGTCAGCTCCGTCGCATCGTCGAGCTTCCAGACGGTGTGGAGATAAGGTGCGACGACGAGCGACTTCACGTCGTAATCGTAATGCGTGCCGGTGACATAGACGCCGGAGACGGTGGGGCCGGATTGTATCTCGCGCAAATATCCGTCCGTATACTCCGTATCTACGCCGAATATGATCCTGTGGCCGCCGCTGAGCCGCTTCTCGTAGCTCGTGAGCAACCCGCCGGACCAGTGCCCGTTTTCCTCCACCGGCTCGCCGGGCTGGAAGTGCATCAGGAAATTCATGCCGTTGGTGCGCATGTAGGGCGTCAGCGCCAGCGTCTCGCTGTCGCTGATGTCGCGCTCGATGCGCGAGGCGGCGCGGATCGCCCATGCGTCGCGATAGGCTTCGGGATTGGGGTTGGAGGTTCGCACGCCGTCGATCTTGTAAGCGTCGACGCCGGTGATGTAGCCCGCCGTCTCCTGATTGAGATTGACGGTGGTGAGCGTCGTGCGGACCTTCGTGTCGGGCGCGGTATAGTCGTAGCGGAACTGGCCTTTCTCCTGGCTGTAGCCGGAGGCGTCGCGGAAACCGCCATCCTCTTTCAGTACGAAACTGCCGCGCAACCCGTGCGAGGTGTTGCCATCCTGAACGGTGGTGCTCGCCGTGCCGTCGAGTTCGCGCACGCCATGCGGTCCGATAAGGCCGGTGAGTTCGGCTTCCGGCGTGGGCGAGGGCGCGCGGCTCAGGATATTGATGAGGCCGTGCTCGGCATTGGAGCCATAGAGTGCGCTGCCCGGCCCGCGGACGATCTCGATCGCGCCGGCTTCCTCCGTCAGCGCGTCCATCAGCTCGTTGACATTGGCAAAGCCCGCCGCGCGCATCGGCACGCCGTCTTCAAGAAAGAGGAAGGAGGCAGCCCCCGCCGTTCCCGTCAGCACCGGCGAACGGATGGCGGTCAGATGCTCGACGCCGCTTCCCTGCTGAATGTCGACACCCGGCACGCGGTTGAGAAGCTCGGCGGGTTGCAGCGTCTCCGCGAAGCGGATGTCGCTGCCCGGTATCTTGGAAATATTACCCGGATGGGTCGCCCGGTTCTCGCCATAGCCCGTGGCAGTGACAACGATCTCCTCGATCTGGGCGCCGGGCTGGTCGATCCTTGCCGCTCCGGCCTCTCCTGCTTGGGCGGAGAGACACGGCACATTCAAACTTGCGAAGGCAATACAAAGTGCCGGCCAAAGGTGAACTCGTCGTATCACGCACGTCTCCCCAAGTCATCGATGCCAAGCGTCTTGATGCGCCCTGATGAGTGAATAACACATTTCACGATGCCGAAAAATCGGGGCGACGTGGCGGCCGTCCGGGCGGTCGACGACTCGTGACGCGAAACGTCGCCGCCGATGTGAACCCGACGAAGAGGCTTTGACGGAATTTATCCGCATGGTGACTATCGTAAAACCCATTTTGAGTATGAATAGTGTGGGCTCGTAAAAATCGATTTTCTGTTTCTCAATCAAAGGCAAAACTCCGTATGCGACAATTTTGCTCCGGAAACTGACGTGTCTTTCGCCTGACGAGGCCTTGCGGACTTCGATGTTCTGGAAGATGGTCTCCACCATTCTTTAACCGTAATCGGCGTGGAAGGGTTCCTTCCACCGATACCGATATGCGGCAATCTGGTGGGGGTCTTCATGTTCCGCGGTATCATGCTGCGCCGAGTGATCGGCGCTGTCTCTAGAGTTGCGTCCGAATCCGGTAAAAGCCAGGCCGAAAACATCATCGGTCTACGGTGCAATGCGGGGCGGCCTCTTCTGATCACGACGGCGCTCGGAACGGGTATTCTTGCTGGCGCGGCGGGGCTGATGCTCGGCTCGCAACCGGCCCTTGCGGCCTGCTCCGGCGGGACGAGCGGCACCCAGACCTGCTCCGGCACCCTGATTGACACGAATATCTCATATTCGGCGACCAGCGCGATCGCGGTCGACATCGATCATGCGACGATCGTCGAGAACGACAATATGAACCCGGCCGACGGCATCCATGTCGACGGCAACGGCTTTCCCGCGCAGGTCTATTTCACGACGGACGGCACGGCGGGCAGCGTCACCTCGACGACGGGCACCGCCATCACGGTGGTGTCGAACGGCGGCGGCGTCGGCGTCAACACGGTGGACACCAACTGGTTCACGCATGTCGTGCAGGACAAGACGAACACGATTTCGGGCAGCAGCTACGGCATCTATGCCGCCCAGACCGGCCTGACCAACGCCGACGTCAACGTGACCATTGGCGATGATGACGTCACCGGCGGCGTGAATTCCGCCATCAGCGCCTCGAACGCCGGCACCGGCATCGTCGATGTGACGCTGGGTGAAGGCAGCACCGTGAGCAGCCCGAACTGGTACGGCGTGACGGCGCATGGCTCCGGCGGCGACGTGACGGTGACGGCCAACGGCACAAGCGTGACCGGCGCCGCGGCCGGCATCGAGGCCGGGAACACGACCGGCAAGGTGATCGTCGACCTCAACAAGGGTTCGGCGAACGGCACGGGTACGGGCGGCGAGGGCATCTACGCATCGACCACCGGCGGCGCGGGCACGATCACGATCACGGCCAAGGACGGAACGACCGTCGACTCGACCTCCGATGACGGCATCGAGGCGGTCAGCGGCGGAACGGGCCTGATCCACATCATCGCGGACGGCACGGTCACGGCCGGCGACAATGGCGGCGACGACGGCATCACGGCGATCGGCCTGTCGGGCGGCGCGGCCATCACCATCGATTTCGGCACGACGGTTCCGGATGTCGTGCCGCTGGAAGAGGGGCCCTATATCAGCACGGCCACGATCACGGCGGCAGGCAACGGCATCGAGGCGCAGACCTCGGGTACGGGCAAGATCACGATCAACGCAGACGGCACGATCACCAACAAGGCGGGCAATCTGAACGCCAATGGCGGCACGCTCCAAAATAACGAATCCGGCATCTGGACGAAGCAGACCGGGACCGGCGACATCGAGATCAATACCGGCGCCAACAACATCAGCGCCGGCACGGGCCGCTACGACTACGGCATCTACGCCTTGGCAGCCGGCGGCAATATCGACATCACGACCGGCACGGCGGTGACCGTGGAGGATGTGACCACCCATTCCGGCGGTACCATCACCGGTGGCGACGACGCCATTCGCGCGCAGATCACGGGCGGCAGCGGCGACATCAACATCACGACCAACGGCAAGGTCACCTCGACGACCACGTCGATCCTGGCGTCGCGCGACGCGATCCACGCGATCATCTCGGGATCGGGAACCGGCGACATCAACGTGACCAACTACGGCACGGTGGGCGACGCCGACGTGTCGACGACAGGCAGCGGCATCGTCGCGGACATCACGAACACGTCGAATAGCGGAAACGTCACCGTGAACGTCGACAATTCGGTCTATGCCGACGGCCTCTATGGCGTCCGGGCGAGCACGTTGGGCACCGGCGACTCCAAGGTCATCGTCGCCGACGATGTGACCATCGATCCGACGGGCTATGGTGCGTATTCCTACAGCGCCGGGGGCAACGCCTCGATCACGACCAATGACGGCGACAGCGTTACGGTCGATGCATCGGCACCGCTCTCTGCCTACGGCCTTTATGCCGAAAGCAAGAAGACCGAGGACGACGACGCAAGTACGCCGACAGTGAGCATCGTAACGGGCGATACGGGTTCGGTGACGGTCAACGGCGACAACAGCTTCGGCGTCTATGCGGTGAACAGCGGCGCCACGGGCGGCGCTGCGACCGGCAGCGTCAGCGTCGATCTGACGGGCGGCGAAGACGGCACGAGCATCCATGTGGTCGGCGATACGGGCATCGGCATTCTCGCCTCCACCTACGACCCCTTGCTGTCGTCCTTCAACGGCGCCGGCGACGTGACGGTCAAGACCGGCGTGGCGGATATCACGGTCGACGGCGGCGACGGTGCCGGCGGATTGCTGGGCTCCAATGTCGGTATCGCGGCCTATAGCGATGGCGGCAAGATCTCGATCACGACCGGTACGGGCGACATCACGGTCAACGCCGACAGCGGCCACACCTACGGGGCTGTGGGCATCTATGCCAATGGCGGCCGGCAGTCCTGGGGCGCCACCGCGGACGGCGACGTCGTCATCGAAACGCACGGCATCATCGCGACCAATGGCGGCGACGGTATCCAGGCCTATTCGCATGATGGCGATCTCTCCATCGATACCTCTGCGGCGATCAACGCCACAGGCGACCGCGGCATCTATGCCGACGCGGACGGCACCGGCGACGTGACGATCACGACCCACAAAAACGGCACCATCAGCGGCGATGCCGTCGAGGGCATCGTGGCGGAAACCGACCTGAACGCCACCCTCGGCAACATCAAGATCACGACCAACGATGCGATCGGCTCGTCGGAAAATTATGTCGGCGACAAGGGCATCACGGCCAACGTGAAAAATGCCGGCAGCAGCGGCAAAATCGACATCGTCTCAGATGGCGACATCTACTCGATCGGTCTGGGCATCTCGGCGAACAGCGCCGGGTCGGGCAAGATCACCGTGACGGGCTCCGGCGCCATCACGACGGACAGCGGCGGTTCCAGCAATGACGCCATCTCCGCGATCAGCACCGGCACGGGTGACGTCGATGTCGGCTCCGAAGACGGCTACAGCGGCTTGATCAATGCCGGTCATGGCGATGGCATCGTCGCCAAGGGCTACGGCAATGTGAACGTCAAGACGGCTTCCACCGGCGACATCCAGACCGCCTTCTACTACGGCATCTTCGCACAGACGTCCGGCTTGACGGGCGCCGTGACAGTCACGACGGACGGCACGGTGGACGCCGGCAATTCCGGCATCCTGGCCAAGGTCAACAATGCCAGCGGGACGGGCAACATCATCGTCGACGTGGAGGATACCGTTACATCCGCCGGCGGCTTTGGCGTCGAAGCTCTGACCTACGGCACGGGTACCATCCACGTCACCACCAATGCCGACGTGACGGGTTACGCCCATGCGATCAGTGCATCGTCGACGACGGGTGGCGTGACCATCGACAATGACGCGTCCGCCAAGGCATCCAATGGATCCGTCGTGGATGTCGTCACCACCGGCGGTACCGTTCAGATCAATAACCACGAAGACGGCAATATCGAAGAGACCGGTGCAGGGCCGTCGCCAGCTGTGCTCGCGATCAAGACGGTCACGGGAACAGGCTCCGTCAATGTGCAGAACGATGGAAACATCACCGGCCGCGTCGACTTCGACCTGTCGAGCACGGGCGGCGCGACGTTCAACAACACGTCCAACACCTGGTACACCGACGGTGTGAACAACTTCACGGGGGGCAACGACACGCTCTCGACGACCTCGACGGGCGACATCCACGCCGGCAGCGAGGCGACCTTCGCTTTCGGCGCGGGCACCGACAGGGTCGACAATGCGGGCCATTTCTACCTGACGGGGGATACGGTCTTCACCGGTCTGGAGAACTTCGACAACTCCGGCTCGCTCGACCTGAGCGACGACAATCTGGATACTGTCGACACGGTCACGATCGACGGCCTCTTCACCGGTTCGGGCTCGAGCACCCTCGTTCTCGACGCCTATCTCGGCGGCACCAGCATGCAGGCGAACACCGCCGACAGGCTCATCGCCAATGGTGGGACGGCCGGCTCGACGGCGATCAGGATCGTCAATCTCGCCTCGGGCCCGGGTTCTTACCTCGGACCGGATTTCGCGGACGGCATCCTGGTCGTCAGCGGCGCTACGTCGGCGTCGGACTTCGCGCTCGACACCACGCAGCCGCTCTACAACGCCTCGAAGGAAGCGGTCGACCCAGGCCTCTTTGCCTACAAGCTCGTCCACAACGGCAGCGAAGAACGTCTGATCTCGCTGCCCGACGACGAAGCGGCTCAGTTGCCCGCCATGCTAACGGCAGCTCAGGGACTCTGGTATGAAACATCGCCCTGGCTCGATCGTCAGGCCGATCTTCGCGATCAACTGAATGGCGGCGAAGGCAAGGTGACACCCGGCATCTGGGGCAAGGCCCTCGGTCACTGGACGTCGCGCAATACGAGCCAGACCGTGACGGCCGGCGGCACGACGATGACGGACCGGGCCGATTACAACCAGAACACCTACGGCTTCGTGGTCGGTGCGGACACCGGCGGCGCCAATGTGTTCGGCAAAGGCGATACGCTGCTCGGCGGCGTATCGGCGGGTTATGTGACCTCGGACCAGGATTTCAAGTCTTCGCCCACGACGGCGAAGTACAAGGGTGCGGTCCTCGGCGCCTATGCCACCTACCTGACGGGCGGCTTCTTCGTCGACGCGACGGTGAAGGCCGATCTGCTCACCGTCGACTACTCGGCGCCCTCGCTCAGCGGCGCCACGGCGAGCCCCGACGTGAAGACCTTCGGTGTGGAACTCGATGCGGGCCAGCGCTTCCCGCTCTCGACGAGCACATTCATCGAGCCTCTGGCCTCGCTGACCTATGCCAAGACCTCGATCGACAGCTTCTCGGCGGCCGGTGCGTCCTTCGACTTCAAGGATGCCAACAGCTTCCGCGGCAGCCTCGGTCTGCGTGGCGGCACGACGGCTTACCAGTCCTCCGCGACCAGGGTCGACGTCTCATTGACCGGCCGCGTGTGGGATGAGTTCGACGGCGAGAACAAGGTCACGATCACGTCCGGCGGCGGCGACGTCGTCATGCAGGACAAGTTCGACGGCGCATTCGGCGAAGTGGTCGGCAGCGTCAATGTCTTCGGACTTGGCGGCGGCTGGTCGGGCTTCGTCAACGGCGGCGTGAAGTTCAAGAGCGATTACACCAGCGGTGAATTGACCGCCGGCGTGCGCTACGAGTGGTAGGACGCTTCACGCGCGATTGATCGAATGGACCGGCCGAAGGGCCGGTCCATTCCGTTTTTGTGTGCATCTTTGTTGGAGAATCGTGATGAAGGAATGGGAGCGAAAGCTGCGCGAGTCCCGGGCGATTGCAGCTGTTTCCGTGGCCGTGGTGCTTCTGCTTGGAGCCGCCGCCTATGTCAGCCATCGCGTCGGAGCGGCGACGGCTCCGGCCGCGCCCGTCGTTGCCGCTATCGAGGAAAAACAAACCCCGCCGCAAATGGCGGCGCACGACGCTGAACCCGTGAAAGCGTCGCCCCCCGCCGCTCACGCCGAAACGAAAACCAGCAAATTCGGCGCATGGGACGTGAACTGCCGCGAGGAGACGCAAGGGGAGGACAAGAAGACGGCATGCGTCGGCGTGCTTCAGATCGTCGAGAAGAAGAGCAAGCAGGTTCTTCTGGTCTGGCTCGTCGGCAAGGACAGGCAGGGGCGCCTCGCCGCGACCCTGCAGACGCCGACGGGCATTCGGGTGTCGAGCGGCATCGATTTGGCTCTCGGCTCCGCCCCGGCGCGCAAGGTGCCCTATGATGTGTGCGTCGAGCGGGCATGCAACGGCTCCTTCCTGCTGGATGCGAAGTTCGTTGCTGCGGCCGGCAGGGCGGAGAAAGCCCAGGTGACGATTGTGGCCGCGAACGGCAAATCGCTGTCTTTCGGCATTCCCATGGCCGGCTTCGATCGGGTGATCGCCGGCGTCGAGCTGCGTTAAACTGCCGCAGCCGTGACGCGGTGAGGCCGGTATTCAAATCTCCATTGGCCGTCAATGGCCATTCAGCGCTTGATCCGGTCCTCCCGGGAGACTTAGGGTGCGCACCATGTTTTCATGGCTCCGCTCCAAAAAGCTCCCATCGATCATCCTGTCGCTCGCCATGCTGGCGCTGATGACAACGGGCGTCGCTTACTCCCCATCGCTTTACCGCTGGTTCTGCTCGGCGACCGGCTATGGCGGCTCGGTGACTGTGAAGCGCTCGACCGATGGTGACGCCTATGCCCGGTCGGATGCGATCGGTCCCGAAATCACCGTGCGCTTCGACACCAATATCTCGCCGTCGCTCAATTGGGAGTTCAAGCCGGAGGTGTCTTTCATCAAGACCCATATCGGCTTGCCGACGACCGCCTATTTCATCGCGAAGAACCTCTCGAACGAGACCATCGTCGGCCGCGCCACCTATAATGTGACACCCGAGGCCGCCGGCTATTATTTCACCAAGACGCAATGCTTCTGTTTCACGGAAGAAAAGCTGAAGCCCGGCGAGACGGCCCGCATGCCGGTCGTCTTTTATGTCGATCCCGAGATGCTGACCGACGCGACCGGCAAGAGCATCCGCACAATCACGCTGTCCTACACTTTCTTCCGTCAGGAATCGGACAAGCCGGCCGTTGCCGCCGCGCGTCCGCTCGCCGCCGCCTCGAAGGCGGAAGCCGAAAGGCTGAAACAGACCAGGGAAGCCGAATTCGAGCCGGTCGAAGTCAAGCGCTCCGGTGGCGCTGACTTCCGCTGATCCGGGCTGTAGTCTCGGGGACGAACAGATCTCCGCAGGCGGAAAGCTCCGATGTTTCCCATATCCGACGACAATCTGGAGCCAGGCGTGCCGATCGTCACCTGGTCGATCATCGGTGCCTGCATAGCTGTCTTTCTCTGGCAGATGTCGCTCACGGGCAATGCGGCGGAGCGCGCGGTTTTCGAATTCGGCGCGGTGCCGGCGACGCTCTTCGGCAAGCCCGATGTCGCCGCCGTCGTTCCTGCCTGGGCGACGATCCTCACCTCGATGTTCATGCATGGCGGCCTCGCCCATATCGGCGGCAACATGCTCTATCTCTGGATATTCGGCGACAATGTCGAGCTGGCGATGGGGCGGGTGAAGTTCCTCGCCTTCTATCTCATCTGCGGAACGATCGCGGCGCTGACGCAGGCGCTGCAATCGCCGGAATCGACCGTGCCGCTGATCGGCGCGAGCGGCGCCATCTCCGGCGTGCTCGGCGCCTATCTGCTGCTGCAGCCCTTCGCGCATGTGCGCGTCATCATCATGCCGCTGCCCTTCTTCATCCGCGTCATCAGTGTACCGTCGCTTGTCGTGCTGGGCTTCTGGTTCGTCATCCAGTTCCTGAGCGGCCTCTCCAGCAATGCGGACAAGGGCGGCGTCGCCTTCTGGGCCCATGTCGGCGGCTTTATCGCCGGCATGGTGCTGATGCCCATTTTCAAGAAGCGCGATGTGACGCTCTTTCAAAAAGGCGCCCGCCGCGTCTTCGATGCGCGCCGCGGCAGCCGCGATCTCGATCGTCGGCCCGGTCCCTGGGAGGAGGGAAGGGAAGACGACCGGCGAGGCCCGTGGGGTTGATCGTCAGGCGATGACGAGATCGACCGCCGGATGAAGTTTCTTCAGGTTCGGCAGCGATTTCGACTGCCACGGAATGCGTGTCGAGCCCTTGACCCCGAGGCCGATGGCGGGCTGTTTGCGAACTTCGATGGTGAACTTCGCCAGCAGGTTGATGCCCGAGCTGTTCAGGAATTCGAGGCCGGTGAGGTCGAGCGTGATGCGCTCGGGTTTCGCCGCCAGAACCTTGTCCATCATCTCCTGGATCGGCGCATAGGCTTCGGTGCCCGAGAGCCGCATCGTGCCCTCGTAATAGATCGCCGCGCCGTCGGTCCACACCCGATATTCGTTTGTCTTGATTTCCATGGTGGTCATCTTGGCTTTCAGTGAAGAGGATCAGGAGAGCGCGAGCGTCGCGACGGTTTCGAGGCGAACGGGCGCATCGCCCGCCTGCTCGAAGCGCCAGCCGAGTTCCGCGCCGTAGTCGTTCATGAGCGTCAGGATGCCAAGCCCCGAGCCGCCGGCATCCGGGTCTTCCGCATTGGCTTCGATGCGCTCGATAAGAAGTTCGCCGGGATCGCGCGAAACGATCTCCTCAAGCAGCGTCGCGAACCGCGCGGCCGTCTCCGGCGCGGCGAGATTGGAAAGCCGGAGTGTGAAGTCCCGGCCGTCGAGCGAGGCTTCGAGCGCGACGTCGCCGCCCGCGCGAAATTTCACCGCGTTCTCGACGAGTTCATTGGCGAGATAGCCGATGCTGTGCCGCGCGTCATTCTCGTTGGCACCGCTCGCGGCGGCAAGGCCCGAGAAGAAATCGCCGAGGAATTCCGCCGTCGCGCCCGCATGGCTCCAGCTCAGGTCGAGCGGGCCGTCGAAAAAGACGAGCCGAGCGGCCGGGCCGTCCGTCTTCGCGGGAGGCGTTGCGCCATAGCTCTTCGTCATCGCCTTCACCTGTGCTTCAGAACGACGAGCGTGATGTCGTCGTGAATTTTCTGGGTGCCGATATGCGCCATCAGATCGTCGATGATGCCGCGCTTGATGTCGTCGGCGTTGCCATGCGCATAGCGCTGCGCGCTGTCGCTGAGGCGGTCGAGGCCGAACAGCTCGCCCTTGGGGCTCTCGGCTTCCGTCACGCCGTCGGTATGGAGGATCATCACATCGCCCAGATCGAAGCGGATGTCCTTCGTCGCCGTGAAGGCGGAGATGTCGAATTCGAGGCCGACGGGGAAGCCGAGATCGATCGTATCGATGCGCTCGACATCGCCGTTCCGGCGCACGATCAGCACTTCCTCATGTTGACCAGACAGCGTCATCTGCCGGTCCGCGTAATCGATGAAGGCAAGCGAGAGATGCTTGCCGGATTCCGTCCGCTCGATGTTCTTGTAGATGGCGCGGTTGAGGACGTTGAGGAAATTCTTCGGGTCGTCCTCGCCGCGCTCCTGTAGCGCGCGGGCGACCGACTGCACCATCAGCATGAGGACGCCGCTTTCGAGCCCGTGACCCGTGACGTCGCCGATGCCGATCTTGACGCGGGCGCCCGCCTGCAACACGTCGTAATAGTCGCCGCCGACCTCATCGGCCGGTTCCATGTAGCTCGCAATGTCAAGCCGCGGAATGGCGTCGAGCTCATCGGGCTTCGGCAGCACCATCATCTGTACCTGCCGCGCAATGTCGAGTTCGGCGCCGAGGCGCAGGTTCTCGCCTTTGAGCTTTTCGTTGAGCTTCAGGATTTCCTCGTTGGCGTCGCCGAGCTGTTTCGTGCGTTGTTCGACAAGCTTCTCGAGATTCTCGGTGTGATAACGGATTTCCTCGGCCATGCTGTTGAAGGCGACCCCCACCTCGCCGACTTCGTCGCCGGACGGGATCGAGACGCGCACCGAATAATCCTTGTCGCGCAGGCGCCGCGCGGCGCTCGCGAGCTGGCTCAGCCCCGCGGTGATGCGCTTCGAGATGCCGAAGACGGCGGTGAGCACCACGAGAAGGCTGAAGACGAGAATGCCGGCCTGCCACTTCATGATGCGCGTCGTGGCGCTTGATATCTTGGTCTGGGCGGAAAAGAGCGAGGCGTAGATTTCGCGCTCCGGCACGACGAAGCCGAGGGCGAGATTTTCGGCGACGACGGGGCCACTGCCGTTCCAGAGATTGATCGGCTTCAGTCGCCGCAGCACGACGATATAGGGAACTTCCTCGCCATTCTGGTGGAGGAAGATGTGCCGGATCGAGGTCTCGTCGTTCGCCGGAAGCTCCAGCGAGGCGATGGTCTTCTGGCTGCTCTTGCGCAGCGATCGCTCGGTGCCGGTGACGCCCTGTCCGCTGGTGCCGTTGGCGCTCGCGATCCCGAGCACTTTCTCGCCGGCCGGATTGATCGCCAGCACATTGCCGTTCGACATGGTGAGAAAGCCGAAGCCCGTCTCCGCAAGCTTGACGCTCTGCACGATGTCGGCGAGCTGTTCGAGCGTAATGTCGGCGGCGACCATGCCGTCGACGTTCTTGCGGTCCTTCGTCCAGAGCGGATGGAAGAAGCTCACGATGAGATTGCCGGTGATGGCGTCGACGTAAGGTGCCGTGGCGGTGATGTCGGTCGGGACGGGGCGCGAGGCCGGGTTCTTGATCCAGCCCTGCCAGTCCTCATAGACGCCGGGAAAGAAGAAGTCCCAGAAATTCGCCTTGTTGTGGCCGGGATAGAGTTTGTCGAAGGTTTCGGCCTGGGCGGAATAAGGCGTCGTGCGCATGATCGGCCGGTCTTTCGGGCCGACATAATACATCTGCAGCTTCTTCGCCCCGTTCGCCATCAGGCTCGTGCCGAACGTGTCGAAGATCGCGTTCTGTTGCACGTCGCTCAGAATGTCGGGGCGCGGCTTGTGGTCCTTGCCGAGAAGATAACCCCAGACGCTCATGACGGAGGGGGCGCCGGGTTTGTTCTGCACCCAGTCGCCTTTGGGGTCATAGGCGAGCGGCGGCAGGAAGGTCGGGTCGGAGGAGATGGCCTTGCCGATCTGCGCCTTGACCTGCGGATGGTCGATCAGCATCTGCATCGAGCCGGCAAGGGCGCTCACTTCCGAAAAGACGCGGTCGAGCAGCAGATCGGCGCGCAGCGCGGTCGTCTCGATGTAGTTCTGCAGATATTCCTGGCTCGCCTTGGTGAGACCCTGCTCGATCTCGTGCGTCGCGTCGCGCGAGAGGCGATTGACGTTCCAGAGCGCGATGCTGCCGGAGAGCAGAAGGTCGAAGAGCACCGCGGCGCCGACGACAAGCACGAATTTCGCGCGAAAACTTTTCGGCGCCAGCGACCGGAAGGATGAACGGATACGGTTGGGAAATGTGATGTCGCTCATGCCGGTTTGCGCCCCGATGCCACCCAGATCGGCCAGCCCGCATAGCCCTTGGGATGAAGGGCCGCGAAGATGTGATCCTGAAAACCCTGACGGAACTTCTTGATGAACTCTTCGCTGTCGCCACGCTCGGCCGCCATCTTGCCGGCATAGACGTCTTCCCAGGCCTGGATGACGTCGGCGAAATCCTGCGGGTCGCCGTCGAGATTGGTGACCATGAAGGACTCCATGCGGATGTCTTCAAAGCCCGTATCCATCATGTAGCGGCGGCTCTTCGGCCCGAGCTCGATGTCCATTTTGAAATGGTCCCAGAGCTTCGCGACCTCGGTATAGGTCCATTGGATGCTCTCGGCGCGCGGTTCGCCGAGGCAATGGGAATTCTTTTCATTCGAGATGTAGACGCGGCCGCCCGGTTTGCAGATGCGGAAGAGCTCTTTCAGGATCAGTTCCGGCCTGTCGAAAACCTGCAGCGAATGGCGGCAGGTCACGAAATCGAACTGGTTGTCGTCGAGCAGAAGCTGCGAGGCATCGCCATAGACATATTCAATGCCCTTGATGCCGAAATCGGCGGCGACCTTGCGGGCGTAGGCGAGGCTCGGCTTGGCGTGATCGATGGCGATCAGGCGCGACGGCGTGAACTCCTTATAGATGAGGGCGGCGAAGTCGCCGATGCCGCAACAGACGTCGGCAACGGCCATGCCGGGCTTGAGGCCGTGGCGCGGCAGGATTTCGCGCTCGTGGCGCCACGTCATCTTGGTCTGGGTACGGAGGATCGGGATGAAGCCGCCGTCCTCCAACACGTCCTGACCGGGATAGAACTGCTTGTCGTATTGCTCGACCGAAATGTTCGGGCTGATGCGAGCGAGCTTCGAGAATTTGCGCGCCGACCAGCCGACCACGCTTGAAGTCACGACGGAGATTTTGAGCTCCGGCTTTTCCTGGCAGGTCCGTGCGACGAGGCCGGCAAGCTCGTGAAAGGCGATGTTGTTCAGCCGGATCAGCCGCTTGACGTTGAGATAGAGCGTGCCGTTGACGGTGCGCGCGGATTTTTCGAAGATCTTGCGCAACTCGCCAAGCTCGCCGGCGCTTTGCGGGCTCATCGAGCCTGCAACCATCAGTTCCTGGTTGTTGTCGTCATAGCGGATCGTGAATGACATGGCGGCGCCCCCCAAAGGCGCAGGATCGGGCTTCAAGCCTCTTCGAGAGCGAGATCGGCAACGAGGCGAACGGCATCGCCGTCGCCGGGTTCGAGCGAGAGTCGCGCCTTATAGTCGACGGCCAGTTCAAGAAGGCCGATGCCGGGATCGAGCGCGCCGTCGGCGAGCAGCGCGGCGACATAGCGTTCCGACACATCGTCCCCGCTGAGCTCCTCGATCGCGCGCGTATAGAAGCCACGCAGGACCTCGTCGCAGGGAATGGTGAGTTCGATGCGGTCGACAGGCCCCGACCGCGAGACATGGCAGGCAAGTTCGCCGCCGCCGCGATGGGCGCGAAAGGCGGTCTCCAGAAGTTCGTTGAGGGCGGACGAAAAAAGATTCGCGTAAAGCAGACTGTCGGTCCGGTTGTGGCTCACCAGTCGCGCGACATAGGTAGCGATCTTGTCGCAATGCGCCCAGTTGGAGGCAAAGGCCTCGACCCCCAGGGCCATCTCGAACAGCGGCTTGAAATCCGCGCCGCCGTCGCGCATGCGAGCGTCCGCACTCATGAAAGTTGTCCTGCAAAAACAGTCTGGTAGCCCCGATCGGCTCGAAGGTATCCGCTTTTTCCCTCATGTCCAGTGGAGTGAGTGGACAGCATGGCGGTTAAAATTCGGTCCTCTTTCCGGACCGGGCGGCAGACCGGAGACGACCCGGATGCTGCAGTTTTGTGACGGCCTTGCGTCGGCTCCCCGGGCCACTTATCACAGTGCTCATCATGGAAAAGCAGACCGCCAGCCGTCAGAAGAAGGCCGCCCCGCGCAAACCCCGCGCGCCGCGCCCGCCCATTTCGGCACAACTCGCCGAGGCCAAAGCGGAGATCGCGCGGCTGAACGCCGAGATCGAAGACCTCAGGCTTCTTTACGAGGGCACGATCGAGCATGGCGAGGCCGTCGAGGACGAACTCGCCGACAAGAATATCCTGCTGCAGAAGACGCAGAAGCGGCTCGATGAGGAACTGGCGGACGCGACGCGTTATGTCATATCGATCCTGCCGGCCCCGCGGGAGGCCGCCCCGGCGACCGACTGGCTGCTGGTTCCCTCGACCGAGCTTGGCGGCGACAGCTTCGGCTATCACGAGATCGACGACGACCACATGGCCTTCTATCTGCTCGACGTCTGCGGTCATGGCGTCGGCGCCGCGCTGCTTTCAGTCACCGCCATCAACGTGCTCAGATCCTCCGCGCTTCCCAATACGGACTTCCGCGACCCCGCCGCCGTTCTCGGCGCGCTCAACGAAGCTTTTCCGATGGAGAAGCAGAACGACATGTATTTCACGATCTGGTACGGCGTTTACAAGCGCTCGACCGGACAGCTCAGCTTCTCCAGCGCCGGCCATCCCCCCTCGATCCATCTGCGCAGCGGCGCCGACGGAATCGAGGTCGCCGAACTTACCGCCAAGGGTGTCGCGCTCGGCACCTTTCCGGGCATCACCTATCGCTGCGTGACGAAGGAGATCGTGCCGGGCGACCGGCTGTTGCTGCTGAGTGACGGCACTTTCGAGGTCGAGACGGGGCCGGGCGAGATGCTTCCGTTTTCGGAATTCGTAAACTTCCTCGCCGCGCCGGGCGGCGACGAGCCGACGAAAATTCACGAATGGATCAGATCGCTGAATGGCGACGGGCCTCTGCCCGACGATTTCTCGCTGCTGCGCATCGTCTTCTGACGATCAGCGCCAGAGAACCTCGAACCGGCATGCGAGCCGCGTCTCCTCGCCCGGTTCGAGCACACGCAGCCCGGTGATCTCCGGCGGTCCGTCGAGATTGAAGCCGTTCGGCACATGTGTCGAAGGCTCGACGCAGAAGAAGTCGTGTTCCCGCGGCGTATAGATGATCGTGTCGGCCGCCCCCGGCCGGGTGATGTGCAGCGCATGCCGGCGATCCGACCACTCGATCAGCAACGCGCCGTCATTGCCGGCGAAGCAGTCGTCGAGCGACAGCGGCGCGAGGTCCCGGCCGCGGGCGAAATCGAGGCCCTCGGGCACGTCGATCCGTCGCGCCGGCATCAGGTCGGATGTCATGTCCCACATGAAGGGGAGGCGTGCCGTCAGCCGCGCCGAGTGCCGCGAAGGAAAGAAGGGATGAAGGCCGAGTGCCGCCGGCATCCGCGTTTCCGAACGATTGATGAGGGCGAGCGTGACGGTGAGCGCGGTCTCGTCGAGGACGAAATGCTGCCGCGCCTCGAAGGCCCAGGGCCAGTCGCCGCCCGGATGCCGGAAGGCCAGCATGGCCTCCTGCGCGTCGCTTCGCGTCACCTCCCAGGGATGCCGCCAGCCGAGCCCGTGGATCGCGTGCGGCAGCGCGATGGGGTCGGGCGGCAGCGTTACCGTGCGGCCTTCGAAAGTGAACCGCCCCCAGGCGATACGTCCCGAAAAGGGCACGAGCGGATGGCAGGCCATCGCCATCGGGTCGTGCTCGTCCGCCACGGGAAGGGGGCGCAGCATGTCCTGCCCGGCGGCTGAGAAGGAGGCGATGCTTCCGCCCGCGAGAGGCGCGATGCGGGCTTCGAGCATGCCGAGGGACAAGTGGATCATTGCGAGGGACGGGCCGCGGCTGGAGGGCAGGCGAACAATTTCGAGGGCGAGCACATAAGGGAGCCTCGCCTGTCGCCGTGCCGCCGCCAAGGTGGAATTTGTGACGGTGCGGCCTGACGCCGATTTTCGATGAGCCTCTTGTCGATCGAATTACATGGCTATATAGTCTATCGAATAGATAGACATTATGGGATGGTGACGATGTCGCGTACTTCTTTTCTCTGGTTTCTTCCGACGGCAGGCGACGGTCGCTATCTGATCTCGCCGACCGGGCGCCGACCCTTCACGCTCGACTATGCGCAGAGGATTGCGACCAGCGTCGACGCGCTCGGCTATGACGGCATGCTGCTGCCGACCGGCGTGCATTGCGAGGACGCCTGGCTCATCGCCTCCGCGCTCATTCCGGCGACGCAGAGACTGAAGTTCCTGATCGCGCTCCGGCCCGGCCTCATCACGGCGCCGCTCGCCGCGCGCATGGCCGCGACCTTCGACCGGCTCTCGAACGGCCGGCTCCTCATCAACGTCGTTTCCGGCAGCAGCAATGCCGAACACAGAGGCGACGGTCTCTTCCTCGATCACGACGAGCGCTACGACCTCGCCGACGAATATCTCACCGTCTGGCGTAATCTGCTCTCGGAAGGAAAAACCAGCTTCGACGGAAAGCATGTGAAGGTCGAGGATGCGATCAACACTTTTCCCGTCGTCCAGCGTCCCTATCCGCCGCTCTATTTCGGCGGTTCGTCGCCCGCGGGCATCCGCGTCGCGGCAAAGCATATCGACACCTATCTCACCTGGGGCGAACCGCCGGCACAGGTCGCCGAGAAGATCGCGGCGGTGCGTGCCGCTGCGAAGGCGGTCGGGCGTCCTGCGAGCCATGAACTCAAGTTCGGCATTCGCCTGCATGTCGTCGTGCGCGACACGGTCGAGAAGGCCTGGGATGCGGCGAACGATCTTCTGAAGGACGTCAACGACGACATCATCGCGCGCTATCAGGCGGCGCTCAGCACGCATACCTCCGAGGGGCAGCGCCGCATGCAGGCGCTGCATGGCGGCAAGCGCGAAAATCTCGAGGTCAGCCCCAACCTCTGGGCCGGCGTGGGTCTCGTGCGCGGCGGCGCCGGCACGGCGCTTGTCGGCGATCCGCAGACGGTGGCGGATCGCATCAACGAATACCGCGCGCTCGGCATCTCGTCCTTCGTGCTTTCGGGCTATCCGCATCTGGAAGAGGCCTACAAGTTTGCCGAGGACGTCGTTCCTCTGGTGCGGGCGAGCGAGGCAAGGGAGAACGAGCCGCTCAACGTGCGGTTGAACGTCGCCGCGTCCTGAGCCGGCGGATATCGCGCGAGAATGAAGATGGGGCCAACAGGGGGTTGCGAAGGGAGTTCGGCAATGAGCGACATTTCGATATTTCCCGAGACCTCCGGCCCGCACGGAGCCGACGCGCGATCGCGGAAATTCGCGCTTCTTCCAGGCGTGGATGGTGAACTCGATCCGGCGGCGGCGGGCGTCATCGCACGCCTGGCGCATTCGGGCCCACGCTCGGAGATCACCGCCATCGAGGCAAGAAAGCGTTATAACGAAAGCCGAAAACCGCTTCTTGCGCCGGCCGAGGCGGTCGAGAGTGTCGCCGAATTGCGTCCGGCGACGGCGGGCGTGCCGAAGCTCACGATCTTCCGTCCGGCCGGATCGCAGCCATCGGATGTGCTGCCCGGATTGCTCTTCCTGCATGGCGGGGGCTGGACGCTGGGCGATCTCACCATTTACGAACCCTTCGTGCGCGCGCTGGCCAACGCGACCGGCTCGGCCGTGATCTGGGTCGACTACAGGCTTGCACCGGAATATCCGTTTCCGGCGGCACTCGAAGACGCCGCCGCGGCGGCGCGTTGGGTGCAGAAGAATGCGCATTGGCTCTCGCTCGATCCGGCGCGCATCGGCATCGGCGGCGACAGCGCCGGCGCGAACATCGCCGCCGTGACGGCACTCGCGGCGCGCGACGCGCAGATCAGCTTCGACCCGGCCTACCAGTTGCTGCTGTACCCGTGTACGGATCTGACCGCGAGTCTTCCGTCGCATCAGACCTTCGCCGACGGCTATCTGCTGACGGCCGATCTCTACGCCTGGTATCGCCGCAATTATATCGGCCGTGGTCCGAACGCGGCGGACTGGCGTGTCTCGCCGCTCTTTGCCTCGTCATTCGCCGATGTCGCGCCGGCGGTCATTCTCTATGCGGGTTTCGATCCCCTGCGCGATGAAGCGGCTGCCTACGCGGCGAGGCTCAAGGGCGCGGGTGTCGAAGTGGAGACGCTCTTCTTCCCCGGACAGATCCACGGTTTCCTGACCATGGGCGGCGCCATCCCGGCCGCCGACTTCGCGATCGCCCGCCTCGGTGCGGCGGTGAAGAAGCGTCTCGCCAGTCAGCTTTGATAAAATATGGAAACGGAGAGTACGCCGCGCCCCGATAAGGCGCGGCGTACTGCTGCCGGGTGGGGTCAGCTCGCCCGCGCCAGCGGCGGTCGCGTCAGGGCACGGGCGGCGATTTCCGCTTTCGAGGGGGAGGGGTAGCTCGTCCCTTCCATTTGCGCGTAGCGCGGGTTCGATGCGTAGAAAAAATAATCTCTGCCGGTTCTGACAACGATCCCGGCGGCCTCATCGTTAATCTCGATCACATACGCGTCGGTCATGATTACTCCTCTGGCCGGCGCGCATATAACGCGCCTTGCCGGCCCGCGCTCCATCGGCGCGACGAAAATTCTGTGAAGATTTTGCTGCTCAGGGAGCGAGCGCCTCAGCATCTAGTATGCGAAGCGACAACACATTCGGGCGATGGAGGGGGAGGGGCAGGCCGCATGGTCCAGACCTGGTATGCACGCGGGGGCATTTGCGTCGCGAACACGCGACGGTTTCGTCCGGTCGGAATGATGGCTCGTCATGAGTGGTTCCGCTTTATGCCGCGACTGCCGACTTACCGAGGATTACCCTACTTGTTCAGTATAGATAATTGCCAGCCCCATGACAACCCCTTCGTCGATTGGAGATGGATATTCACCTCTCGGTGACCCCTTGGCTGCTAGGGTCTGCCGTTATTGAATCGAGAGGTCTCGTGTGAGAGTACCGGCGAAATGGCGGCGCAGCGCGGCAAGCGTGACCGCGGTCGCGCTTGCGGCTTACATCGGGCTCGCCCTGTCGGTGCAGGGCGGCCGCATCATCGAGGCGGTCGGCCATATCGGTCTCCTCCCGCTGATGCTCGTCTTCGCGCTCTCGTTGTTCAACTACGGGCTTCGGTTCTGGCGCTGGCAGCTCTATCTCGGCTGGCGGGGCTTCGATATTCCGGTTGTCCGCAGCCTCCTTATGTACCTCTCCGGTTTCGCGCTCACCGTAAGTCCCGGCAAGGCGGGCGAGGCGGTACGTTGCCTCTACCTCAATGAGGAGGGGGTGCCCTATAAGGCAAGTTTCGCACTGCTCTTCGTCGAGCGATTGATGGACCTCTTCGCCATCGTCATCCTGTCCGCGCTGCTGTTGACCGTCCGGGCCGACCTCGTCTGGGTGATCGTTTGCGCAATGGCACTTCTGTTGCTCGCGCTTCTCGTCATCACCCGCAAGGAAACGCCGGACTTCCTCGTTCTGGTCGGATCGCGCTTCGGCGGCCGCATTGGCGGGCTCCTCGAATGGCTGGCGGATACGCTCGAGCATTCGCGCCAGCTTCTGGCCTGGAAACGCCTCTCGGCCGTTCTGCTGATGAGCGTCATCTCCTGGGGGGCCGAAGGTTATGGGGTGTGGCTGCTCGCCTCGGCGCTCGGGCATGATCTCGGGCTCGGCGTCGCTGCCGGCATTTACGGCCTCTCCATTCTGGCCGGCGCCGCGGCGATCTTCCTGCCGGCCGGTCTCGGCGGAACGGAAGCCGCAATGACCGGTCTTCTCACGGCGGCGGGCCTTCCCGTCGCGGAGGCGATCGCGGTCACACTGGTCTGCCGTCTGGCGACCTTGTGGTTCGCCGTCGCCATCGGAGTCGGCGCCCTTGCGGCGGTCGAACTCGTTGTTGCGCCCGAGCGAAAGCAGGTTACCCTGAACGGGTGACGGGGCCACTTATGAACGAAGCCATTCTCGCGCCGGGATGTGTGTTGTGCGTCGATCTCGACGGCACCTTCTCCCGGACAGACACACTTATCGAAGCGGTCCTGCTCCTTCTCAAGCAGCGGCCGCTGAGCCTTTTTCTGCTGCCGTTCTGGCTGTTGAAAGGCAAGGCTCATTGCAAGGCGGAAATCGCCAGGCGCATCGCCTTCGATCCTTCGGCACTAGCCTATAACGAGGAACTGATCGCATGGCTTCGCGCCGAACGCGAGGAGGGCCGGGAAATCGTGCTCGCGTCTGGTGCGGATCGCCTGATGGTCGAGGCGATTGCGGCGTATCACGGATTTTTCACTGGCGTCATCGCGAGCGATGGTCGCGTCAACATGACCGGCCGCGCCAAGGCCGAAGCGCTGAAAGCGCGGTTCGGCCGCTATGATTATATCGGCAATGCGCATGTCGATATGCCGGTCTGGGCGGGCGCCGAGGCGGCGATGCTCGCGGCGAGTTCCGCCGACATCGAACGCATCCTGTCGAAGCGCGTCTCGTTCACCCGCGTATTCAGGCAGGAACGCAGCCGGTCGCGTCTCCGGCTCTGGATCAAGGCGCTGCGCCTTCATCAATGGGTGAAGAACTCGCTTCTCTTTGCGCCGCTCGTCCTCTCGCATCAGATCTTCGATCCGGTGAAGCTGATGACTGTGGGCCTCGGCTTCCTGGCCTTCAGTCTTTGCGCGTCGAGCGTCTATCTGTTGAACGATCTCCTCGATCTCGCCGCCGATCGCCGGCATCCGAGCAAGCGGCTGCGGCCCTTCGCGGCGGCGACATTGCCGATCGAGCAGGGCCTCGTCGCGATCCCGCTTCTGCTGATCGCGGGCTTCGCGCTGGCGATCCATACCGATCTTTATTTCACCGCCGTGCTCGCACTCTATTATGCGGTCACCGTCGCCTATTCCTTCGACCTGAAGCGCCGGGCGCTGCTCGACGTCTTTACGCTGGCTGCGCTCTATACGCTGCGCATCATCGCCGGCGCCGTCGTCGTTCATCTGAGCCTCTCGCCCTGGCTCCTCGGCGTGTCGATTTTCCTCTTCCTCAGCCTCGGCGTCGTGAAGCGCGTGGCCGAAATCGAGTCGAGCCGCCAGCGCGGCGTCACGCTCCTGCACGGCCGCGGCTATCAGTCCGAAGATCTGATCATCATGCAGATGCTGGGCGTCGCCTCGGGCTATGCGAGCGTCGTCGTGCTTGCGTTATATGTAAGCGCCCCTGAAGCCCAGGCGCTCTATCCGCACCATCAGTTGCTCTGGCTCTTCGCGCCGCTGATGCTCTACTGGATCAGCAGGGTCTGGCTCCTCACGCATCGCGGTCAGATGCATGACGATCCCATCGTCTTTGCGCTGAGAGATCCGGTGAGCCGGGTCATAGGCCTGATCGCCGCCCTCATTCTTCTGGCGGCCGCCGGATGAATTCCGCCGCGACGAAAGCGATGAGCTGGGGGCGCTATCCGCGCGTCACGCAGAATGTCGTGCGCATGACGGACCGTCATGCGCCGCTGCCGTTACCGGCGGAAGGTTCGGTTCTTCCCTACGGCCTCGGACGCAGCTATGGCGACAGTTGTCTCAATGGCGGCGGTACGCTGATCGAGACGCGGGCGCTTCGCCGCTTCATTTCCTTCGACCGGCAGACCGGCGAAATCGCCTGCGAGGCTGGCGTTTCGCTGGCCGACATCATCGAAGTCGCGCTACCGCATGGCTGGTTTCTGCCGGTGACGCCCGGCACCAAATTCGTGACGCTCGGCGGTGCCATCGCCAACGACGTGCATGGCAAGAACCATCACCGTGCCGGCTCGATCGGACGTCATGTGAGAAGCTTCGAACTTCTGCGATCCGACGGGAGCCGTCTTCTCTGCTCGCCATGGGAGAACGCGGATCAGTTCGCCGCGACGATCGGAGGGCTGGGCCTCACCGGGCTGGTCACGCAGGCGACGTTGCAATTGAAGCCGACGGCGTCGGCTTTCCTCGGCGGTCAGTCGATCAAGTTCGGCGGGCTCGACGAGTTTTTCGTGTTGAGCGCGGAATCGGCCGCGAGCCACGAATATGTGGTGTCCTGGATAGACTGTCTCGGCCGCGGCGAGACCTTCGGCCGCGGACACTTTCTGCGCGCCAATGTTCTCGATGCGGAAGAGGCAAGAGGGCTGAAGGCCGGTCGGCCGCTGCCGCTCGCCGTGCCGATCACGCCGCCGATCTCGCTCATCAATGGACTGTCCCTCAAGGCTTTTAACGCCGCCTATTACAACCGGCAGAGGGCCCACATCGTCGAGAAGGTCTGGTCTCTCGACGCCTTTCATTATCCGCTGGATGCGATTGCCAACTGGAACCGCATCTACGGACCCAAGGGGTTCCTGCAATATCAGGCCGTCGTGCCGACGCGCGATCAGCGCGATGTATCGGAAGCCTTGCTCGCTGAAATCAGCCGCAGCGGGCAGGGCTCGTTCCTCGTCGTCCTCAAGGTTTTCGGCGATCATCTTTCGCCGGGGCTGCTCTCGTTTCCGATGCCGGGAACGACGCTCGCACTCGATTTTCCCATCAAGGGCGAAGCCACCTTCGCGCTGCTCGACAGGCTCGACGCCATCGTGATGGAAGCGGGCGGCCGCATCTACCCGGCCAAGGATGCCCGCATGTCGCCCGCCTGTTTCATGCGCGGCTATCCGCAACTCGAGACATTCCGCAAATTCGTCGATCCGCGCATGAGTTCGAGTTTCGCGCGGCGTGTCATGGAGAACGTCCGATGAGCCGAGTCCTGATTTTAGGCGCTACCTCCGCCATAGCGCAGGAAGTGGCGCGCGGCTTCGCCATCGACGGCGCGCGCTTCTTTCTGGTCGCGCGCAACGAAACGGCGCTGGCCGACATCGCCGCCGATCTCGAAGTGCGCGGCGCGACGGAGGTGGCGACGCATACGGCCGATCTCGGCGACCTCGCCTTGCTCGACGAACTTTGCGAAACGGCGCGCGCGGCGCTGGGTGGTATCGATGTCGCGTTGATCGCGCATGGCGTCCTGCCGGATCAGGCGGCTTGCGAAGCCTCGGGAGCCGCGATGCTCGACGTGATGCGCATCAATACGCAAAGCCCTGCTGCGTTGATGACCCGGCTCGGAAACATCATGGCGGCGCAGGGTTCCGGGTCTCTGATCGTCATTTCCTCGGTTGCCGGCGATCGCGGTCGGCCCAGCAATTACATCTATGGCGCGTCGAAAGCTTTCCTGTCGGTCATGGGCGAGGGAATGGCGCTGGCCTTCGCTCCCCGGGGCGTCAACGTCCTCGTCGTAAAACCGGGGTTCGTCGACACGCCGATGACAAATGCTTTCCCCAAGGGTCCGCTCTGGGCCTCCGCACAGGCGGTGGGCGGCGATATCGTGGCGGCTGTGAAAAAAGGCAAGCGCGGCGTGATCTACACGCCGTTCTGGTGGCGCTTCATCATGCTCGTCATCCGCTTTGCGCCGGGCTTCGTCGTCCGGAAGATCTGAGGTCGCTCAGACGACGCCTGCTCGCAGGAAGTCGTGGACATGGACGACGCCGACCGGCTTGCCGTTGTCGACGACGAAGAGGCTCGTGATCTTCTTTTCGTTGAGGAAGTTCAGCGCCTCGGATGCAAGCATGGTCGGCGGTACGGTCTTGGGCGAGGCATTCATGATCTCGCCGACGCGTTTTTCGAGAAGCCCGGCCCCCATATGGCGGCGCAAGTCGCCATCCGTGATGAGGCCGGCAAGCATGCCATCCTTGCCCACGATGCCGAGACAGCCGAGGCTCTTGCGGGACATTTCAATGAGAGCCTCGGACATCGGCGTATCGGGGCCGGCAAGGGGCATCTCGTCGCCCTTGTGCATGATGTCGGCGACATGGCGCAGTTGCGCGCCGAGCTTGCCGCCCGGATGGAAGACGCGGAAATCGCTTGCCGTGAAGCCGCGACGTTCGATGAGAGCGACCGCCAGCGCGTCGCCGAGGGCGAGCTGCATGGTGGTCGATGTCGTCGGTGCATTGGTGTTGGCGCAGGCTTCTTCGGCCCTGGGCAGCACGAGCGCGATGTCGGCGGCCTTGCCGAGCGCGCTCGCAGCTTCCGCCGTGATCGCGATCAGCGGGATCGAAAAGCGCTTTGCATAGGAGATGATGCTGAGGAGTTCGGCGGATTCGCCCGACCAGGACAATGCCAGGATCGCATCGTCGCGGGTGATCATGCCGAGATCGCCGTGGCTCGCCTCCGCCGGATGAACGAATTGTGAGGGCGTTCCGGTCGAAGCGAGGGTGGCTGCGATCTTCCGCCCGACATGTCCGCTCTTGCCCATGCCCGTCACGACGGTGCGGCCCTTGACCGCAAAAAGCAGTTCGACGGCATCGGAGAAGGCGCCGTCCAGCGACGCCGCAAGCGCCTTGAGGCCGGCTATCTCGAGATCGAGAGTGCGCCGGGCGGACACCAGATGGCTGGAGCTTGCCGGTTCCTTGGACGTATCGGGCTCTTTGGACGTATTTGCAGGTGACACGGTTGCGCCTTGGACGTTGACTGCACCATCCGGGGACAAACGGACGGGTATATATCCGAAACCATAGCATATTCTTCGTTAACGGCATCGTCTCGCGCGGCGGCTCTTGCTTCTCCGGGATGACCCGCCCGATATTTAGGGGCTCGCTTATTGCGAGCATGGGGTAGAATACCAATCCGCGGACAGGCCGGCGGCGCGCCGGTCGCCGTTACGGCGATACGAAAGCCCAGGTCGAAACTTGTTTGGTGGAATTGTAAAACGAATCCGCGAAGCGGCTGGAATTACCGAACGCCGCCCGGCGGCGGTGCCCGACGGCATGAGGCTTTATGCTGTCGGAGACATTCATGGCCGCGACGACCTGCTTGCGAACATTCTCGCGCGGATCGAAGCGGATGCGCATGAGCGCCCTCCCGCACGTAACATCGTCATATTTCTCGGCGACTATATCGACAGGGGCTTGCAGTCGAGACAAGTGCTCGATCGGCTGACGACACGGCCGATGACCGGGTTCGAAGCGGTCTTTCTTAAGGGCAATCACGAAGCGGCGATGCTCGAATTTCTCCGCGACGCAAATTTCGGCCGTACATGGAAATACTACGGGGGCCTCGAGACGCTGCATTCCTACGGCATCACCGATCTCACCCTGAGTGACAATCCCTCTGATTTCGAACGCGCGCGAAACCATCTTCATAGTGCCCTTCCGCCCGCGCACAGGCAGTTTCTGGAATCGCTCCGGGTGTCCATCGAGTTCGGCGATTACTTCTTCGCCCATGCGGGCGTGGCGCCGGGGATCGGGCTGGCGCACCAGGTGGAAGACGACCTCCTCTGGATTCGCGACAAGTTTCTGCAGTCGGACATGTGGTTCGGCAAAGTCATCGTTCATGGGCATACGCCCAAAGAGCAGCCGGTTTTCAAGCCTAACCGAATAGGTATAGATACGGGCGCCTATATGACCAATGTGCTCACTTGCCTCGTCCTGGAGCGGCAGGAGAAGCGCATAATTCAGACGGCCGATGTTATGGTGCCGGTCTTCGCGGGGACGGCTGCCGAGTAGCCGTGCGTTTGCCGGTGAGGGTTTAGGGGTAATTCAACTTGTCTATCTGCATATCTGCCGGAATTGAAGTCGAGGGTGGCAAATGAAACTTGCGGGCACGGATCGCTGTCGGAGATTTGGTCCGGCGGTTTTGGCTCTGATGGGGCTGCTGGCATTGGGAGCTTGCGCGGGCGGCGCTTCGGCTCCGGCCCAACCGGTCGCCGCGGCGACCGCGCAGGCAACGGGCTCAGGTCCGGCGCCGACCGCGGCCCTCGATGCGGCCTATGTACTGGGAGCCGGCGACAAGCTGCGTCTCATCGTCTATGGCGAGCCGGACCTCTCCGGCGAGTTCGACGTAACGGGGACCGGCAAGGTCTCCCTCCCGTTGATCGGCCAGGCACAGGCGGCGGGCCTCACGCTCGACCAGTTCGAGAAGGAAGTCTCGGACAAGCTGTCGCAAGGCTACCTGACGAGCCCCAAGGTGAGCGCAGAAGTGCTGAACTATCGGCCCTTCTACATCATCGGTGAGGTCGACAAGCCGGGCCAGTATCCCTACACGAGCGACATGACGGTGCTGAACGCCGTTGCGGTGGCGGGCGGCTTTACCTACCGCGCCAATACGGACACGGTGTACATCACCCGCGGTAAAGGCGGTGAGACGCAATATCAGGCGTCGCAGCAGGTCAAGGTCCTGCCGGGTGACATCGTCCGTGTTCCCGAGCGCTTCTTTTAGCTTTTGCCGTCGGGCATCTGAACTTGACGGGTCAATTTGATACGTACTTGGGCAGATGTGTGTGTATGCATGATGCTGCAAAGGTACACGCATCTGAAAAACGCGCGATAAGTGCTCCAAAGCCGCAGGTTGCAACGGTTAATGGAGCCTTACCAACTTTTTCGTTGGGCTTCGCTGTGATAGTGTGAGCGGCGACAATTCATCGGGAAGGCTCGGTTGTGGTCCGGGTCCAAACTGTGTGAGGGGGTATCATGATTAAGCAGTGGATGGGCACCGTGTTGCTCGCGTTGTCGCTGGTGGGCGGCGGTGCGTTGATGGCAGGCGCCGCGCAGGCGGCGGTTGCGGATGACGTCCAGCAGATCGTGGCGGCTCATGCCGGCGATACCGACAACGGCGCGGCTCTGCAGGCAGCCTTGGCCTCCCTCATTTCGGGTTCGGCCAATCCGGCGACCACCGCCGCCGAGGCGATGGCGGCGCTGGGCGATAGTCCTTCGCCCGCCCTTCTCAAGGCCCTTGGCGGAGCGATCGAAGGTACGTCGGGTATCACGTCGGAAGACCTGGCCCAGGCGATCGGCAAAGTCGTCGCCAATGGCGGCATCGGGGCGGACGGAATTTCAGCCAATGTGATTGGTGTGGCGCAGTATATGGGCGCTGACAATCGCCATGCCGCAGGCCGTGGTCTCGCGATCGCGGTCGCCCGACTCCAGGGCGAGCCGGGAACGGTCGACGTGGCCGGCAGGATCGTTGCGCAGGTTGATGCGTCGGACCTCGACGAGGTCAAGACCGCCTATGCGGATGCGGCTGCAGAGATCGAGACGGGTAGTCTCAGCGTCGGGGGAGACAGCCTGCTCCAGGCCAACGCAAACCCGGCTGGCCAGCAAAGCCCCAATTGATGGGCGTGCGCGAGCCGTCGTCGCGCGCGTTCCCGAGTACCCCCCGCGTATCCCTTGAAGTCCTCTAACCGTTCGCTTGTTCGCGGTTTAGATTGTTTGGAGATATCCATGAAGCACGCGCATCTTTGCCTGATCGTTCCGGTCGTCTCTCTTCTGGGTGCGTCCGGTGCGGCCTTTGCAGATGAGATCACTCCATCATCGCAGACGGAAATTCAGGATGTCCGCGGGCAGAGCGTTCGCGATCGTGCGCGGCCGGGCTACGACGCCGTCGGCGTCCGGGCCGGCAGCTTCCTGGTGTTGCCGAAGCTCGACGTCTCCGAGCAGTACAACGACAATATCTACGCAACCGAAAGCGACGAAAAAAGCGACTTCATTACGAACGTATCGCCGGCGGTCAACATCAAGTCGCTGTGGTCGCGCCACTCGCTCAATCTCCATGCCGGGCTCAGCCAGTATTGGTACAACAGTCATTCGTCGGAAAATCGCCTCGACTGGAACGTCGGCGCGGATGGCCGGCTCGATGTGCTGCGCGACACCTATCTCACCGCCGATGCTGGCTACCAGCAGGCGCATGAAGACCGTGGGTCGCCGAACTCGCTGGCATCAGCGGCCGAGCCGACGGAATACGATCTCTTCGACAGCTCGCTCGGTCTGCATCAGCGGTTCAACCGCGTCACGGCGAGCCTGACCGGGACCTACGACAATTACGACTACAAGAACGTGCCGAGGAACGACGGCACCGAGATCAATGAAGATGCCCGCGACCGTAAGGAATATCTCGGTGCGCTGCGTCTCGGCTACGACGTCTCTCCCGATACCAACGTCTATGTCGAGGGATCGTTGAACAAACGCGACTACAACCAGATCACGAATGGTGTCGACCGCAGCTCGGACGGCTATGCGGCCGTCGTCGGTTCGGACTTCAAGCTGTCACGGCTGGCGGAAGGCGAAGTCTTTGTCGGCTACCAGAAGCAGAATTACGATGACGAGCAGTTCTCGTCCAATGGCGGCTTGGCCTATGGCGCGAAGGTCAACTGGTTCGTGACGCCGCTGACGACGGTCCGCTTTTCCGCGGACTCGACGATCGATGAATCGATCGACCCGCTGGCGTCGGGTTACAAGGCCCAGCAGGTCGGGCTCGGTGTCGATCATGAACTCCTGCGCAATTTGGTCCTGAGCGGAGACATCGCTTACGAGAATGACGATTTCGGTGATATTTCTCGCAAGGACGATGTGACTTCGGCGACGTTGGGCGCGACCTACCTGCTTAACAACTTTTTCGCCGTTGGCCTCAATTATGGCATTGTGGATCGCAACTCGAATGTTTCGGGTGCCGACTACACGCAAAACAGGGTTGGCATCACTATTCGTGGTCAGCTCTGATCACGGCACCTGGTGTGCCTCGGGACGTCTGATGGTTGATGGTATCGATCGTCAGGTGCGGCTGGACGGGGCGGAAATGCCCCGCGATGTGGTGGTTTTATGAATGCGCCGCTTCAGCGGTCGGGCGGTCCGACTGCATTGCCCGGGGGGTACAACGCTCCCGAGGATCAGACCTTTTTGGAACTTGATCTCGTCAAGCTCTTCCGCACCCTCAGGCGGCGACTGAATGTCATCATAAGCGTGGTGGTCGTGGTCACCGCATTGGTGATGGTGGCGGTGTTCCAGCTGACCCCGCTCTATACGGCCAGCACCCAGGTCATGATCGACACCCAGCGCAAGGACGTGGTCAATCTCGACGCGGTGATGGCGGGGCTGAGTTCGGATTCGGCGGCCATCGACACCGAGGTCGAAATCATCAAATCGCGCACCATCGCCCGGCGGGTCGTGGAGAAGCTGTCCCTGGTCAACGACCCGGATTTCAATCCGGAAATGCGCTCGGCCACATTTCTCGAAACGGTCGATCCGACGCGCTGGATCCGGTCTTTTTTTTCGTCTGAAGGCGAGCCTCAGGCGCCAGATACCGCGGAACGGCAGCTCAATACGGCGACCGACATTCTGATGGCGAATGAGGATGTGCGCCGCCGGGGCGTCACCTATGTGATCGACGTTCTCTATACATCGGCGAACCGGGCGAGGGCGGCCCAGATTGCTGATGCAATTGCGGACGCCTATATCGTCAGTCAGCTCGACGCCAAGTTCCAGGCGACAAAGCAGGCCAACGACTGGCTGTCGGGCCGCCTCGAAGAGTTGCGCACTCAGCTTGAAGCTTCGGAACGTGCGGCGGAACTCTACAAGAGCCAGAACAATCTCGTGACCACCCAGACGGGCACGTTGACCGAGCAGCAGCTTTCG